>CAYUOL010000220.1:0-11256 GCA_964446345.1 uncultured Iamiaceae bacterium | reverse complement strand
GGCGATCTACGGCTTCCGCGGCGCCAACGTGCACACCTACCTCGAGGCGGCGCACAGCCCTGGCACCACCCGCACGACCTTGGCCACGAACTGGCGGTCCGACGGCGCCGTGCTCCGAGGCCTCCAGGCGCTCCTGGGCGGCGCGACCTTCGGCGACGAGCGGATCCCCTTCACGCCGGTCGACGCGGCGCCCGACCACCGTGACCGGCGCCTGCGCACGCGCGACGGGCGCGACCTGCCGGGGGTGTCCATCCGGTTGGCCCTCGGGGCCGACCTCGAGCGTGGCGCCACCGGCCAGCACCTCATCACCGTCCACGACGCCGAGCACGCGGTGTACTCCGACCTCGCCGCGCAGGTCCGCGACCTGCTGCGCGACGCCGAGATCCCCACGCCGCACGGCCCGCGGGCGGTGCGGCCCAACGACATCACCGTGCTGGTCACCGCGCACAGCGAGTCGCCGAAGGTGCAGCGCGCGCTCCGGGCGCTGCACATCCCCGGCATCATCACGCGCGGCGACACGGTGCTCACGTCGCCGGCGGCGACCCAGTGGCGCTGGCTCCTCGAGGCGGTGGCCCGTCCTGCCGATCCCCAACGGGCGCGCACGGCCTGCCTCTCCTGGTTCGTCGGGTGGAGCGCCGCCGAGCTAGCGTCGGCCGACGAGCGCTCCGTCGCGACCGTGCAAGAGCGCCTGCACACCTGGGCCGACACCCTGCTCACGCGCGGCGTCGCCGACTTCCGCCGACGCGTCTGGAGCGAGAGCGGGGTGGCGGCGCGCGTGCTCGCGTCCGCCGATGGTGACCGCTCGATGACCGATCTCGAGCACATCGCAGAGCTGCTCGGGGCCACGGCGCCGCGGCGCCCCGGGCCGGCCGGCCTCCTGGCGACGCTCGATCAGCTCGCGCTGGCGACCACTCCCGCCGAGGTCGACCTCGAGATCGCTGCCCGGCGCGTCGAATCCGAGGCGGACGCGGTGCAGATCATGACCGTGCACGCGGCGAAGGGCCTCGAGTTCTCGATCGTGTGCTGCCCGACGTTGTGGCGCGTCGGCCCGGCGACGCCTGGCGTGTGCACCTTCCGCGATCCCGAGACCGGGCGTCGCACGGTCGACGTGGCGCCGCGTCAGCAGTGGCCCGACAAGGATGCGAGCGACAGCCGGCAGCGCCTGGCCGAGGAAGAGTCGCGGGGTCAGAACCTGCGGCTGCTCTACGTCGCGCTGACGCGGGCGCGGCACCAGACGATCGTGTGGTGGACGCGCACCAAGACGAGTGGCCCGAGCGCGTCGACCGCCCTGGCGCGCGTCCTGTTCGCCCGCGACGCCGCCGGCATCGATCCGGCGGAGTTCGGCGCGAAGGCGGTGTCGCTGCCCGACGACGATCTTGCCGTCGCCCACCTCGCGCCGCTCGTCGAGCGGTCCGCGGGCACCGTGCAGGTCGAGCGGTTCGGGCGCCCCGCCGCGATCGCCGCGAGTGACGCGTGGACGGGCGCCCGCGCGTCCGACCCGGTGGCGCTGACCGTCGCGACGCTCGACCGCCCGCTCGACCGCACGCGTCGACGGTGGTCGTTCACCGCCATGACGAGCCCGGCGCAGCAGGCGCGCCACGACCCGTTCGACGACTCGTTGGGCGACGCCGCCGCGGGCGACGAGCTCGTGCCGGCCGCGGAGAGCGACGCCGCGCCAGGGGTTGCCCCCGGCAGCGCGGTGGCGGCCCGCGACCACGATGACCGCGGGGCGACCTCCGAACCGTCGGGCACCGCAGCCTTCGCCCTGCCCTTCGTGGCCCAGCGCGGCGGAGCGGCGTTCGGCACGCTCGTCCACCAGGTGCTCGAGCGCGTCGATCTGGCCGACCTCGACCTCGAGCATGCGCTCGAAGAGCCGGTCGACGACGAGATCGAACGGGCCGGGCTCGAGGTCGACCGCACGGCGCTGGTCCAGGGTCTGGTCGGTGTGCTCACCACGCCGCTCGGTCCGCTCGCCGACGAGCGCGCCCTGCACGAGGTCGCCGCGGCCGACCGGCTGGCCGAGCTCGACTTCGAGATCACGTTGGCGGCGGCCGGTGCCATCGCCGACGAGCGGGCGATCGGCCGGTTGGTGCGGCGTCACGTCGGTGCTGCGCACGAGCTGACAGCCTGGGCCGACGGGCTCGCCAGCGGCGGGCTCGACACCAGCCTGGCGGGGCACCTCGTCGGGTCGATCGACGCCATCTTGCGCATCCGGGCCACCGGCGGCCCTGATCGGTTCGTGGTGGTCGACTACAAGACCAACAACCTCACGCCATGGGGTCAGGAGCCGTCGCTCGACGACTACCACCCGCGGCGGCTGCCCGAGGCCATGGCCGGGCACCACTACCCCCTGCAGGCCTTGCTCTACTCGGTGGCGCTCCACCGCTACCTGCGGTGGCGGCTGCCGGGGTACCGCCCCGAGCACAACCTCGGGGGCATCGCGTACCTCTTCCTGCGCGGCATGGTCGGTCCGGCCACGCCGCGGGCCGACGGCCACCCGTACGGGGTCTACTCGTGGGCGGTCCCGCCGGCCCTGGTCTGTGCGCTGAGTGATCTGCTCGACGGTCAGGTCGTGGCCGCATGACCACCCCCGTCCTCGACCTCGGGGCGCGGCGGGGTGGCGCGTCGGCCGCGCTCCTGGAGCCCTTCCTCGCCGCCGGCATCCTCGTCTCGGCCGACGTGCACGTCGCCCGCACCATCGAACGCCTGCTGCCCGACCTCGATCCGGTGGTGGCGCTCGCGGCCGCGTTGGCCGTGCGGGCGACGCGCCTCGGGCACGTGTGCGTGCTGCTCGACGATCTCCCTGCGCGCGTCGTGCTCGACCGCGGGGTGAGCACCGACGTCGCCTCCCTGCCCTGGCCGGCGCCCGAACCCTGGTTGGACGCCCTCCGCGCCAGCCCGGCGGTGGCGGTCGTCGCCGACCGGTCCACGGGTGGGGGACCGGCGGCGACGTCGCTGCCGGGCGGCCGCCGCCCCTTGGTCCTCGACGGCGGCCGGCTGTACCTCGATCGCTACTGGCGCTACGAGGTCGCGGTGGCGGACGCGCTCGTGGCTCGGGCGGGTGCCCCACAGGCTGGGCTCGCTCCCGCTCCCGACCTCGAGCTGGTGCTCGAGCGGCACTTCCCCGACGCCGATCCCCACGATCGGCAGCGCGCCGCAGCCGCGGTCGCGCTCCGCGAAGGGCTCGCCGTCGTCGCGGGGGGTCCCGGCACCGGCAAGACCCGCACCATCGCCCGGCTGCTCGCCGCGGCGTTCGAGATCGCGAGGAGCTCGGGCCGGTCGCTCGACATCGCCCTGGCCGCGCCCACGGGCAAGGCGGCGGCGCGGATGACCGAGGCGATCCACCACGAGGTGGCGGCTGCGTCGCTTCCCGGCGCCCTCGCCGCGCAGCTGCTCGCCACCGAGGCGACGACGATCCACCGGTTGCTGGGGTGGCGCGACGGCGTCACCTTCCGTCACGACGAGCACGATCCGCTCATGGCCGACATCGTCGTGATCGACGAGGCGTCGATGGTGTCGTTGCCGCTGATGGCGAAGGTGCTCGCCGCGGTGCGTCCCGATGCCCGCCTCGTGCTCGTCGGCGACCCCAGCCAGTTGGCCAGCATCGAGGCGGGTGCGGTGCTGGGCGATCTCGTGGGCGACGCGTCGGCACCGCCACCGGGCGCGCTCGCGTCCCACGTCGTCGTCCTCGAACGCATGCACCGGTACGCGGCGGACTCGCCCATCGCCGATCTCGCGGATGCCGTGCGGGCTGGTCGCGCCGACGACGTGATCGACGTGCTGCGGCGCGACTCCGGCAGCGTCCGGTGGGTCGAGCCCACCGATGCCGCCGGCGTCCGCGGGGTGGAGGACATGGTCGTCGATGCGGCGGGCGCGGTGGTGCGGGCCGGCATGGAGGGCGACGCCGAACGCGGACTGGTCGCGGCCCGCGACCTCAAGGTGCTCGCCGCGGTGCGCGGGGGAGCGAACGGCACCGACGACTGGCACGAACGCATCGAGCGCCTCGTGCACCGGGCGATCCCCCGGGCTCGGGTGCAGCAGCGCTGGTACCCCGGCCGGCCGGTGATCGTCACGCGCAACGACCACCTGAACGCGCTCGTGAACGGCGACACCGGGCTCGTCGTGGACGTCGACGGTGAGCGGCGCGTGGCGTTCACGGCCCGCGACGGGCTGCGGTGGGTCCATCCCGCGCAGCTGGGCGACGTCGAGACGTGGTGGGCGATGACGGTGCACAAGAGCCAGGGCTCGGAGCATCGGCGGGTCGTCGTGGCGCTTCCCGACGCGGGCTCGCCGATCCTGACGCGCGAGCTGCTCTACACCGCGCTCACCCGGGCGCGCGAGCAGGTCGTGGTCGTCGCCTCCGAGGCGTCGCTGCGCGCGGCGGTCAGCCGCCCGGTCACCCGCGCCACGGGCCTGCGCGACCGCCTCTGGTCCTGATCGGGCACCGATCGACCCCGTTCCGGGGTCCCCTTCCCCGTCAGACCCCCTGCGTAGGGTTTGACCACCCCCTCCGACCCCGAGAAAGCCCGGTGCATGCGGTTCCTCCACGCCGCTGATCTCCACCTCGACAGCCCCATGCGCGGCCTCGCCGCGTACGAGGGCGCGCCGGTGGACGCATTGCGCTCGGCGAGTCGGGTCGCGTTCACGAACCTCGTGCGCGACGCCCTCGCCGAGCAGGTCGATCTCGTGGTGCTGGCGGGCGACCTGTTCGACGGTGACTGGCCCGACTACAACACCGGGCTCTTCTTCACCCGCCAGCTCAGCGACCTGACCCGGGCGGGCATCAAGGTCGTGATGGTGGCGGGCAACCACGACGCCGCCAGCCAGCTGACCCGCCGCCTCGACCTGCCCGCCGGCGCGACGATGCTCGACCACCGCAGGTGCCAGACGGTCCCGCCCGACGCGCTGGGGCTCGATGTCGCGGTGCACGGTCAGAGCTACGCCACCCGCGACCTCACCGACGACCTCACCCGCAACTACCCACCGCCGGTTCCGGGCGTGTTCAACATCGGCCTGCTGCACACGGCGCTCGACGGCCGACCCGGGCACGATCCCTATGCCCCGTGCTCGCTCGATGCCCTCACCAGCGCCGGGTACGGCTACTGGGCCCTCGGCCACGTCCACCGCCGCGAGGTACTGAACCGCGATCCCTGGGTCGTGTTCCCGGGCAACCTGCAGGGGCGCCACGCGCGCGAGACCGGGGCCAAGGGCTACGTGCTGGTCACCGTCGACGACCGCGAGGTCACGGCGGTCGAGCACCGCGCGGCCGACGCGGCGCGGTGGTCGCGCGTGCGGGTCGACGTCAGCGGGGTCCGCCACGAGCACGGGGTCGGCGACCTCGTGCAGGCCCACCTGAAGGAAGCGGTCGTCGAAGCCGAGGGGCGGCTGCTCGCCGCCCGGGTCGTGCTCCACGGGTCCACCCCGGTGCACGACCGCCTGGTGGCCGGGCACGAGCAGCTCGAGGCGCAGATCCGCAGCCACAGCTTCGAGCTCGGGCCCATGTGGATCGAGCGGATCGTCCACGAGACGACGCGGCCCGGCGACCTGCCGGTGCGTCACGACCGCGACGATGCGATGGCCGAGCTGTTCGGTGCCATCGCGACGTTGCGCGACGATCCCGATGCGTTGATGCAGGGCTACGCGGAGCACTTCGCGAAGCTGCGCGACAAGTTGCCCTACGCAGTCGTGCACGACGAGGGCCTCGACCCGCAACGCCCTGAGGTGCTCATGCGGGCCCTCGAGGCGGCCGAGGCCCGACTGGTCGCGGCGCTCTCGACCACGGGGGGCACGGCCACATGAAGATCGACCACCTCGACCTCGTCGCCTACGGGCCCTTCACCGACACGTCGCTCGACCTGTCGGCCGACGGTCTCCACCTCGTCCTCGGCGCGAACGAGGCGGGCAAGTCCTCCACGCTCGCCGCCATCACCGACGCCCTCTTCGGCATCCCGCTGCGCACCACCGCGGGGTTCGTCCACCACATGACCCGCCTCGAGATCGGCATGACGCTGCGCGACGAGCGCGGCGAGGTCTTCGCGTTCCGCCGTCTGAAGAAGGCCAAGGACTCGCTGCGGGCAGCCGACGGGTCGGTGCTCGACGCCGACGCGCTGGCGGCGTTCACCCGAGGCCTCGATCGCGCCACCTTCACCACGATGTTCGGCATCACCCACGATCAGCTCGTCGCCGGCGGGCGCGACCTCGTGGCCGGCCACGGCGAGCTCGGTGAGCTGCTGTTCGGCGCGTCGACCGGTTCCGCCAACCTCCACCACACGCTCAAAGAGCTCGAGGACCGCAGCGCGGTCCTCTTCAAGGCGGGCGGGCACAACCCGCGGGTCAACGCCGGCATCAACAGGTACAAGACCGCGGCGTCACAGGCCCGCGACCACTCGTTGCGGCCGCGGGCCTACGACGACGTCCGGGCGCGCATCCGTCGGCTCGACGAGGCAGTCGCCGCCACCCGAGCCGCCATCGCCGCTCACACCGACGAGCGCGCGCTCGTCCACCTGCTCGTCGCCGTCCTCCCGAACCTGCGCCTGCGCGCCTCGCTGTCCGCGCGGCTCGCCGAGCTGGCTCCCACCACCATGCCCCTCCGGTCGGGCATCGGGGCCGAGCACCGTGACCTGCAGGCGGCGCGCGAGCAGGCGCGCGCCCGGGTGCGCGCGGCGGTCACCGAGGTCGAGCGCCTGCGGGCCGAGATCGACGCGCTGCCGCTCGACGATCGGGTGGTCGCCGAAGCCGACGTGGTCGGCGCGCTCCGCGAGCAGCGCGGCCAGTACGAGCAGGCGGTCCGAGATCGGCCATCCGTCGCGGCCGAGGCACGCGACGCCCGTGCGAAGGCCGAGCGCCTGGTGGCCCGGCTCCGACCCGGCGCGCAGGTCGACGAGGCGCGCGCGAGCCTCCGCGTGCCCGCCGGCGCGGCGGCTCGTGTGCTCGAGCTCGCCGAGGCCGGCGTCGGTCTCGGCGCCGAGTGCCTCGCGCTGGCCGGTCGCGCCGAGGAGGCCTCCCGGCTCGAGCGCTCGGCGCGTGCGGCGATCGACGCCGTCGCGCCGGTTCCCGACGGGCGGGTGCTCACCACCGCGCTGGCAGCGTGCCGGGCCGACGGCGATCTCGACGATCGTCGCCGCCGCCTCGACGCCACCCGGGCGCAGCTCGAGCGCGACGCCGCCGCCGAGATCACCCGGCTGGGCCTGGGGGAGCGCGGGGCCACGGCGGCCGCCGTTGCGGCGCTCGTGGTGCCCACCACGACCGTCGTGCACGACCACGCCGACGCGTGGGCCGCCGACGCGCACCGCATGGCCGAGCTGCACGTCGCGATCGAGCGCCTCGACGCCGATCTGGGCGCCGCCGAAGAAGACCTCGCGCGCCTCCTCGAGCGCAAGGTGCCCACCGATGACGAGCTGCGCGCCAGCCGTGCCTCGCGCGATGCCCATGCCGCGGGGCTGCGCATGACGCTCGATGCGCTCGGGGTCGACCGTGGGGCCGAGGCGGCATCCGCCGATGGCCCAGGTGCGCGCGACCCGGGGCGGGCACGACCGGCCGATCGTTCCGCGCCCATCGAAGCCCCGCGCCTCGATCGCGATGTCGGGGCCGCCCGCGACGTGCCGAACGCACGTGGCGCGGCGCCCCAGCGCCTCGGCGGGCCCGCGGCGCTCGACGCGTTCGAGGCCCTCGCCGCGTCGATCCGGGAGGCGGACGCCGTGGCCGACCGGCTGCGATCGTCGGCCGCCGACGTGGCGCGGCGCGCCCGGCTCGAAGCGCACGTGGAAGAGCAGCGGGCCCAGCGCGCCGCGCTCGAACGCCAGCAGGTCGGCCAGGCCGAGCGATCGGCGTCCGCCGCCGATGCGTGGCGGGCGCTGTGGCGGGGCGTCGTCGACGAACCGGAGCCGCCGCGCGAGATGTTCGCGTGGCTCGAGGCGCACGGTCGGGTGGTGGCGCTGGCCCGTCGCCTCGCCGAGGTGCGCGACGAGCTCGACGGCCTCGATGACCGCGTCGAGGGGCACCAGCGTGCGTTGCGGGCGGCGCTCGCACAGGTGGGCGTGGTGACGCCGCCCGATCTCGGGCTGGCCTCGCTGGTGGCGCTGGCCACGACGACAGCGGCGGATCTCGAAGGGGCGGCGCACGAACGGGCGCAGCTCGTCGCCGACCACCGTCGCCTCGAGCGGGCCCGCGCCGACGCCGCACGGGCGGCCGACGACGCCGTCGAGCGCCAGCGCGCCTGGCGCGCGTCGTGGGTCACGACGCTGGCGCCGCTCGAGCTCGACCCCGACCAGCCGATCGACGAGGCCCGTACCTTCGTGCGCGACGCGGCGTCGGCCCTCGACCTCGTCGAGGCGGCCGACCGGGCCGAGGCGCGCCTCGCGCTGGTCGACGACTTCGTGGCGGGCTTCAGCGCCGAGGTGGGCGCGGTCGCGGCCCGCCTCGATGCCGGGGCGGCCGTCGACCCCGACCCGGTCGCGGTCGTGCGCGACCTCGTCGAACGCCAGCGGCGAGCCGACGCGACCAGCGAGCAGGTCCGCACGTTGCGGGCCGAGCTCGCGCAGCACGACGCCGAGCTGGCCGAGGCGCGCCGCCTCGAGCGGTCGGGCGACGCGCACCTCGCCGAGCTGCTGGCCGAGGTCGGCGTCACGAACGAAGCCCAGTTGCGCGACGCCATCGCGCGGGCCGAGCGCCTGGCCGAGGTGGAGCACGAGCTCGAGCGGGTCGAGCGCGAGCTCCTGGCGCAGAGCGGCGGCCGGCCCGCAGACGCGCTCGAGGTCGCGCGCGCCGGCCGCGACGAGCACCAGCTCGCCGCGCGGGGCGAAGAGCTCGATGCGACCCTTGCCGAGCAGCGCGAGCTGCTCGACCGAGACACCATCGAGCTCGGCCAGCTGCACGAGCAGCGCGCCGCGATGGACGGCTCGGCCGCGGCCGCCGACGCCGCGGCCGCCGGGCAGATGGCGCTGGCGCAGGTCGCGCACGATGCCGAGGAGTACCTCGCCGTGCACCTGGCCGCGCTGCTGCTGCGCGACGCCATCGCGCGCTACCGCGAACGGCACCAGGCGCCCCTGCTCGACCGGGCCCGCCCGTGGTTCGCCCGCCTCACCGCCGGCTCGTTCGCCACGCTCGACACCGACCTCGACGCCCGCGGCAACACGGTCCTCGAGGCGGTGCGCCCCGATGGCGAGCGGGTGCTCGTCTCGGCGCTCAGCGAGGGCACGCGCGATCAGCTGTTCCTGGCACTTCGGCTGGCGGCGGTCTCGTTGGCGGCGACGCAGGCCGAGCCGATGCCGCTGATCCTCGACGACCTGTTCGTCAACTTCGACGAAGCGCGCACAACCGCGGCGTTGGAGATCTTCGGGGAGCTGTCGCACGAGATGCAGGTCGTGCTGTTCACGCACCACCGCCACGTCGCGGACCTGGCCCGCGGGGCGCTGCGGCCCGATCGGCTGCACCTCCACCAGCTCACGCCGCGCGCGCCCGGCGCTTCCCACACGACCGTCCCGGGGGTCGACCCGGCGGCGCCGGTGCGCCTGCGCCCCGTCTCCTGAGCCGGCCCCCGGAACCGGTCTCCGGAACCGGTCTCCGGAACCGGTCTCCCGAGCCCCGCTCCTGCGCCGGTCCTTCGAACGGGCTAGCGGCCCGAGTACAGGTACTCGTGCAGCGTGCGCGTCTCCACCTGCAGCTCGTCGAGGCGGTGCTTCACGATGTCGCCGATGCTGACGACGCCGACGATGCGTCCGTCGTCCACCACCGGGAGGTGGCGGATCCGCTGCGCCGTCATCACCTCGGCGAGCGCGTCGGTGGTGTCGGTCGGCGCGCACGTGGTGACCTCGGTGGTCATCACGTCCGCGACGCGCAGGTCGAGCGCCGCCGCGCCGTGGGCGGCGATCGCTCGCGCGATGTCGCGCTCGGAGAGGATGCCGTCGATCCCCTCTGGCGAGTCGCACACGACGATCGCCCCGATGCCGTAGCGCGTGAGCTCGCGCGTGGCGTCGAGGATGGACAGCTCACGGGAGATGGACACGACGAGCGTGCCCTTCGACTGCAGGATGCTGCTGATCTGCATGGGGTGCTCCTTCTCGGTGTGAACCGATGGCGACGGGCCCCGTTGCCTGCCTGGTTGCGTGCCGCACGTCACACGGCGTTCTCACGATGGTGCCAGAAGTCGGCCGCCGTGTCTCGCACCACGGGTGACGATCCGTTGACAACCGGAAACGGGGCGCGCGTCGCGGGCCCGGCGGGGCCCGTCGACGGGGGGCGATCACCGCCTCGCCGCGGGGTGGGCGCGAGACTGCTGCGCGTATGCGCATCCTCATCTCGGTCGACATGGAAGGCATCAGCGGGGTCACTCGCTGGCAGGACGTCATCACGCAGGGTCAGGACTACGCCCGGGCCCGTTCGTGGATGACCGCGGACGTGAACGCCGCCGTCGCCGGCGCCCGGGCCGCCGGCGCGACCGAGATCGTCGTCGAGGAGAACCACGGGGTCGAGATGCTGTGCAACCTGCTGCTCGACGAGATCGACCCCGAGGTGGACGTCGTGCGCGGGCTGCCGCGCAACGGCCCCACCACGATCGCGGCCCTCGAGGCTGCGGCCAACGGCGAGGTCGCGCCCTTCGACGCGCTCTTCCTCGTCGGTCACCACGCGAAGGCCGGGGATCGGCCGGGCATCGGCGCCCACACGATCAGCTACGAGTCCTATCGCGCCGTGCGCGTCGATGGCCGGGCCGTGAGCGAAGGCGAGATCTTCGCCATCGCGGCGGCGCAGCAGGGGCTGCCCACGGCGCTGATCACGGGGGACGACGTCGTGGCGGCCGAGCTCAGCCGCGTCGTGCCGGGCATCGAGACCGCGGTCGTGAAGCGGGCGCTGAGTCGCACCGGCGGCTGGATCATCCCGCCGCGCCGGGCCCAGGGCATCATCGCGGCGGCCGCGCAGCGGGCCACCGAACGCGTCGCCGCCGGCCGCATCCCGGTCATCGACGTCGATCCGCCCTTCGCCGTGGAGGTGGAGCTGCGCGAGCCCATCGCCGCCGAGCCGCGCGCGGCGATCGAGCGGGACCACCCCGAGTACCAGATCCTCGACGACCGCACGCTGTGCTTCAGCCACGAGGAGATGAGCGTTGCCTACCGGATGATGACGGTGTGCGGCGTGCTGGCCGAGAAGGGCCGGGTCCCGCGTGGGTGACGCCGAGAAGGGCCGGGTCCCGGGTGGGTGACTGTGGGTGACCGTGGGCGGCGCCGGAGCGGTGCACCGGGGCGATCCCGGGTGTTTTCCTTC
>CAYUOL010000219.1:0-11270 GCA_964446345.1 uncultured Iamiaceae bacterium | reverse complement strand
CGGAATGTCGAAACCCTGCCGGGTGCCGTCGCGGTCCATCGAGGTCAGCAGGATCTCACCGGCACCGAGCTGCTCGGCCCGCCGGACCCACTCGATCGCGTCGAGGTCCATCGCCGTGCGCCCGCCGTGGATGTACACCCGGAAGCCCGAGGGCGTCGGCGGGTGCTCGTCGTCGGCGCGGCAACGACGCGCGTCGACCGCGACCACGCAGCACTGCGAACCGAACTCGGCGGCGATCTCGGCGATCAGCTCGGGCCGTTGGATCGCCGCGGTGTTCACCGACACCTTGTCGGCGCCGGCGCGGAGCAACCGACGAGCGTCGTCGACCGAGCGGATGCCGCCCCCGATCGTGAAGGGGATGAAGACCTGCTCGGCGGTGCGGCGCACGACGTCGACGATCGTCTCGCGCTGGTCGCTCGACGCCGTGATGTCGAGGAAGACGAGCTCGTCGGCACCCTCGGCGTCGTAGCGGGCGGCCAGCTCGACGGGGTCCCCGGCGTCGCGGATGTCGACGAAGTTCACGCCCTTGACCACCCGTCCGCCGTCGACGTCGAGACACGGGATCACTCGGGCGACGCGCATGGGTCGACCCTACCGGCCGGCGCCCGCGGTGCACGACGCGCTTCCGCGGGCGGCGGGGCGCCCCGATCACGGCGCTGATCCGGCCGTCCTCGGCAGTAGCCTGCCCGGGTGTTCCGACCGTGCATCGACCTCCACCAGGGCCGCGTGAAGCAGGTCGTGGGCGGCTCCTTCCTCGACGATGTCGACGCGCCGACCACCAACTTCGTCGCCGACCAGGACGCCGGGTGGTTCGCGCAGCGGTTCCGCGACGATCACCTGACCGGTGGCCACGTCATCATGCTCGGCCCCGGCAACGAGGACGCGGCGCGCCTCGCGCTGGCGACGTACCCGCAGGGTCTCCAGGTGGGCGGCGGCATCGACGCGGACAACGCCACCGCGTGGCTCGAGGCCGGAGCGTCGCACGTGATCGTGACGTCATGGCTCTTCCCCGACGGCCGGCTCGACCGGGACCGCTTGGCCCGGCTGGAGAAGACGGTCGGGCGCGATCGGCTCGTGCTCGACCTGAGCTGCCGGCGTCGCGGCGACGACTACCTGGTGGTGACCGATCGGTGGCGCACGTTCACCGACGTGCGCGTCGATCGCGCGACGCTCGACGACCTCGCCGATCACTGCGCCGAGCTGCTCGTGCACGGCGTGGATGTCGAGGGCCTCAGCCAGGGGATCGACCAGGAGCTCGTGCGCCTCCTGGCCGACACGGTCACGATCCCGACGACGTACGCCGGCGGCGCCCGATCGATCGACGACCTGGCGCTGGTCGACCGGCTGAGCGAGGGCCGCCTCGACCTCACCATCGGTTCGGCTCTCGACCTCTTCGGCGGCACGGGGGTGCGCTACGAGGACGCGGTCGCGTACAACCGCCGCCAGGCCACGCGGCGCTGACGGCGGGGCTCAGGCGGCGGCGCGCGCCACGAAGTTCTCGAGGAGCCGCAGGCCGTTGTGCGCGGACTTCTCGGGGTGGAACTGCGTGGCGAAGACGTTGTCCCGCTCGACGGCGGCGCAAAGAGGCGCGCCGTACTCGCACGTGGCGACGACGTTGACCGGGTCGTCCGCCGCGTACGAGTGCACGAAGTAGACCCACGCCGGGTCGTCGAGCCCGGCGAACATCGAGCTCGGGCGCTGGATGTCCAGCACGTTCCACTGCATCTGCGGACGCCGTTCGGTGACGGGGAGCTCGCGCACCATCCCCGAGAGGATGCCCAGCCCCTCGGCGCCGGGCGACTCGTCCGAGCCGTCGTAGAGCAGCTGCATGCCGACGCAGATGCCCAGGAACGGACGGCCCGACTCGACCGCTTCATGGGCGGCGACGTCGAGCTTCGACGACCGCAACGCCTCCATGCACGGGCCGAAGGCGCCGACGCCCGGGAGCACGACGGCGGCGGCGTCCCGGATGAGCCCGTGGTCGTCGGTGAGGCGGGCGTCCGCCCCGACGTGCTGCAGCGCCTTCTGGGCCGAGCGCAGGTTGCCGATGCCGTAGTCGAGCACCGCGATCAGCACCGGGGAGGCGGCCGCGGTCACAAGGTTCCCTTCGTCGACGGGATGCCGGTGCCCTCGACGCGCACCGCGTCGCGCAGCGAGCGCGCGACCCCCTTGAACGTGGCCTCGATGATGTGGTGGGTGTTCTTGCCGCGCACGAGCTCGATGTGCAGCGTGAGGCCGGCCGCGATCACGAACGCCCGCCAGAACTCCTCGACGAGCTGCGGGTCGAACGGCGGATCCCCCAGGATCTTCTCGCCCGGGAAGTCGACCTCGTAGACGAAGAAGGGGCGACCCGAGAGGTCGAGGGCGACATCGACGAGCGCTTCGTCGAGCGGCACCCGGTTCGACGCGAAGCGGCGCACCCCCGCCTTGTCACCGAGCGCTTGCGCGAACACCTCGCCGAGCAGGATGCCGGTGTCCTCGACCGTGTGGTGCGCGTCGATCTCGAGGTCGCCCGTGGCCTTGACCACCAGGTCGAACCCGCCGTGGCGACCCAGCTGGCTGAGCATGTGGTCGAAGAACGGCAGA
The DNA here is from genome assembly GCA_964446345.1 of uncultured Iamiaceae bacterium. Lineage (GTDB taxonomy): Bacteria > Actinomycetota > Acidimicrobiia > Acidimicrobiales > Acidimicrobilacustridaceae > CAYUOL01. Next base: position 8,684 of record CAYUOL010000219.1, on the reverse strand, counting down.
CCCGTGCTGACCTCGACGCGCCCGTCCCCGTCGATCGCGAGCTCGATGGCGATGTCGGTCTCCTTCGTGGTCCGGCTCTTCTGCGCGGACCGGGGGGATTCGGGGGCGGGGCTCATGTGAGGATCTCCTGCAGGGCGGTGAGGAACGCATCGTCCTCGTCGACGGTACCGAGGGTCACCCGCAGGCAGCCTTCGAGGCGGGGCCACGACGAGCAGTCGCGCACCAGGATCGAGCGCTCGAGCAGCTGCTGCCAGACCTCGGCGCCGTCGACCGCCGACGGGCGGAACAGGACGAAGTTGGCGCCCGAGGGCCACACGTCGACGGGCAGCTCGGCCATCGCCGACTGCACGCGGCCGCGCTCTTCGACGATGGTCGCCACCCGTGCGTTCATGTCGTCGACGTAATCGAGCGCGAGCGTGCCGGCCTGTTGCTTGAACGCGTCGACGTGGTACGGCAGCACCACCTTGTCGAGCTCGGCGACGACCCAGGCCGGGCCCACGAGGTAGCCGAGCCGGGCGGCGGCCATCGCCCAGGTCTTCGAGAACGTGCGCGTCACGACGAGCGGGGTGTCGTCGTCGACGAGGCCCAGCGCGGACCACGGCGCGAACTGGCCGTACGCCTCGTCGACCACGAGCAGGCCGTCGCGCGCCGCGACGAGCTCGAGCACCGCGCGCACGGTCGCCTCGTCGTCGACCACCCCGGTCGGGTTGTTCGGCGAGCACAGGAAGGCGACCGACGGGGCGGATGCCGCCACCACCCGTGCGACCTCGTCGAGGTCGGTCGAGAAGTCGGCCGCGCGCTCGCCCGCCACGACGTCGGTGCCCGTGATGCGGCTGATGTGCGAGTGCAAGGCGTACGTCGGCTCCCACACGGCCGCGACGCGGCCCGCGCCCCCGTACGTGAGCATGATCGTCTGCAGCACCTCGTTCGAGCCGTTGGCCACGAACACCTGCTCGGGGCCGACGCCGTGCTGCTCACCGATGCGCGTGCGCAGCTCGGTGGCCGCGCGATCCGGGTAGCGGTGCCACGCGAGCTGACGGGGCAGCGCGCTGATCGCGTCGAGCCACGCCTCGGGCGGGGCGAACGGCGACTCGTTGGTGTTGAGCCGGACGTCCACCTCGACCTGGGGCGAGTGGTACCCGGACATGAGCTCGATGTCGCCGCGCGGCTTGACGGTCATGGCTGCCGCTCCCCCGCCGGCGCCTGGCCGATCGTGGACGCCGCCCGGAGGCGCACCGACTCGGCGTGGGCCGCGAAGCCCTCGGCCTCGGCGAGCGTCACCACGGCGTCGGCGACGCGGTCGAACCCCGCCCGGTCGACCGTCACGACGTGCACCTGCTTCACGAAGTCGTCGGTCGTCAGCGCGCTCCCGAAGCGCGCCGAGCCGAAGGTCGGCAGCACGTGAGACGGACCGGCGATGTAGTCGCCCAACGACGCGGGGGCGAGCGGACCGACGAAGACCGCGCCGGCGTGGCGCACCAACGGGACCAACGACTCGGGATCGGCGCTCATCAGCTGGAGGTGCTCCGGCGCGATCAGGTTGGCGACCTCCATCGCCCGCCGCTCGTCGTCGACGACCACCGCGTAGCCGCCTTCCGCGAAGGTCGCCTCGATGTCCGCGCGCCGGGGCGACGCCGCCACGAGCTTCGCGATCGCGTCGTCGATCGCGTCCGCCGCGTCCGCCGACCACGTGATCAGCCAGGCCAACCCGTTCGGGCCGTGCTCGGCCTGGACGATGACGTCGATCGCCGCCAGCTCGACCGGCGTGGTGCCGTCGGCGATGACGACGATCTCGCTCGGACCGGTGAACGCCGACGGGATGCCCACCACCCCGGACACCTCGCGCTTGGCGATCGCGACGTAGATGTTGCCGGGCCCGCTGATCACGTCGACGGCGGCGATGGACTCGGTGCCGTAGGCCATCGCGCCGATCGCCTGGGCGCCGCCGATCGCGTACACCTCGTCGACGCCGGCGAGCAGGGCGGCCGCCAGCACGGCAGGCGCGACCTGGCCCGTCTCCCGATCCGGGGGGACGCAGAGCACGATCTCGGGCACCCCGGCCACCCGGGCGGGGACAGCCGTCATCAGCACCGTCGACGGGTACGCCCCGCGGCCGCCGGGCACGTAGACGCCGGCCCGGTCGACGGGCACCGACCGGCCCCGCACCGTGATGCCTTCGCGCTCGTACGTGTGGTTCGGGCGCACCTGGGCCTCGTGGAACGCCTGGATCGAGTCCCTCGCCTGCGTCAGGGCGTCGAGGAGCTCCGGCGCGAGCGACGACGCGGCCTGCTCCCACGCCGATCGGGGCACGGCCAGGTCGTCGAGCTGCACACCGTCGAAGCGCTCGGTGAGCTCACGCACCGCGGCGTCGCCGCGGCTGCGGACGTCCGCCAAGATCGCCCGGACCGCAGCCACGGGCTCGTCGCCGCTGACATCGGGCCGGGGCAGGAGGCCGCGGAGGCTACCGGGTTGCCCCCGGAGGTCGAGTCGGTTCAGCACCCCGCCACCCTACGAGACGCACGTGGGCGCTCCCGAACCCGTTGTGCGGTCAGGGGGAGGACGACGCCGCCTGCAATCCCTGCTCGACGACCCAGCGTCCGACGATCGCGGCCGACGGGCCCCAGTAGTGCAGGCCGTCGGGACGCATGACGTAGCCGTCGACCGTCTCTCGGCAGTACCGCTCCGGGCACACGTGCGCATCCAGGTCGACGATGTGCACCCAGGGCCGGGAGGCAGCGACGCGTCGGTAGGTGGCGTTCACGCAGTCGACGTCATCGACGTGCGCACCGTGGCGGTGCCCCGCGCCGCTGGGTGAGACGGTCGTGAGCGCCACGGTGGCGACCTCGGTGTGGAGCTGGTCGAGCGCCGCCGATGCTTCCTGTTCGAGCAGGCGCTGCACACGGTCACCGCAGAACGGCTCCCAGCTCCCGTCGACCTCACGGTCGATTCCCCCCGGGAAGCCGACGACCACGAGGGCGACATCGGGACGGAAGGTGCTCGCCACCACCGGCCAGCTCGCGATGAGCTCCTTGCACCCGGCACCGTCCGGGCTGACCTTTCCGCTCGCGAACCGGATCCGCGTCACCTCGGTGAAGAACCCGCAGCCGGGGAGCGCCAACGATCGGACATCCACGCCCAAGCGATCCGGGGCGGCCGACAGCGACGAACCCAAGGAGTCCCCGACGGAGTCACCCACGAGCAGCACCCGCGGGCGCGTGCCGGGCGGACGGCCGACCACCAGCCCGGTGGGGACCTGCGCGGCGCTCACGGCCTCGAGCGGATCGGGTGGTGTCCTGCCGAGCAGCAGCACCAGGACGACCACCGTGGCGACGACCACCGGCAGGACTCGTCGGGCCTGGAGCGACGTCAGCAACCGGCCGCGGCGGATCGGATCCTCGAGCAGGTAGTACGACGGCACGACGAGCATCATGGTGACGGCCAGGCGCACGACGAGGAGCGCCAAGCCGTCGAGCCCGGTGCGCTTCTCGTCGAGCACGAGGAAGACGGGCCAGTGCCAGAGGTAGAGGCCGTAGCTCACGAGGCCCACCCACACGAGGGGCCGCAGGCTCAGGCCCCGATGCAGCAGAGACTGGTGCGGCAGCTGGATCACGAAGATGACGACGGCCGCGGCCAGCGCACAGGCCAGGAGACCGCCGCGGTAGACGAACGCGCTGTCGCCGGGCACCCGCCACCACGCGACGGCGAGCAGCGCCAGAAGGGCGATCGCGGCGCCCTGCAGCAAGACGTGGGCCCGCCCCTCGGGCACCCGCACGCGGCGCACCATGGCCGCCAGCACCACACCGACCAGGATGGAGGCGAACCGGGTGAACGAGCTGAAGTACAGCGTGTTGAACGAGGCGTCGTCCTTCATCCCGCCCACGATCATCGCCAGCGCGCTCAGCAGACCCAGCCCGCCGGCGATGACGAGCAGACGATCCTCGACGGCCCGCCGTCGACGCTCCGGTGGCAGGTCGAGCCCGGCCGAGCGCGCGCCGATGCCGAGCCGGATCGCGAGCAGAACGAGGAACGGGAACACCACGTAGAACTGCTCCTCGATCGCCAGGCTCCACGTGTGCTGCAACGGCGACGGCGCGGCGAACCGAGCCCAGTAGTCGGAGCCCTGCAAGATCTGGCGCCAGTTGGCGACGTACGCCAGGGTCGCCAACGAGTCGCCCCGCAGCCCCTCCTGCTCGAAGGGGTTGGCCCACAGCCGCCCATAGAGCGGGACCAACGCCACGAGCACGAGCACGGCCGGCAGCAGGCGTCGGGCGCGTCGAGACCAGAAGCGCTTGAGATCCACCCGCGAGGTCGTCTCGATCTCGGCCAGCAGGAGCGAGGTGATCAGGTACCCCGACAGCGTGAAGAAGAGGTCGACACCCAGGAAGCCCCCGCTCAGGTACCCGGCGTGGAACGCGACGACCCCGAGGACGGCGAGGCCGCGCAGCCCGTCGAGCGCGGGGATCCGCCGGAGGGTCGTCACAGCGGCGATTGTTGCCGATCGGACCCGGGCGACGCCGTCACGGCCCGCGCCGGCGCCGGGCTCCGTGCGAGGCCCGGGCCGAGGACCCGCTCGCGTTCGTGGGCGAGAAGGAGCAGCGCGGGCACCGCTCGGGTAGAACGGGGGCGTGAGCGACCTCCCGGAACTGGACTCGACGGCGACCACGATCGAGGACCTGGTGGTGCGGATCGCCGCACTGGCCGAGGCGCGACAGCAGGCGGGTGACGAGACAGCCGCGGCGGACCTCTACGAGGTCGAGCGCTCGTTGCGCGCGGCGGGGCGCCGGCTCGGGACCCTGCTGCGCCGGATCGCCTGACCCGGCCGGCCTGCTCGTCGGCTCGGCTCGTCGGCTCGACGGCGGCACGACCATTGACACGGGCGGTGTCACAACTTCCGCGCCGCCGGGCCCGAGGAGACCAAGGGAGCCAAGGGGCCAAGGGGCCAAGGGGCCAGGGGGGCCGGTGGGCAAAAAGAGTGCCGGCGCCCTCCAGTAGGGGGCGCCGGCAGGGCGACACTGGGCGGCGGATCCCAGACGTGTCGCCAGCTACCAGGTGGCGGGAACCTGGTGCGTTCACCTTACACCCGTGCCCCCGCGATCCGGAACCCGTGGGAGCGGAAAAGTTCGCGCGAAGCGTGCTCGTGCGCCGCGCTCCACCCAACGTTTCCGGCCTGAACGATGCAGTCGCTGTGCACTGTCCGCGCGGAAACCGGGGAGGACGAGGGCGGAGCCCGCCCCCGATCAGACCGACGACGACGGGCAGAAGTCGTTGAGCACGCACTCGTCGCAGCGCGGCTTGCGGGCGACGCAGACCGCACGACCGTGCAGGATCAGCCGCAGGCCGAAGTCGCCGCGTGCCGCGGCCGGGATCATCGCGTTGAGCTCGAGCTCGACCTTGACCGGGTCGGTCTCGGTCGTCAGGGCGAGCCGGCGGGCCAGCCGGCCCACGTGGGTGTCGACCGGCAGACCGGGCAGGCCCATCGCCACGCTGCGCACCACGTTGGCCGTCTTGCGCCCGACGCCAGGCACCGTGACGAGGTCCTTCATCGCGCTCGGCACCTCGCCCTGGTAGCGATCCACCAGCGCTGCGGCCATCCCCAGGAGGCTCTTCGTCTTGTTCCGGTAGAAGCCCGTGGACTTGATGAGCTCCTCGACCCGAGCGGGATCGGCCTGCGCCAGGTCTCGGGCGGTCGGGTACGCCGCGAACAGCGCGGGCGTCACCATGTTCACCCGCTCGTCCGTGCACTGGGCCGAGAGGATGGTGGCGACCAGGAGCTCGTAGGGGTTGCGGTGGTTGAGGGCGCAGACGGCGTCGGGGTACTCGACCCGCAGCCGCGCATCGGTCTCGCGGGCGCGACCTCGGGGCGTGCGGGGGCGAGCCATGGTCCCGGCACCCTACCGGGGCGTCGCCACCGCACCTCGCGCTGACCTACGCTCCCGCGCCATGGTGCGCCTCGTCTTCAGCCCGCCCGAAGCCCACGCGGCGATGGGCGAGAGCGCGGAGCTGCACCGGCTGGTCACGGGTGACGCGCTCGACCAGGCGATGTACGCCAGCTCCTTGCTCACGATGGTGCTGCGCCAGGCCCGGGCGGCGGGCGCAGAGCGGGTCGTGGTCGAGGTGCAGGGTGCCGGTGAGGTGCACGACCACATGGCCGCGGCCAACGGGCTGCACCTCGATCGCGAGATCCTGCGGTTGCGCCGCGACCTCCCGACGGGACTGGACTGGACGCTCGACGTGCGGCCGTTCCGGGTCAACGACGACGCCGAGGCGTGGCTCGAGGTGAACAACCGCGCGTTCGCGTGGCACCCGGACCAGAGCGACTTCACGCTCGAGCGGCTGCTGGCGAAGGAGGCCGAGCCGTGGTTCGATCCCGCCGGTTTCCTCGTGCACGAGGTCGACGGGCGCATGGCGGGCTTCTGCTGGACGCGCATCCACGCCGACGAGCGCCCACCGCTCGGGGAGGTCTTCGTGATCGGCGTCGACCCCGACTTCCAGGGGCAAGGCCTCGGCGGCCCACTGGTGCTCGCCGGCCTCGACTGGCTGGCGGCACAGGGCCTGCGCAACGGCATCCTGTACACCGAGTCGTCGAACGTCGCCGCCCGGACGTTGTACCGCCGCCTCGGCTTCGAGGACAACGCCGTCAACCGTTGGTGGTCACGCGACCTCGACGGCGCCGACGCGACGAGCGAGGCCGCAGCCCGTCCGTAGAGTGGACGGATGCCCACCCGCTACGACGTCGACCGCGCCGCGCTGCGCGACCTGCTCGCGGGGCACCCCGGCTACCGCGTCGACCAGGTCTGGGACGGCCTCTACCGCCAGGCGGCACCGCTCGACGCGCTGACCACCTTGCCCAAGGCCCTGCGCGCACAGCTCGCCGAGCAGCTGCCGGAGGCTCTGACCCCGGTGACGGAGTCGATCAGCGACGACGGCGACACGATCAAGTGGCTCTGGGCGCTCGAAGGGGGAGCCGCGGTCGAGACCGTGCTCATGCACTACCACGACCGTTCGACGGTGTGCGTGAGCACGCAGGCGGGCTGCGCGATGGCGTGCGGCTTCTGCGCCACCGGCCAGGCCGGCTTCGAGCGGAACCTCACGGTCGGCGAGATCGTGGAGCAGGTCGTGCGGGCCGTGCGGAGGGCCGGCGAGGGTCCACGCCCGCGGCGGGTGTCCAACGTCGTGTTCATGGGCATGGGCGAACCGATGGCCAACTTCGACCGGATGTGGGGCGCCGTCGTGCGCCTCCACCAGGACCTCGGGTTGTCCGCGCGGCACCTCACGATCTCGACCGTCGGCATCATCCCGGGCATCCGGCGCCTGACCGAACAGCCCCTCCCGGTGAACCTGGCGGTGTCGCTGCACGCGGCCAACGACACGCTGCGCGACGAGCTCGTGCCCATCAACCGGCGCTACCCGCTCGACGACCTCGCCGCCGCCCTCGCCGCCTACCTCGAGGTGAAGAACCGCCGCCTCTCCTTCGAGTGGGCGATGATCGACGGCGTCAACGACCGGCCGTCCGACGCGGCTGAGCTGGCCGCGTACGCCCGGACGCTGCGGGCGCACATCAACCTCATCCCCCTGAACCCCACGCCCGGCTACGCCACGCGGGGCACCCCTCCGGCGGGCGTGCGCGAGTTCCGCGATCGCCTCGAGGCGCTCGGCGCGAACGCGACCGTGCGCCAGAACCGCGGCACCGAGATCGATGCGGCCTGCGGTCAGCTGCGGGCCGCGCACGAGATCACGGTGGCGGCACCGGTGCGCGCGGCGCGGCCGCGCCCATAGCACGGAAGCGCGTCAGCGCACGAGGACGGTGCGGCCTCCGGACGTACGGATCGCCCGGTGCAGCACCTCGCCGCTCGTGACCTGCGCACCCGGCCAGATCACCGACGACGAGACCTCGCCGCGGATCTCTGCGCCGGCCCCGACCACGCTGTCGCGGACCACACCCGCGTCGGCCTGGGCCGCGCCGGACACGATCGCGCCCCGACCCGACGCGCGCACGGCGAGGAGGTTCGCCGCGAGGTAGCTCCCCGGTGTGCCGCAGTCCACGAACGCCCCGTCGTGCGCGCAGGTCTCGAGTGCGCCGTCGGCGGCGGCGGCCCGCCACACCTGCTCGTACAACCCGCTCGGGGCCGCCTCGAGGTGCTTGATCACGGCCCACGGCATGAGCGACGCGACGACGCGGCTGCGCGGCCCGAAGGGCTCGTGCCCGACCACGAGGATGCGGGTGCGCTCCTGGTCCCACTCCTCGACGAACGAGCGCAGGTCGGGATCGCTCCACGCGTCCGCGTTGACGACGAGGGCGCTGCGCCCGGCCAACCACGGCCGGAGGTGGCCCAGGGCGCCGGCGGTGCCGAGCGCCCGCTCGACTTCGAGCGACACGTGCACCGGTTCGCCGGGCGTCACATCGGCGAGCTGCTCGAGGTGGTCGACCATGGCGGCTCGCCCGTGGTGCACGTTCACGGCGACGTCGGCAACGGCGTGGCGCACGAGGCGGACGGCGCGATCCACCAGCGGCTCGTTGCCCACCGGGCACAGGGGCTTCGGCCGTTCCAACGTGAGCGGCCGCAGGCGCCGGCCCTCCCCCGCGGCGAGCACCACGCCGGCGACGCCGCTCACCGTTCCTCCGCGGCCGTGGTCATCGTCGTCCCTGGCAGACTGGCCGCCGTGGAGTCCCGCCGCCTGTTGAA
>CAYUOL010000218.1:0-11331 GCA_964446345.1 uncultured Iamiaceae bacterium | reverse complement strand
GCAACGCCAAGACGGTCGTCGACGAGGGCCGTGGCGTCGGCCCGCTCAAGAACGGCGTGAACCTCGACTTCGCCGACGCGATCAACCGCCTCGGGGAGGACGTCGTGCGCGAGCGCTACGGCAACCTGTTCGACATGTACGAGCGCATCACCGGTGAGAACCCGTACAAGACGCCGATGCGCATCTACCCCGCCACGCACTACACGATGGGTGGGCTCTGGGTGGACTACAACCTCATGACCACCGTGCCCGGCCTGTACGCACTCGGCGAGGCCAACTTCAGCGACCACGGGGCCAACCGCCTCGGGGCGTCGGCGCTCATGCAGGGCCTGGCCGACGGCTACTTCGTGGCGCCCTACACCATCGGCGACTACCTCTCGACCCTGCTCGGCCAGCCGGTCGTGCCGACGAGCGACCCCGTGTTCCAGCAGGCCGAGAGCGGTCTGCGCGACGACATCAACCGCTGGATGTCGATCAAGGGCACGAAGTCACCCGACCACTACCACCGCGAGCTCGGCAAGATCGTGTGGGAGTACATCGGCATGGCCCGCGACAAGAACGGGCTCGAGAAGGCCATCGGCGAGATCCCGGCGCTGCGCGACGAGTTCCGCAGCAACGTCAACGTGCTCGGCACCGCCGACGGCATCAACCAGTCGCTCGAGAAGGTCGGGCGCATCGACGACTTCTTCGAGCTCGCCGAGCTCATGGCCCGTGACGCGCTGCACCGCGAGGAGTCCTGCGGCGGCCACTTCCGCGTCGAGCACCAGACCGAAGAGGGCGAGGCCCAGCGCGACGACGAGAACTTCGCCTACGTCGGCGCGTGGGAGTGGAACGGCCCCGACCAGACCCAGTCGCTGCACAAGGAGCCGCTCGAGTTCGAGTACGTGCACCTGACCCAGAGGAGCTACAAGTGAACCTCACGCTCAAGGTGTGGCGGCAGGCGTCGACCAACGCCGCCGGGGCCTTCCAGACCTACCCCATCACCGAGATCAAAGAGGACATGTCGTTCCTCGAGATGCTCGACGTGCTCAACGAGAAGCTGATCGACGAGGGCCACGAGCCCATCGCGTTCGACAGCGACTGCCGCGAGGGCATCTGCGGCACCTGCGGGCTCATGATCAACGGCCAGGCGCACGGGCCCGAGAAGGGCACGGCGACCTGCCAGCTCCACATGCGCAAGTTCCGTGACGGCGACGAGATCACGATCGAACCGTTCCGGGCGGCCTCCTTCCCGATCATGAAGGACCTGATCGTCGACCGCTCGCCGCTCGACGCCATCATCGAGGCCGGTGGCTTCATCCAGGCGGACACGGGCGCGGCGCAGGACGCCAACGGTATCCCGATCCCCAAGCCCGTCGCCGACGCCTCGATGGACGCCGCGGCGTGCATCGGCTGCGGCGCCTGCGTGGCGGCGTGCCCCAACAACGCCGGCCAGCTGTTCACCTCGGCCAAGCTCAACCACCTCAACCTGCTGCCCCAGGGCCAGGCCCAGCGGTGGGACCGCACGACCAAGATGGTCGAGCGCATGGAGGAGTTCTTCGGCAGCTGCACCAACCACGGCGAGTGCCAGGAGGCGTGCCCGAAGGAGATCAGCATCGACTTCATCGCGTACATGAACCGCGACTACGTGAAGGCGTCGTACAAGAACCGCAAGCTCATCGGCCAGTAAGGGCCTTCCCCGGCAACGACAAGCTGATGGCCCTCGGCTGGGCGCTGTTCCAGGGCGCGCCGGGCTACGGCATCTCCGAGTACGACGTCCACTCCCCGGGGCAGCCGGCGCTTACCGAGACGCGGGGACCCTCGGACCCCTCTTCGCCTCGTCATGAATCGTCGTGACCGCAGGCGCCCACCACCCTCGACCCGATCGCGCGCACGCCGGCCCCGTGACGGGGCCGAGCGAACCACGAACGTCGGCGGCGGCAGTAGCCTCTCGCCGCTGTCGCGATCCCGGCCGTGGCGATCGTTTGACTCGGTGGGGGCGACTCGGGAGGCACGCATGGGGAAGCACACACGGCGAGCGCGTCACGGACGAGTCGCAGCCGTCGGCGGCGTGCTCATCGTGCTCGTCGGCATCGCGGTCGTGCTGGCGCCGCCCGCGCACGCCGCCGGGCCGGTCGTCGTCGTCACGCACACCACGGACGACCAGCAGCCGGGCTCGCTGCGGGCCGTCATCACCGAGGCGAACGAGCACCAGGGCCTCGACACCACGATCCAGCTGCCCGCCGGCCACTACGTGCTGGATCGGTGCGGTCCCACCACCGATGATTGGGACAACGCGTGGGGCGACCTCGACATCGCCAGCTACGCCGGGATCGCGCGCATCGTCGGGCTGGGCAGCGGGGCCACGATCGAGCAGACCTGCGTCGACGAGCGCGTGCTCGATGTGCACTCGTACGGGCAGTTCACCCTCGACAACCTGACCATCACCGGCGGGCAGGGCCGTGGGCGTGGCGGGGGCGTGGCAGCGAACGAAACCGTCGTGATCGTGCGCTCGCACTTCCTCGGCAACACGGCACGCGGCAAGCCGGGGCGCGAGCCGACACAAGGCGAACCCTACGCTTCGAGCGGCGGAGCGGGGATCGGCGGCGCCGTGGCCGCGGGCATCGTGGCGGTCGCGAGCTCGACCTTCGAGGGCAACGTGGCCATCGGCGGACCGGCATGGATCGGGGGCGGGAGCGGCGGCGGAGCGCGCGGCGGGGCCATCGCGACGGGGGGCTTCAGCACGACCACCTCGGTGTTCCGGGACAACGCGGCCCGTGGCGTCCCGCGCACCAACTTCGGCGCCGACGGGACCGCATTCGGGGGAGCGGTCGACGGCAACAAGGTCGTCGCGACGAACGTCACGTTCGACCACAACGAGGCCAACGCCTCGAACGGCTCGGGTGAGACCGGCCAGGGCGGCGCGGTGCACGCGTACTCCGACGTGACGTTCACCGATGTGACCGCCACCGGCAACAAGGCCGTCGGTGATGCCGAGCGCTCCGGCGACGCCGTCAATGCCGGCGGAGCGGTCAGCGGTGAGGCCACGATCACGATCACCCGCGGGCTGTTCACGGGCAACACCGCGTCCGCCCGCGGCGGCGTGGCGCGCGGCCCCTCCGTGATCATCGATCGCGCTCACCTCCACGACAACGCGGCCGGGAGCGAAGGCGGGGCCGTGATGGCCTACATCGCCAACGTCACCGCCGCGACCGTCAGCGCCAACCATGCGCCCCGCGGCGGAGCTGTCGCGACGCCTTCCTTCGGCAGCGTCACGGTGGAGAACAGCACCATCGTCGGCAACTCGGCAGGGGCCGCGAACGGCAGCCCGAAGCCCGGCGCGGCGTTCGCCACCAAGGTGTTGGAGCTGGAGGCGACCACGATGGTCGGGAACACCGGGACGACGGCGATCGAGGCCCCGACCGTGCAGGTCCGCCAGTCCGTGCTCGGCCAGCAGTCCGGCGGGAGCCTGTGCTCGGAGGCGACCACGTCGGGCTCGGGAGGGTGGAACGTGGCCGACGACTCCTCGTGCGGGCTGGGCGACCCCACGGATCGCCAAGGGCCCCGATCGCTCTCCCTCGGTCCGCTGCAGGACAACGGCGGCCCGACGCCGACGCGGGCGCCGCTCACGGGGTCGCCGCTGGCCGACGCCATCCCCATGGCGACATGTTCGACGCCGACGGACCAGCGGGGGGTCACGCGCCCGCAGGGCTCCCGGTGCGACGTCGGGGCGGTCGAGACCGCCGGCGGCGTGGCGGTCCATGGGTACTTCCACCCGATGGCGCCGGCGCGGATCCTCGACTCGCGCAGCCCGACGGGCGGGTGGAACGCACCGCTGGTGGCCGGGACGCCGAAGGCACTGGTCGTCGCCGGCCCCGCGACGGGCATCCCGACGCAAGCCGACGCCGTGGTCCTGAACGTGACCGTCACCGGCGCGACCGACAACAGCTTCGTGACCGCCTACCCCGCGGGCACCGCTGCACCGGCGTCGTCCAACCTCAACTTCGCGGCTGGCGAGACCACGGCCAACGCCGTCACCGTCAAAGTCGGGAACGACGACCAGATCATGTTCGCCAACGCCATCGGCGCAACGCACGTCGTCGTCGACGTCGTCGGCTACTTCAGCGGTGCGGTCCGCGACCGGTTCACTGCGGTGACGCCGAGCCGCCTGCTCGACTCGCGCACGGGCACAGGGTTCGCCGGCCCGGTGGTGGCCGGTGCTCCGCGCTCGTTGCAGGTCGGCGCCGCGACGGGCCCGGTCCCCACCACCGCATCGGCCGTGGTGGTCAACGTGACCGTCACCGAGGGGACCGTGAACAGCTTCCTCACCGTGCACCCCGGCAGCGGGCCGACGCCCAACGCATCGACGCTCAACTTCGGGCCGGGCCAGACCAAGGCGAACCTCGCGACCGTTGCCCTGTCCCCCGCCGGCACGATCGCCTTCACCAACGCAGTGGGCGCCGTGGCGGTGGTGGCGGACCTCGTCGGCTACTTCGACCCGACGCAGGGCGACGTGTTCCACGCCGTCGATCCAGTTCGGCTCCTGGATTCGCGCAGCGCGGTGGGCGGGTGGAGCGGGCCTCTCGTGGCCGGCTCCGCGCGTCAGTTGACGATGGCGGGTGGCGCGCTCCCGCCGGCCGCCACCGCCGTGGTGGGGAACGTGACGGTGACAGGGAGCACGGCGGCCAGCTACCTCACGGTCGAACCCGCCGGGGTTCCGCCGACGGCCACGTCGACGGTCAACTTCGCGGCCGGGCAGACGCTCCCGAACCTGGCGGTGACCAAGGTGGGCGCGGGCGGCGTTCTGACGTTCCGGACGCAGACGGGGAGCACGCACGTGGTCTACGACGTGGCCGGCTGGTACGAGCCGACGTAGCCCGGAGGCGCGCAGTCCCGGGAGGGTCGTGCCCGTCCCGGGACCTCGATGCGTCGTCTGGTGCGGAGCGGCGGACCTGTGCGCGCCCGCCGCCCGCTGATCAACCGGTGCTGCTCACGAGCGCCGCCGGGCCGGCCGGTTGGCCTGCACCATGCAGAACCCGCCCGCCAGCAGGGCCACAGCGACGAGCACCATGCCGAACGTGTTGGCGCCGGTCGTGGGGAGCTGCCCGCCGACGGTCGCGGTCGGGGCGACCTCGGCCGGCGAGGACGGCGGCTCGTTCGTCTCGCTCTCCCCCAGCACCGTGGCCCCGGCCACCGTGGAGTCGCTCGAGTCCCCCACTGCGGCCGTCGTGGTGGTCGTGGGCTCGGGCACCGTCGTGGTCTCCTCCGGCGCCGCGGTCGTGGTCGTCACCCCGCCGATCACGGTGCTCAGTGTCGTGTCCTAGGTCGTCGGGGGCGTCGTGGTGGTGGGCGGTTCCGTCGTGGGCGGCGCGCCTCCAAGTGCTCGCGGCACGCACGCGGCCCCCTGCCAAGGTGCGTCGCGCCGTGCTCCTGAGCCTGGGTCGGTTTCGCCCTCGCTCCCCGCTGGGCTCCGTGCGACCAAACCGCCCAGCGGATCTCTGCGCCCCATGCGACCCGGGTCCGGTGCCGCCCACCGCCGACACCGTGGTCATGAACGTCACGGTGACCGGGGGCACCCACAACAGCTTCCTCACCGCCTACCCCGCCTACCAGCCGCCCCCGACCGCGTCGAACCTCAACTTCGGCGCCGGCGAGACCAGGCGAACCTCATCACGGTCAAGTTGTCGGTGGACGGATCCGTTCGGCTCGCCAACGCGGTCGGCGCCGTCGACGTCGTCGACGACGTGGTGGGCTACTTCGACCACACCCAGGGGGACCTGTTCCACTCGGTCGCCCCGATCAGGATGCTCGATTCGCGCACGGCGACGGGCGGCTGGAACGGGCCCCTGGCCGCAGGCGTGCCGCGCGTGCTCGACCTACGCGGCGGACCCGGCGGCGCGAGCAGCACGGCCGTCGTCGCCAACACCACCGTCACCGAGTCGACGCTGCCCACCTACGTGACCGTGATGCCGGCCGGGGTCGCCGGCGGCGGCACGTCGAACGTCAACGCTGCCGCGCGGCAGACGATCGCCAACCTCGTGACGACGAGGGTCGGCGCCGCGGGCGGCATCACGCTGCAAACGAACAACGGCACCACCCATGTGGTGGTGGATCTCTTCGGGTGGTACTCGCCGACCTGAGCGCCTGACCACGCGCATCGGCACGAGGAGACGATCCACACCGAGCGGTCCGGTACGCTCCGGCGACGCGGGGACCGGCGCCGAGAGCGCGGGAGATCCGGTCCCGCGCACGAAGATCAGATCCGCTTCAGGAGGCACGCCCATGAAGGTCCCCTTGACGATCCAGGACCACCTCGAGCGCGCGCTGCTCGTGTACGGCGACCGGGTGGGCATCGTCGACGAGCCCGACCAGGTCGCGCCGTCGCTCGGAGCCCTGACGTACACGCGCATCGGTGAGCTCGCCCGGGCCCAGGCGGCGCGCCTCGACGAGCTCGGCGTCGGCTTCGGTGAGCGCGTGGCGATCGTGTCGCAGAACGCGGCGCGGATGTACATCGGCTTCTTCGGCGTCAGCGCGTTCGGGCGCATCTACGTGCCCATCAACTTCCGCCTCAACGCGGACGAGATCAGCTACATCGTCGAGCACTCCGGGGCGTCGGTGCTCATCATCGACCCCGAGCTCGAAGCCGACCTCGCCGGCGTGCAGTGCAAGCACACGTTCGTGATCGGGCGCGACGACGAGGCCATCTACCTCGAGGGCGTCGAGCCGCAGCCGTGGGAGCCCGACGAGGACGCCACCGCGACGATCAACTACACGAGCGGCACCACCGCCCGGCCGAAGGGCGTGCAGATGACGCACCGCATGCTCTGGACGAACGCCGCGATCTTCGGCTGGCAGGCCGGCGTCAACGACCGCGACGTGTACCTGCACACGCTGCCGATGTTCCACTGCAACGGCTGGGGCATGCCGTACGCCGTCACGGCCATGGGCGTGAAGCAGGTCGTGCTGCGCAAGGTCGACGGCGCGGAGATCCTGCGCCGCATCGACGAGCACGGCGTCACCCTGCTCTGCGGCGCACCAGCCGTCGTGGCGGCGGTGCTCACGGCGGCGTCGACCTGGGACGGTCCGATCCCGGGGGCCGGGCGCACGCGCATCGTCGTCGCCGGCGCCCCGCCGCCCACGCAGACCATCGAGCGCGTCGAGACCGAGCTCGGGTGGGAGTTCATCCAGATCTACGGGCTGACCGAGACCTCACCGCTGCTGACGATGAACCGCGGCCGGGCCGAGTGGGACGACCTCACGCCGGGCGAGCGGGCGTCGTTGCTCTCTCGGGCCGGGGCGCCGGCGCTCGGCGTCACCCTGAAGACCGACGAGGAGGGCGAGGTGCTGGCTCGTTCCAACCACGTGCTGCTCGGCTACTGGCAGCAACCCGAGGAGACCGCCGCGGCCCTCGAAGGCGGTTGGTTCCACACGGGCGACGGCGGGTTCATCGACGAGGGCTCCTACCTGACGATCTCCGACCGCAAGAAGGACGTGATCATCTCGGGCGGCGAGAACGTGTCGTCCATCGAGGTGGAGGACCGCTTGTTCTCGCACCCCGCCGTCGCCGAGGTGGCTGTGATCGGCGTGCCCGACGAGAAGTGGGGCGAGACGGTCAAGGCGCTGGTCGTGCTCGCCCCGGGCACGGAGGCGACGGAAGCCGAGCTCATCGAGCACTGCCGGTCGACGCTGGCGCACTACAAGTGCCCCACCAGCGTCGAGTTCCGTGACGAGCTGGCGCGGACGGCGACGGGCAAGCTGCAGAAGTACAAGCTGCGCACCCCGTACTGGGAGGGTCGCGACAAGCTCGTGAACTGATCGCCGCCCCCGCCGTGGCGTCAGCGCCGCGGCGTCAGTCGAGCTTGGTGATGTCGATCGCGGCCGGGTCCACCGCGCTGCCGGCCGGCACCTTCGTCGCGGTGGCGGTCGCCCCACCCGACGCCGCTTCCTTCGCGGCCTTGCGGCGGTGGCGCAGCACCTCGAAGCCGATCGGCACGAGCGAAACGACGACGATCACGATGACGACCTTGTCGATGCTGTCTCCCAGGCTGGGGAACTTCTGCCCGAGCCAGAAGCCGAGCTGCGTCATGCCGACGGCCCACACGAAGCCACCGATGATGTTGTACGCGAAGAAGGTGCGGTAGCGCATCTTGCCGGCACCCGCGACGATCGGCGCGAACGTGCGCACGATCGGCACGAAGCGGGCGAGGATGATCGTCTTGCTGCCGTGGACCTCGAAGAACTCTTCGGACTTCCGCAGGTACTTCTGCTTGAAGAGCCGAGAGTCGGGGCGCTTGAACAGTGCCGGCCCGACCCGGTGCCCGAACATGTAGCCGACCTGGTCGCCCGCGACCGCCGCGATCCAGCACCCCAGCGACACGAAGACAATGTTCGGCATCACCGCGACCTTGTCGGCCTGCTGGCCGACGGACGAGAGGAAGCCGGCGACGAAGAGCAGCGAGTCGCCCGGCAGGAAGAAGCCGATCATGATGCCGGACTCGGCGAAGACGATGAGGAACAGGCCCCACACCGCCCAGCTGCCGAACCATTCGAGAACCTTGTTGGGGTCGAGGCCGAGGGCCCCGATGAGGTGGTCGCGCATAAGCCGAACATCGTACTGGCCGCGACCCCGCAGCAGGGAAACCCAAGCTCACCCCCGTCGTTCGGGGCGGCATGCGCTCAGGCCGACGGGGGACGGGCGCTCGAGCCGGGGTCGGTCGTGGTGTGGATCCCGAGGATCAGGTTCGCGGCCAGCGCCGTCCACCCCGTCTGGTGCGACGCGCCGAGCCCCGCCCCGGTGTCGCCGTCGAAGTACTCGAAGAACCACAGCTGGTCGCGCCAGACCGGGTCCTCCTGCAACCGCGGCGTGGCCCCGAACACGGGCCGTCTGCTGTCGTCGTCGCGGGCGAAGATCGACACCAGCCGCCTGCTCAACGCCAGCGCCACCTCGCCCAAGGTGTGGTGCTCTCCCGAGCCCGCCGGCAACTCGACGGTGAACTCGTCGCCGACGAACTCGTGGTAGCGGCGGAGCTTCTCGATGAAGAGGTAGTTGAGGGGGAACCAGATCGGTCCCCGCCAGTTCGAGTTGCCACCGAAGAGGCCCGATGTGGATTCGGCGGGCTCGTAGCGCACCTCGGTGTGCGTGCCGCCGATGTCGATCGTCACCGGTGCGTCGCGGTGCGCCCGCGACATCGAGCGCAGGCCGTAGGGCGAGAGCAGCTGGTCCTCGGCGAGCACGGTCTCGAGGATGCGCCGCAGACGTTCGGGGCTGACGACCGAGAGCATGCCCATCGCGCGGTCCTCATCGGGCAGGTAGCGACCGAAGAACGACGACTCCGTCGGCTTGTGCTGCACGAACCAGCGGGCGCGGTCGAGGAACGTGCGGAGGTTCGCGACCTGGTGATCGTGGATGACGGTGAGGGCGGTGACCGGGACGAGGCCGACCATCGAGCGGATCTTGACGGGTACGACGGTGCCGTCGCCGAGGCGGATGACGTCGAAGAAGTAGCCGTCCTCCTCGGACCACAGCCCGGTCTTCATCATCGCGGTCGAGATCAGGGTGAAGTGCTCGAAGAACTTCACCGCCACGTCCTCGTACACCGGGTTGGTGGCCGCCAACGTGAGGGCGATCTCGAGGAGGTTGAGGCAGTACATCGCCATCCACCCGGTGCCGTCGGACTGCTCGAGGGTCCCCTCGAAGGGCAGCCCCTCCGAGCGGTTGAAGGGCCCGATGTTGTCGAGGCCGAGGAACCCCCCTTCGAAGACGTTGTTGCCTTCGGCGTCCTCGCGGTTGACCCACCAGGTGAAGTTGAGCAGCAGCTTGTGGAAGATGCGCTCGAGGAAGGCGTCGTCGGCCGCCCCGTTCATCGACGCGTCGACGCGGTAGACGTGCATTGCCGCCCACGCGTGCACCGGCGGGTTGGCGTCGGAGAACTCCCACTCGTAGGCCGGCAGCGCCCCGTTGGGGTGCTGGTACCAGACCTTGAACAGCAGCTCGAGCTGGTCCTTCGCCATCTGCGGATCGATGTGGGCCAGCGCGGTCGCGTGGAAGGCGAGGTCCCACGAGGCGAACCAGGGGTACTCCCACTTGTCCGGCATGAGGATGACGTCGTTCGCGTCGAGGTGACGCCAGTGCTCGTTGCGGATGGTCGCGCGGCTCGCCGGCGGTGGAGGCCCCGCGGGATCACCGTCGAGCCACCGACCGACGTCGAAGCGGAAGAACTGCTGGCTCCACAGCAGACCCGCGTAGGCGCGTCGCAGGATGAGGGCCTCGTCGGCGCTCACGGTGGCCGGGGTCAGCTCGGCGTAGAACGCGTCCGCCTCCGCGCGGCGCTGCGCGGAGGCCGCGGTGTGCTCGTCGCCGAGCGACGGGACGTCGGTGCCGCGCAACGGCGCCTCGGAAGGTGCGGGCGCGTCATCGGGCATGGGGATCGACACCACCGGGACGACCGCCCGCGGGGGTGGCGCGGCACCGGCGCGGCGCATCCGGACGCGCAGCTCGACCGTCTCCCCGGGCGCGGCGGCGCGCCGGAACCACCACGAGGCCTTCGTGCCCGTGTGGTTCGGGTTGACGAGCGCGCCCGTTGCGCCGTCGCGGCGCACGACGTGGTCGTTGATCGCGTCCTTGGGGAACGGCGTGGCGTTGGCCGTGCCGTAGCGGCGCTCGGTGTTGGTCTCGTTCTCGCAGAAGAGCAGCGCGCCGTCGGTCGCCCCCGTCGGGTCGGCCGCGCCCGGCGAGGCCGCCGCGACCCAGCGGCCCAAGCGGGGATGGTCGATCACCACGGCGTGGCCCTCTTCGTGTGCCTGGCCGCGCAGGGCCGGGCGATCCGCCGCCTTGCCCCACGCCCAGGTGTTGCGCAGCCAGAGCGTGGGCAGCACGTGCAGGGTCGCCGGCGCCGGGCCGTGGTTGGTCGCCCGGATCGTCATACACAGGTCGGTCGGTGACGCCTTGGCGTAGTCGACCTCGACGACCCAGTACCCCTGGTCGAAGATGCCGGTGTCGATCAGCTCGTACTCGGGATCCTCGTAGCCGCGCCGCGCGTTCTCCTCGATGAGGTCCTCGTACGGGAACGCCGCCTGGGGGTAGTGGTAGCGCCAGCTCATCCACGAGTGCGTCGGCGTCGCGTCGGTGTACCAGTAGCACTCCTTGACGTCCTCGCCGTGGTTGCCCTCCTTGCCGGTGAGCCCGAAGAGCCGCTCCTTGAGGATCGCGTCCTCGCCGTTCCACAGCGCGAGGCCGAGGCACACGCCCTGGCGACGGTCGCACACGCCGGCCAGGCCGTCCTCGCCCCACCGGTACGCGGTCGAGCGGGCGGCGTCGTGGGTCAGATACCCCCACGCCTCGCCGTCGGCGCT
>CAYUOL010000217.1:8096-11364 GCA_964446345.1 uncultured Iamiaceae bacterium | reverse complement strand
AGCCCGGAGTGACGCTCGCGCAGCTCGACGAGGCGCTCGCCCCGCTCGGGCTCGCCTACCCGGTGTACCCGGGCGAGTACAGCGCGAGCCTCGGCGGCAACGTCGCCACCAACGCAGGTGGGATGCGGGCCGTCAAGTACGGCGTCACCCGTCACCAGGTGCTCGGGCTCGAGGCCGTGCTCCCCACCGGCGAGATCCTCCGCACGGGCGGCAAGTTCGTGAAGGCCACGACGGGGTACGACCTCACCCAGCTGATCATCGGGTCGGAGGGCACGCTGGCCGTCGTCACCGAGGCGATCCTCAAGCTGCACCCACGCGTCGACCACAGCGCCACCGTGCTCGCACCCTTCCCGGTACTCGAGTCGGTCACCAACGCCGTGCCCAAGATCGTGGCCAGCGGCGTCGGGCCCCTGATCCTCGAGTACATCGACCTGCTCTCGATGGCGGGCATCACCGCCGCCAACAGCCTCGAGCTCGGGGTCCCGCAGGAGATCAAGGACACGGCCCTCGCGTACCTCGTGGTCGTCCTCGAGGAGCGCACCGCCGACCGCCTCGAGCAGGACATCGAGGAGCTCGCCGTGCAGCTGACCGAGCTGGGGGCCATGGACGTGTACGTGCTGCCGCCCGCCGCCGGCGCCGCGCTGATCGAAGCGCGCGAGAAGGCCTTCTGGACGGGCAAGGCCGCCGGGATGAACGACCTGATCGACATGGTGGTGCCGCGCGCGCAGATCCCCGAGTACATGGCCGAGGTGGCGTCGCTCGCGGAGGCGTCGGGCAGCTGGGTCACGGGCTGCGGGCACGTGGGCGACGGCAACGTGCACCTCACCGTGTTCCAGGCCGACCCCGACATGCGGTACAAGCTCATGCGCGGCATCTTCGAGACCGGCATGCAGCTGGGCGGCGCGATCTCCGGGGAGCACGGCATCGGCACCGAGAAGCGCAAGTACTTCAACGAGCTCGAGGACCCGGCGAAGATCGCGCTGATGCGGCGCATCAAGGCGGCCTTCGACCCGAACGGCATCCTGAACCCGGGTGCCATCTTCGAGTAGCGCGCGCTCCCCCGGCGCCATCCCCGCAGGGCGCGACGCTCACAACGACTCACGACCCACGACTCCCGAACCGTAGGAAGAGGCTCCCCCATGAACGGTGCGCAGGCACTCATCCGCACGCTGGTCGACTGCGGCGTCGACGTGTGCTTCATGAACCCCGGTACATCCGAGATGCACTTCGTGGCGGCGCTCGACACCGTGCCCGAGATGCGCGGGGTGCTCGCCCTCTTCGAAGGGGTGGCCACCGGCGCCGCCGACGGCTACGGCCGCATGACCGACAAGCCCGCGGCGGTGCTGCTGCACCTCGGCCCGGGGCTCGGCAACGGCCTCGCGAACCTGCACAACGCCCGCAAGGGCCAGGTGCCGATCGTGAACATCGTCGGCGACCACGCCACCTACCACAAGCAGTACGACGCGCAGCTCGAGTCCGACATCGAGACCGTCGCCCGCAACGTCTCCTCGTGGATCTGCTGGTCGCAGAAGCCCGAAGAGGTCGCCGTCGACGCCGCCGACGCCGTGCTCGCCGCGCTCGGCCCGCCCGGGCAGGTCGCGACGCAGATCCTGCCCGCGGACGTGTCGTGGTCCGAGGGCGCGGACCCGGCGTCGCCGAAGCCGTTGAACGAGCGGGCCCCGGTCGACAGCGAGCTGATCGACTCGATCGCCGAGATCCTCGGCACCGGCGAACCCACCGCCATCTTCCTCGGGGGGCGGGCCACGCGCGAGCGGGCGCTCGTCGCCGCCAGCCGCGTCGCCAACGCGACCGGCGCCAAGCTCCTGTGCGAGACCTTCCCGGCCCGTCTCGAGCGCGGCGCGGGCCGCCCGGCGATCGATCGCCTCGCATACCTCGCCGAGTTCGCCACGATGCAGCTCGAGGGGCTGAAGCACCTGATCCTGGTCGACGCGAAGGCGCCCGTGTCGTTCTTCGCCTACCCCGGCAAGGCCAGCTACCTCGTGCCCGACGGGTGCGAGGTGCACATCCTGGCCTCGAACACCGAGGACACGGCGGATGCGCTCGAGCAGCTCGCCGAAGCCGTCGGCGCACCCGCGGACGGGGCGACGCTGCAGGAGGCGTCGCTCCCCGAGCTGCCCGAAGGACCGCTCACCGCCGACGCCGTGTGCAAGGTGCTGGGCGCCCTGCTGCCCGAGGACGCGATCGTCTCCGACGAGGGCAACACGTCCGGGCTCTTCGCCCCCGCGTACACCGCGGGCTCACCCAAGCACGACTGGTTGACGCTCACCGGCGGGGCGATCGGGCAGGGACTGCCCCTCGCCGTCGGCGCCGCCGTTGCCTGCCCGGACCGCAAGGTGATCTGCCTCGAGTCCGACGGCAGCTCGCTCTACACGATCCAGTCGCTCTGGACGATGGCGCGCGAAGAGCTCGACGTCACGACGATCCTGTTCAACAACGGCTCGTACGCGGTGCTCAACATGGAGCTCAACCGGGTGGGCGTCGACGAGCCCGGGCCCATGGCGAAGAGCATGCTCGACCTGCACAAGCCCGACCTCGACTTCGTGGCGATCTCCAACGGGCTCGGCGTGCCGGCCACGCGCGCCACCACGGCCGAAGAGCTCATCGAGCAGCTCACCGAGGCGCTGGCCGACCCGGGTCCGCGCCTCATCGAGTGCATCGTCCCGTCGATCCTCTGAGCGGGCGCCCCCGGTGCTGCTCGTCGTCACCCACTCCCAGACCGGGGGGACGCAGGCGCTGACCGATGCGCTGCTCGCGGGCGCCAGGGACGGGCAGATCCACGGCGTTCAGGTGGTGTGGCGCGACGCGCTCGAGGCGACGCCGGAGGACGTGCTGGCGTCGGCGGCGATCGTGCTCGGCACGCCCGAGAACTTCGGGTACATGTCGGGCGCCCTCAAGCACTTCTTCGATCGCATCTACTACCCGTGCCTCGACCAGACCCGCGGCCGCCCGTACCAGCTCTTCGTGAAGGCCCGGGACGATGGCGCCGGCGCGGTGCGCAGCGTCCAGCGCATCGTCGCCGGGTTGGCATGGCGGGAGATCCAGCCGCCCCTCGTCGTCGTCGGGAACCTCCACGACGAGCACCTGGAGGCGGCCCACGAGCTCGGGCAGACGATCGCCGCGAGCCTCGAGCTGGGGATCCTGTGAGCGCACGGCTCCCGGTGTTCGTCTACGGCACGCTGCGCGCCGGGGCAGTGAACGCCGGGCTGCTCGACACCCACGTGGTGCGGCGGGTGCCGGCGACGCTGCC
>CAYUOL010000217.1:0-7996 GCA_964446345.1 uncultured Iamiaceae bacterium | reverse complement strand
TGAACGCCGGGCTGCTCGACACCCACGTGGTGCGGCGGGTGCCGGCGACGCTGCCCGGTCATCGCCTCCACGTGCTCGAGCACCCGTGCGTCGTCGCGGACGGTCGTGACGGTCCTGGTGCACACGACGCCCCACACCTGCACGACGTCGACGACACCCTGGAGGCCGAGGGCGCGCGGGGTGTGCCGGGAGTGCGCGGTGAGCTCGTGGTGGTGCACCACGCGTCGTACGAGGCCGCCATCGATCGGCTCGACTGGCTCGAGGGCTTCGACCCCGCCGACGTTGCGGCGTCGTTGTACGAGCGCGTCGCCGCGACCGCCGTGACGGACGACGGGCGCATCGACTGCTGGGTCTACGTCGCGGGCGCGCACCTGCGGGCTCGACTCGATGCCACCAACCGGATCGCGTCCGGCGACTGGATGCGCCCGTAGGACGGCCGCGGACGCTGGTTCGAGCGGCGCAGCCGCATGAGGTGCCTCCAGCGAGCGAGGCACCGGTGAGCTCGCCGCAAGAGACCGAGCGCAGCGAGGTCTCTGAGGACGACGAGGGATCAGGCGGGCATGTGCTTCGCCATGTTGGCAAGCATGGCGCCCTGGCTGTTCACGGTGTCGCCCTGCACGTTCTTGCCCAGGCGGACCATCACCAGGTTGCGCGACGGGACGACGAGCACGATCTGGCTGCCCAGGCCCAGCGCGGCATAGGCGTCGTCGGGCAGGTCCGGCCAGGAGCGGCCCTTCTCGCCCTTGCCGTTGACCCACCACAGGTAGCCGTAGCCGGGGTTCAGGGACTGCGAGGTCTTCGTCGCCTCGTTGATCCAGGCGCTCGACACGACCTGCTGGTCCTTCCACGCACCCTGGCGCAGGGCGAGGTACCCGAAGCGCGCCATGTCGCGGCACGACGCCTGTGCGCCCATGAACGCGAGGGTGTTGCCCGACGGGTCGTGGGTGATCGTGGTGCCCATGCCGATCGGGCCGAACAGCTTCGCCTTGGCGTACGCCTCGACGTCCTGCCCCGTCGCCTTCTCGAGCACGGTCTCGAGGGTCTGGATCGCGGAGTTGTTGTACTCCCAGTGCTCGCCCGGCGGGAACTGCTGGCCCAGGCCTGCGGCGAACGCCGACTTGTCCTTCGCTCCGGCGGCCATCTTGTAGTAGTCGGTCTCGAAGTCCCAGGCGCGTCCGCTGTCGTTGCTCAAGAGGTTCTCGATCGTGATCGACTCGCTCGGCGTGCCCTTCCACTCGGTGATGTAGTCGCTGGCCTTCTGGTCGATCTTCAGCTTCCCCTCGTCCTGCGCGATGCCGACGAGCGTGCTGGTGATCGACTTCGTGGCCGACCAGACCTCCTGGCGGGTCTCTGCGGTCGTGCCGTTCCAGTAGTCCTCCTGGACGATCTCGCCGTCCTTGACGGTGAGGGCGCAGTTGCTGGCACCGGTGTTGACGGAGTCTGCGAAGGCCTTCAGCGTCGCCGGGTCGATGTTCTTGGTGGCGGGATCGACGGCCTTCCACTCGGCGTCCGGGTAGACGAACGACGCCTTGGCGGCCGCTGCGGTGGTGCCCGACGCGGCCGTGGTCGAGGGCGGCGCGCCGGTCGTGGTGGCGGTGGAGCTGCTGCACGCACCGGCCAGGAGCGAGAGCGTCAGGGCGCCCAGGACGAGCGCGCGCGTGCGAAGGGGCATCCCCGCAACGTAACGGAGGTCACATATCGCTCCTGTATGACGGCCCGCTGACCCCCGCCGCCCGCCGGCGGTGCCAGACTCCAGCGTCATGGCCGAACCGCTGCCCGACGAGGTGGGAGTTGCTGCGACGCTCGCCGGCGAGCTCGGCCTGGCCGCCGCCGTCGCGGCGTTCCACGTGGTCGACCACCGCCTCGTCGAGGCGCGCTTCCACCTGCTGACGCACGTGTCCGCCGGTGTCGCCGCCACCGCGGCGGCGCACGCCCTGGGCGCGGACGCGCGCGACCTCGGGCTCGAGCGGGCCAAGGTACGGCCGTCCGCCAAGGTCGGCGCGCTGGCCAGCGCGCTGCCGGTGCTGGGCCTCGCCGCCGCCAGCTTCATCCCGGCGTTCGAACCCGTGCTCGCCGATCCGCGCGCCGAGCACGACTCGCACACGCAGCTGGGCTACCGGCTGGCGCTCGACATCCCGATCGGCACCGCGGTGTACGAGGAGCTCGTCTTCCGCTCGGCGCTCTTGAGCATCGCCCTGCGCCGCTTCTCCCCGCCGGTCGCCATCGCGATCAGCTCGGCGCTGTTCGGCCTCTGGCACGTGCTGCCGGCGCTCGAGGATCGCAACCACAACGAGGTGGCCCAGCGCTACCCGTTGGTCGCGACCGTCGCGCCGACGGTGATCAGCACTGCGTTGGCCGGGGCGTGGTTCTCGACGTTGCGCTTGAAGACGGGCCACGTCATCGCGCCGATCATCGCCCACGCCTCGGTCAACGCGGCCGGGCTCGTCGCCGCCACGGTCGTCAACCGCCGGCGCCGTCGGCGCGGCCTTCGGGCCGGGGAGGACGATCGTGGGGAGGAACGCGTCGAGGGTGCGCCGGCCGAGCGCGACCGCGACGCAACGCGAGCGCCAGGCTCGGGGCGCTAACTTCGTCGGACCATCTGCTCAAGAGGGGAAAGAGAATGGCCAAGAAGAAGAAGAACAAGAAGAACAACGCGAAGAAGGACGACAAGAAGGCGAAGAAGAAGGCGCAAGCCGCCGCCCGCAAGCTCAAGAAGGAGAGCAAGAAGGCGGCCAAGAAGACCAAGAAGGCCGCGAAGAAGGGCAAGAAGAAGGCCAAGAAGGGCGCCAAGAAGTCCAAGAAGAAGGGCTGACCCCGCCATGTCGGCTGTCCCGTCAGCGCGCGCGGCGGTGCGAGCCGCCCTCCTCGGCCACCCACCCGCGACCACGTCGCGCCGGTGGCTCCACCGCCCCGACATGTGGTCGGGCATGGTGCTGGGCGTCGCGCTGACGGGACGTTCCTTCCGGCCTTCGCTGATGCCGCGCAAGACGGCGCACCAGGCGATGGTGTCCGGTGCGTCGGGCGCCATCGGCTTCGGCGTCGCGAACGCCGTGTACGGCCTCGTGGCCCGCACGGGCCACACCACGGTCGACCTCGGGCTGCTGGGCGCGGTCGGGGGCGCCGGCTTCGCGGCGTCGCGGGTGCTGCCCGAGGAGGAAGACGAAGCGCACTGGCGACCGATCGTGCGGACGGCGGGCTCGGCCGTCGCCGCCGGCGCGACCGCCGCGACGCTCGGCGTGATCGTCCGCGGCATCCCGCCGCACCAGCGCAAGTACGCCGGCCTGGCGCTGACGACGGTGTCCGCGCTCTCCGGCGTGCGGGCGGTCGTCTCGGGCGTGAAGGCCCAGCGCGATGCGCACGACGAGTACGACCCGCCGCCGCCGAAGGCCCTCCCTGCGGTGTACCAGTCCCTGGGCGTCGCGGCCGGCATCACCACGATCGTCACCGCGATGCGCCACAGCAGCCGCGTCGTCGCGCGCACCCTCGAAGAGCGCATCGGGCTGCCGGCGGTGCCCAGCCGCTGGCTCGGTCGCGGCATCGCCGTGGCCGGCTGGACGCTGACCACCAAGACGCTGGCCGACACGTTCGTGAACGGGTTGCGGACCTATGACCGCGTGGTCGACACCGGGTTCGACCGAGCGCCGACCAACCCGCTGCGCACCTCGGGGCCGGGCAGCAACGTCGCCTTCGCGCGCCTCGGTCGCGAAGGCCGGCGGTTCGTGCTGAACGTGCCCGACCGCGAAGAGATCGCGACGGTCACCGGCGCCGAGACCGCCCTCGATCCGATCCGCGTGTTCATCGGCTACTCCGCCGCGCGCTCCGACGAGGATCGCGTGACCCTCGCGATGGACGAGCTGCGCCGCACGGACGCCTTCAGCCGCAAGCTGCTCGTCGTCGGCTGCGCGGCCGGCAACGGCTACGTCAACACGCTGGCGCTCGAGGTCGTCGACTACCTCATGGGCGGCGACAGCGCGTCGGTCGCGGTGCAGTACGGACGCCTGCCGTCGTTCCTCACCTTGCGGCGCGTCACCCGCGGCGGACGCGTGCAGCGCATGTTGCTCGAAGCGATCCGCACCGAGCTCGCGGGGCGCGACCCCGCGGACAGGCCGCGCGTCGTCGTGTACGGCGAGAGCCTCGGCGCCTGGGCGGGGCAGGACTCGTTCATGCACCAGGGCATCGACGGGCTCGACGAGCTCGGCGTCGAGAAGGCGCTGTGGGTGGGCACGCCCTACTACAGCGCGTGGCGCCGGGAGGTCATCGTCGAGCGCTCGATCCCGGTGCCCGAAGGCTCGGTGATCGAGGTCGATCGACCCGACCCGCTGCTCGCCCTCGACGCGTCCCAGCGCGCGGCGCTGCGAGCGGTGGTGCTCGGGCACGGCAACGATCCGGTGCGCTACATCAGCCTGGGGCTGCTCGTGCGCCGGCCCGACTGGCTGACGACCGAGAGCACCGCCCGGCCGTGGGGCGTCCCGCCCGACATGCAGTTCCTCCCCGGCATCACCGGCATCCAGGTGATCGTCGACGCCATCAACGCCACCCGGCCGGTGCCGGGCGTGTTCCGCGCGACCGGCCACGAGTACACCGCCGACCTGCCTGAGACCGTCGCCGCCGCCTACGACCTCGCGAAGCCGGATCACGCGACCTGGGAGCGGCTCGTGGCGCACCTGGCCGAGGTCGATGCCCGACGGTTCACCGCGAACCGCCTGCCGAAGCGGCTCGCGGACGCGCCTGCCGACACCGACGCCGATCCGGTCGAGGACGCTGCGACCGCGCACGCCATGGCGGCGGCCGGAACCCGGGCGGGGTCGCCGACCTGAACCACCGCGGCCGCCGCCGGCACACCCGGGGTTCGGGCGCGGCGGAGCGGATGTGCTTGGCTGTCCGGATGCTTCGAGGGGAGATGCGATGACCTGGGTGAGTCCCCTGGTCGCGATGCGCGACCAGGCCAAGGGACGGGCGCGGTTCAGCGATCGGCCGCAGGCGCCGAAGCCGTTGCTGCCTGTCGGGGGGCTGCTGGCCGGTGCGGTCGACGTCGACATCACCCCGCCCCCCGGCATGCCGAAGGCCGGCTACTCGGCCAACGCCCACAACGGCTCGGGGTTCCGCACGCGACTGCGGGCGCGCATCATCCACCTGCGCACCGACGACGCGTCGCTCGCGCTCGTGCAGTGCGACCTGCTCGGCGGGTCGGCCGTCGTGCAGCACCTCGTGGCGGCCGCCGTCGCCGCACCGACCGACGTGCCCCTGGCCGGCGTGTTCATCGGGGCGACCCACACCCACGCCGGGCCCGGCCAGTACCTCGGCACCGACTTCTACAACCGCTTCGCGTCGAACCAGTCCGGCTTCGACCCCGGCTACACGCAGTTCCTCGTCGAGCGCATCAGCGAAGGCATCATCGAGGCCGTCGAGACGCGGGCACCCGCGCGGCTGGCCTTCGGCACCACCGGGGTGTGGGGGCTCACGCGCAACCGCTCGCTCGACGCCCACATCCGCAACGACGCCGTCACCGACCGCTCGACCCCGGCGCAGCGCAAGTTCCACGCCGTCAACCCCGAGCTGCACCTGCTGCGCGTCGACGCCGTCGAGAGCGGCGCCGACCCGAGCGACGAGCACGCGGCGACCACGCCGCTCGCCGCGATGGTGGTGTTCTCGGTGCACGGCACCGGCGTGCCGATGCAGGCCGACGAGTACAACGCCGACATCTGGGCCTACCTCGTCGGCGAGCTGTCCCACCGCGTCACCCAGGCCACGGGGCACCGCCCGGTGATCGGTGCCGTCGAGGGCACGCACGCCGACGTGGCGCCGGCGATCCGCCCGGGCGCGGCCGGCCACCTCGAAGCGGCGCGCGTCGGCCGCGGCGTCGGGGCCGAAGCCGCGGCGTTGTACGAGCGCCTCGGCGCCGAGCTGCGCAGTGACGTCGAGCTCGCGGCGGGCCTGCGCGAGGTCGACCTCACCACGTCGCGCACGATCGACGGCATCACGTTGCCCAACCGCCCGGCGGTCGGCGCCGCGCTCGTCGCCGGGGCGCACGAGAACCTGACCCCGGTCGTGCACCGCATCCCGCCGTTCGCCGCCGGGCACCCGAAGCGCTGGGGCACCGACAACCCGCAGGGCGCCAAGTGGGTGATCGGGAGCCGCTGGTTGCAGCCCGTGGTCATCCCGCTCAAGAGCTTCCCGCGCGTGCTGCCCGTGCAGGTGCTGCGGGTCGGTTCGACGTGGCTGGTCGGCCTGCCCTTCGAGATCACGGTCGAGACCGGCCGCCTCGTCGCAGCCTCGGTCGCGGATGCACTCGGTGCCGCGGCGCCCCCGACCGACAGCGACGGCCACGATGCGCGGGGAGCCGGTGACGACGGTGCGCCCCGCGTCGTGGTGTCGTCGGTCGCCAACGAGTACTCCGGGTACGCCGCCACCGCCCGCGAGTACGAGCTGCAGTGCTACGAGGGCGCGCACACGCTGTACGGCCCGGCGACGCAGCCGTTCCTCGCCGCACAGGCCGCCCGCCTCGCCGGCGAGGTGGACAAGGCGAGCAGCGACGCGACCGCCGAGCACCCCGCCGTCGTGCAGGACGTGCTCGCAGAGCGCACGTTCGACCTGAAAGTCGTCCACCACCTCCCCCGCCCCGATCCCGCGTCGCGCGGCGAAACGATCGAGCGCCGCTTCGACGGCGACGCGGCGTTCGTCGACCCGACCCGCTCGACCGACGGGTACTGGCAGGCGGAGTGGATCGACGTCGCGCCCGCCGAGCTGCACTGGCACGAACCGATCGTGCGGGTCGAGGCGAGCGACGACGGCGCGGCCACCTGGCAGCCGGCGGTGCACGACGGCCGCACGATCGACGACCAGGGCTGGGACCTCCAGGTGACGGCCGTTGGTCGTCACGCAGGTGCGGAGGGTGCCACGGGCGCGCACCGCTATCGCGTGCGGTGGTGGGATCCGACGTTCCGCGGCGGACGCACGTTCCGCTTCGTGCTCGCCGAGAACAACGGTCGCCCCGAGATCTCGTCGCGACCCTTCCGGTGACCCGGCGCGACGAGCCCGACGCGCCCGGCCCCAGCGCCGCCTGGGAGCGGTGGCGGGGCGGCGTCGACGTGGGCGCGTACGACGAGCGCTGGGCCGCCATGGAGCGGGCGGGGGTCAACCCGCACGGCGAGGCCGACCTGGTCATGCGCTTCGCGCCGCGCACCGTGCTCGACGGCGGGTGCGGCACGGGACGCCTCGGCATCGAGCTCGCCCGTCGCGGTGTCGAGGTGGTCGGCGTCGACCTCGACCCGGACATGATCGCGGCGGCGCAGGCGAAGGCCCCGGAGATCGAGTGGCACCGGGCCTCCCTCGCCGAGCTGCACCTCGAGCGGACCTTCGAGGTCGTGGCGCTCGCCGGCAACGTCATCCCCTTCGTCGAACCCCGCGAGCGGGCCCGCGCGATCGCCGGGTGCGCCCGGCACCTCGCGCCGGACGGCGTGCTCGTGATGGGGGCGTCGCTGCGCCCGGGGTGGCCCACGACGACCGAGCTCGACACCTGGTGCGACGCCGCCGGCCTCGCCTTGGAGGATCGGTGGGCTACGTGGGAGCGTGCGCCCTTCGCCGAGGGATCGGACTACGCCGTGTCGGTGCACCGCCGGCGCTCGCCGACGGCCCCCGGCCCTGGCCCGCTGATGGGAGCGCTTTGATGGACTTCGCACTGACCGACGACCAGCGAGCGCTCCAGGCCGAGGCCGCCGCCCTCGGCCGCGAGGTCGCCGCCGACCTGGCGATCCGCGAGGACTCGTGGATCATCGGCACCTCCCCGGCGTTCTCGCGCGAGCTGGCCCGGCGCGGCTGGATCGGCATGACGTGGCCCGAGGCCGACGGCGGCGGCGGGCGGCCGCCCATCGACCGCTTCCTCGTGTACGAGCAGCTGATCGCAGCCGGCGCACCTGTCGCCACGACCTGGTTCGCCGATCGCCAGATCGGACCGACCCTGCTCGCGTTCGGGACCGACGAGCAGCGGGCGCGGTTC
>CAYUOL010000216.1:0-11395 GCA_964446345.1 uncultured Iamiaceae bacterium | reverse complement strand
CGACCAGTTCGTGAAGAACCTCGAGACGACGGTGCTCGCCGGCGATGCCGGCGCCGAGCCCGAGCAGGAAGCGCCGGCGGTCGAGGAACCGGGGGTCGAGGAGCCGGCGGCGACCGGCGCCAGCGCGAACGGCGACGGCGCGCCGGCGACCTCCGTGCGCGAGCAGTCGGCGCAGACCACGCAGATGCTCGCCTCCGAGATCAAGAAGATCTGGGAGGAGGGCGGCGAGCCCAGCGGGTCGGTGCGCGTCGAGCGCGAAGCGCTGCCACCCCGCCCGGACCTGCTGGTCGCCGGCACCAGCGCCGCCCAGGGCGAGGGCGACGCAGGGCCGAGCGGTGGGGGGTCGTCGAGCACGGGGGCGCGCAAGATCGAGAGCGCCGAGGCCGAACCCATCGACCTGCTCGACACAGCCGGGTCCAGCATGCTCAAGCGCCTGCTGCCGCTCGTGGGTGTCGTGGCCGTCGTCCTGGCCGTGCTCGCGATCCGGCGGCGTCGCCGCCGTTGACCGCGTCGCATCCCGTCGCCGCGGTGACGGCCGAGGAGGACCGAGCGCAGGTCGAGGCGCTCCTGGGGCGGCGTGCCCAGGGCGCGTTCGACGTCGTCGTGCGCCGCCCCGACGGCGCGCCGATGGTGATCCGCAACGCGCCGCTGCTCGACGACGGCACCCCGATGCCGACCCGCTACTGGCTCATCGACCCCGCGCTGACGAAGCGCATCGGCACCCTCGAGAGCACCGGCGGCGTGCGCGCCGCCGAACGGGCGGTCGACGCCGCCGAGCTGCGCGCCGCGCACGACCGCTACGCCGCGGAGCGCGACGCCCAGCTGCCCGCCGACTGGGTCGGGCCGCGCCCCTCCGGTGGGGTGGGGGGCACGCGCGTCGGGGTGAAGTGCCTGCACGCGCACTACGCCTGGTTCCTCGCCGGCGGGGACGACCCGGTCGGCCGATGGATCGACGCCGCGCTGGCGACGGGCGACGACGGGGGAGAGAGCGATGGCTGACGGCGTCTCCGGCCACGGGGTCTCCGGCGACGGCGCGCGGGTCGCCGCGATCGACTGCGGCACGAACTCCACCCGCCTGCTGGTGGGCGAGCTCGGGGCCGACGGTCGGCTCGTGACCATCGAGCGGCTCATGCGGATCACCCGCCTGGGCCGTGGCACCGACGCGACCGGGCTCCTCGATCCCGCCGCCGTCGAGCGCACGGTCGAGGTGCTGCGCGAGTTCCGCACCGTCATGGATCGCCACGGCGTCGCCCCCGGTCGTGTGCGCATCGCCGCCACGTCGGCCGCCCGCGACGCCGCGAACCGCGACGAGTTCTTCGATGCCGCCGAAGCGGCGGTGGGCGCGCGACCCGAGCTGCTGAGCGGCGCGCAGGAGGCCCAGCTGTCGTTCCTCGGCGCGACGGCGGATCTCGACCCGGCGCTCGGCCCCTTCCTCGTCATGGACATCGGCGGTGGCTCCACCGAGACGGCGGTGGGCACGACCGAGGCCGAGGGGTTCCTGTCCCTCGACATCGGGTGCGTGCGGATGACCGAGAAGTACCTGTTGCACGACCCGCCGCTCCCCGAAGAGCTCAGCAACTGCCTGGCGGTGATCGAGGCGCACTTCAAGGACCTCGAGCGCGAGCTCCCCGCGCTGCACGACGCGAAGACGTTCGTCGGCCTGGCCGGCACCATCACCACCGCCGCCGCGGTCGAGATCGGGTTGGCCACCTACGACAGCGACAAGATCCATCACTTCGTGCTGTCCAAGGCCGCGGCCGAGGACGTGTTCCGCACCCTCGCGACCGAGACCGTCGAGGAGCGCAAGGACAACCCGGGGCTCGACCCTCAGCGGGCCGACGTCATCGTCGGCGGCTTGTGCATCTTCGTGCAGGCGTTGCGCCAGTTCGAGCTCGGCGAGTGCTTGGTCAGCGAAGCCGACATCCTCGACGGCCTCGCGCGGAGCGTCGCGCCTGCGTCGCCGCCCTGAGTCGCGGCTTTCCCCGCCGAAGCGCCGCCGAGGGCAGACCGGTACAGTGCGCCGGGTATGCCGCTCCCCGATCGTGTCCTCATGGGGCCGGGTCCGAGCAACCCGTACCCCGAGGTGGCCGAGGCCTTCGCCCGCCCCGTGCTGGGTCACCTCGATCCTGCGTTCCTCGCGCTGCTCGACGAGACCAACGAGCGGCTGCGCTCGGTGTTCCGCACCGCCAACCGCCTGACGTTCCCGATCAGCGGCACGGGTTCGGCGGGCATGGAGGCCGCGTTCGTCAACGTCGTCGAGCCGGGCGACACCGTCGTCATCGGGGTCAACGGCGTCTTCGGTGAGCGCATGGTCGACGTGGCGCAGCGCTGCGGGGCTTCGGTCGTGCGGGTCGACGCCGAGTGGGGGCGCCCCCTCGATCCCGAAGCGGTCATCGAGGCGCATCCCCACCCGAAGGTGATCGCCGTCGTGCACGCGGAGACCTCGACCGGCGTGCGCAACGACGTGAACTGCATCGGCGCGGCGAAGGGCGACGCGCTCTTCCTCGTCGACTGCGTCACCTCGCTGGCCGGCATCCCCGTCGAGATCGACGGCTGGCACGTCGACCTGGCCTACAGCGGCACCCAGAAGTGCCTCGGCGTCCCGCCCGGGCTCAGCCCGTTCACCGCCAGCGAGCGCGCCGTCGCGCAGCTGCTGCCCACCCCCCGCTCGTGGTACCTCGACCTCAACATGATCGCGAAGTACGTGAGCTCGGAGGGCGGGGGTGCCCGCGCCTACCACCACACCGCGCCGATCTCGATGGTCTACGCGCTGCACGCGGCGCTCGGTGCGGTGCTCGACGAGGGGCTCGAGGGGTCCTGGCACCGCCACCACGAGTGCGGCCAGGCGCTGCAGGACGGGCTCGAGCGCCTCGGCATCGAGCTGTTCGCCGAGAAGGGTCACCGGCTGCCCGAGCTGACGACCATGTGGGTGCCGCTCGATCGGCTGCCCGCCGGGCTCGACGAGGCGGGCGCGCGGCGCCTGCTGCTCGACCGGTGGGGCATCGAGGTCGGCGGTGGCATCGGTCCCGTCGCCGGCAAGGTGTGGCGCATCGGCTGCATGGGCCAAACCGCGCGCCTGCGCAACGTCACGTTGCTGCTCGGCGCGCTCGAGGAGCTGTTCGCATGACGACCCTGTTCGGTCGCCGCATCGTGATGCGTCCCCTCGTCGCGGGCGACTTCGCGGCGTGGCGCGAGGTGCGACGGCGCAACGTCGACTGGCTGACCAAGTGGGAGCCGGCGCGCATCCCTGGCCAACCCGACGTCGTCGAGGACCGTGAGGCCTTCAACGTGCGCTGCTTGGCCCGCCACCGCGAGCGCCAGCTCGGCACGGGCTACGGGTTCGGCGTGTTCGTCGACGGCGACTTCGCCGGTGAGATCAACCTCTCCAGCGTGCAGCGGGGCCCCTTCCAGAGCGCGTACGTCGGGTACTGGATCGACGAGAAGCACGCCGGCCACGGGTACATCGCCGAGGGGCTCGTGGTGCTGGCGCGCTACTGCTTCGACGAGCTCGCGCTGCACCGCCTGCAGATCGCGATCATCCCCCGCAACACCGCGAGCCGCCGCGTCGTCGAGAAGCT
The DNA here is from genome assembly GCA_964446345.1 of uncultured Iamiaceae bacterium. Classification (GTDB taxonomy): domain Bacteria; phylum Actinomycetota; class Acidimicrobiia; order Acidimicrobiales; family Acidimicrobilacustridaceae; genus CAYUOL01. The sequence goes on along the minus strand of CAYUOL010000216.1, from coordinate 7,817 downwards.
GCACCTGCGCGAGGAGGGCGTGGCGCGTCGCTACCTCGAGATCAACGGCACGTGGGAGGACCACGTCCGCTACGCCATCACCGCCGAGGACTGGGAAGAGCGCCGCGAAGAGCTCCTGAAGGAGTGGGTCGACTAGCTCCTCCGTCTCGACCGGGCACGGCCGCTACTGCTGCTGCTGCTGCTCCTGGTCGGGGTGCGCGGGCGCCTGGTTCTGCTGCGCGAAGCGCGGCGCGGCGCCGCCGGGCGCCGGTTCGGTCGAGGACGGGTAGATCCAGCCCGGGTTGGCGCCGGGCGGCGTGGGCGCGGGTCCTGCTGCCGGGGTGGCGGGTTCGGGGGTGGCGTGGTGGATCTGCTCGCGCAGGGCGCCGACGCGCACCTGGAACTCGGGGTTGTTCATCGACCACACCTGGGCGACCAGCTCGTGGTCGACGGCGTCGTCGTGGTCATCGATCGCGAGCATGTCGTCGATCGTCTGCTTCACCCGCCGGACCAGCTCGACCGGTGCGGCGCTGGCCCGGGCGGCGAGCGCGTGCGCTTCGGCGAGCAGCTCGTCGTCGGCCACGCTCTTCCACGCCAGCCCGAGGCGGACCGCGTCGTCGGCCCCGATCACCTCGCCGAACACCACCATCGCGTGGGTCGTCTGCGGGCCGGCGAGGTTGCGCAGCATCCACGTGTGCCCGCCGCCGGGGTGGATGCCGAGCTTGGTGAAGCGCGTGTCGAACCGGCCGGAGGCGCCGATCACGCGCACGTCGCAGGCGAGCGCCAGGTTCATCCCCGCGCCCACCGCGGCGCCGTTGACCGCCGCGATCGTGGGGATCGTGGAGTGCGCCACGCGGAGGAACCCCTCGTAGATCTCGCGCAGCCCGGCCTGGGAGGCCCCGCTGAGGTGCGACAGGTCGGCCCCGGAGCAGAAGGCCGTGCCGGCGCCCGTGATGACGACCGCCGCGCAGTCCACCTCGCGCTCGTAGTAGTCGAAGGCGCTGACGATGGCCGACACCATCTCGGGGGAGAGCGCGTTGCGCCGGTCGGGGTCGTTCAGGGTCAGCGTGGCGACGCCGTCCTCGAAGTGGGTGTCGACGATGCTCACGCGGGTGCTCCTCGGGTCGGGTCAGCTCGGTCGGTCAGCGGGATCGGTCAGCGGGATCGGTCAGCGGGATCGGTCAGCGGGGTCGGTCAGCTCGGCCGGTCGGCTGGTCCGGGATCCAGGTCGCGGATGACGGCGGGGGAGTGCCGGAAGAACTGCTCGACGTCACGCTCGAAGTGGTACTGGGGCTCGGTCGAGCCCACGGTGGTGCGCAGGCGCAGCGCCTCGATGAACGCCTCGACCGCGCCGGCGGACGTGTACTTGTACTGGAAGCCGGCCCGCTTCAGGCGGCGGTTGTCGATGCCCCGGCCGTAGCGCAGCAGCTGCAGGATCTCGTCGGGCAGCTCGACGCCGAGGTACTTCAGCGGCCGGGTGATCAGGCCGCTGCCGTAGGGCAGGATCGGGAACGTGCGCTTGCCGCAGATCTTCGCCACCTCGGTCCACGGCAGCAGGCCGTCGCCGGCGACGTTGTAGATGCCCGGGAGCCGCTGATCGAGCACGAACAGGATCGAGCCCACCACGTCGTCCTCGTGCACGAACTGGAAGCGGGGGTCGTAGCCGAGGAGGCTCGGCACGACGGGCAGCTCGAGCGCCCGCGAGATCGGGGTGACGATGTCGGGCCCGAGCACGTTCGAGAAGCGCAGCAGCGTCACGTTGACGTGGGGGTTGTCCTCGGCGAAGTCGCGCACGTAGCCCTCGACGGCCTCGAGGCTGCGTTCGACGCGGGTGTGTGGCGCGTGGCTGCGCGGCGTCTCCTCGGTGAACCAGACCGGGTCCTCCTTGGCTGAGCCGTACACGTACGCCGACGACTTCACGACCACGTCCCGCACCGTCGAACCGGGGGCCGACGCGGCGGCGAACAGGTTCATGGTGCCGATGACGTTGATCTCGTGCATCGTCTTCGGGCGCATGGACGTGGAGTCGACGACGAGGAACGTGTGGGCGATCGTGTCGATCCGCGCCGCCTGCACGATGCGCGACAGGATCGAGTAGTTCTCGTCGGTGCGCACGTACTCGGTGCGCTCGAGCTCGACGGAGGGCTCGCGCGTGTCGAGGCCGATGAGCACGTCGACCCCCGGGTCCTTCTCGAGGGCCTGGGCGACGAGGCCGCCCCAGAACGTCGCGAGGCCGGTGATGAGGACGCGCTTGCCCATCAGCCGAACCACACCGACGTGCGCTCGCGCAGCATCTGGTAGAGCGCGGCCTGGATCTGTTCGCGGATGTGCTCGGACTCGTCCATGATGCGGCTGCGCGAGTAGCGCTCCTGGTCGGGCGGCACGTCGAAGGAGACCGGGTCGAGCACCTTCAGCTTGAACTTGGCCGGGAAGTACACGAGCGCGCCGGCGGGGCCGAGCAGCGCGAGGTTCGCCGTGATCGGTGCGTAGGGCAGGCGGGTCAGCTTGGCGAGCGCGTTGGACTTGAAGATGATCGGCATCGACTCCTCTGCTCCCACGACGGCGATGGGCACGATCGGCACGCCCGCGCGCATCGCGATCTCGACGAAGCCCCCGCGGCCGAAGCGCCGCAACCGGTAGCGCTCGCTGTAGTGCTTGCCGGGGCCCTTGCTGCCCTCGGGGAAGACGAGCACGAGCTGCTTCTGCTCGCGCAGCAAGCGGTAGGCGTTGTCGGGGTGGGCGACGACGCCGCCGACGCGCGACCACACCGTGCCGATCACCGGCATCGTCTTGAACAGCTGGTCGGCCAGGCCGTACACGGGTCGCTCGAGCTCGGTCTCGATGCCGTGCATGATCACCGGCGCGTCGCTCGGGATGGCCGCCGCGTGGTTGGCCACCAGCAGCGCGCCGCCGTCGGTCGGGATCTTCTCGAGGCCCTCCCACTCCGCCCGGAACCACCGGCGGTAGAAGGGGTCGTAGAGCCGGCGGGCGATCATCCGCATGTGCTCGGACCGGCCCCACTCGTCGACGTCGGTCAGCCGTGGGTCGCGCAGCGGCGCGGGGGACCGCTGCTCGGTGGCGACCGGGAGGTACGAGTGCGCCTCGCCGCCGACCTCCGCGTAGGCGTCGCCGTCGATCGCGTGGAGGTTGTCGAGCGTCTCCGCCAGCGCCGCCTCGAGGAGGTCGTCGTCCTGCGGGCGGCCGATCTGGGTGCCGGCGACAGGCTCCGCGGTCGACTCCTCGGGCGTGCCATCGGGCGGGACCATCCGGTCATGCTACGTGCCCCTCACGGAGCCACCAATCCCGCGCGCCGGTCGCGCCGGATCACCGCGGCGGCGCCGGGTCGGGGCGGCGGGGCGCCTCGGTAGCCTGGCGCCCATGTCCCTGACGGGCTCCCGCGCCACCACGCCGAAGCCCGGGCTGCGGGAGGCGATGGTCGCCTTCCGCCACCGCAACTTCACCCTGTTCTGGGTCGGCGCCCTCGTGTCGAACACCGGCACGTGGGTGCAGAACGTCACGATCCCGTTCGTCATCTACGGCATGACCGGGAGCCAGACGTGGCTGGGCATCGCCACCTTCCTCCAGTTCGTGCCGATCGTGGTGATGGGGCCGGTCGGCGGCGCGGTGGCGGACCGGTACCACCGCAAGTCCGTCCTGATCGTGACGCAGGCGGCGCAGGCCCTGGTGGCGCTCCTCCTCTGGGCCGCGTGGGCGAGCGACCACCACACGCTCCCGGTGATCGTCGGCCTCGTCGCGCTGAGCGGGATCATCAGCGGGCTGAACGTGCCCTCGTGGCAGTCGTTCGTGTCCGAGCTCGTGCCCCGCGAGGTGCTGCTGAACGCCGTCACGCTCAACTCGACGCAGTTCAACGCGGCACGCGCCTTCGGGCCCGCGCTCGGGGGTGTCGTGCTGGCCACGCTCGGCGTGGGGTGGGCGTTCCTGATCAACGCGCTCTCGTTCGTGGCGGTGATCGCGGCGCTGCTGCTGATCTCGGTGCCGCGGCTGGTCAAGCTGGCGCGGGGCGAGCGGGAAGGGGTCTTCCGCGAGTTCGTGTCGTCGTTGCGCTACAGCCGCGCCCGCCCGGGCATCGTCGCCTGCTTCGTCGCCGTGTGCGCGCTGGGCGGCCTGGGCAGCCCGATGGTGCAGCTGTTCCCGGTGTTCGCCCAGCGGGTGTTCGGCGTGACGGACGTGGCGTACGGGTTCCTCGGCGCCGCGCTGGGCATCGGGGCGGTGCTCGCCGCGCCCTTCGTCGCCGGCATCGGATCCGGGTGGCGCCGCAGCCGCCTCGCCGAGGTCGCGATGCTGGCATACGGCCTCGCGATCGTCGCCTTCGGCGCGGCGCCCTCGTACCCGATCGCGCTCGCGGCCCTGCTCGTGGCGGGAGGCGGCTACCTGGCGATCGCGTCCACGCTCAACACCACGATCCAGTTGCAGGTCGACGAGGTCATGCGCGGCAAGGTGCTGGCGGTGTACATCATGTTCCTGACGCTCGCCCTGCCGATCGGGGCGCTGATCCAGGGGGTGGTGGCCGAGCGCATCGGACCCCAGCTCGCGGTGGTCGGCTTCGGCTCGGCGTTCCTGGCCGTGTTCGCGTGGCTGCGGTTCGTGTCCGGGCTGCTCCCGCACATGGACGACGACCTGCGGGCGCCGCCGGCCTGAGGAAGGCTCGCGCGCGGCGCCGGCCGGTCCGCTCGTCGTCGGTCGGGTCGTGCCGGCGGCCGGGTCTTCGTCGGGGGTCGGGCCTGATCGACGGTCAGAGCCCGTCGCCGGTGTCGAGCTCGACGTCGTCGGTCTGCTCGATCCAGGCCCGTCCCGGCGGGCAGTCCGCGAGCACGGGGCACCAGCGACAGGCGGGGCCGGTGCGCGTGACGGGCTCGCGGCCGCCGTGCTCGAGCTCGACCATGCGGGTGGCGCCGTCGATCGTGCGCTCGATCGCCGCCTCGAGCAGGCCCTCGGTGACGATCTCGGGGTGGGGTCGGCCGGTGTCGAGGTAGTAGGTCGCGAGCTGGCGGGGCGGCGTGCCGATGCGGATCGCTTCGAGCAGCGCGTAGAACCGGAGGTCGTCGACGTGGACGGGCGAGAACCCACCGGACTTGAAGTCGATCAGCACCTTGCGAGCGGTCGTGCCGCGGGCGTGGCCGAGCGTGAGGTCGACCCGGCCCTGCAGGACGATGCGGCGATCGAACAGCTCGACGCGCACGGCGCTCTCGGTCACCGGGCGCCACTGGGGCTTCAACGGCGGGAAGCACTCGAGGAACTTGAAGACCCGCTCGTTCGCCTCGGCCCGCAGCTCGGCGAGGTCGGCGTCGGTCGCGGTCTGCAGGAAGTCGGCGAGCGACCCGGACCCCTGCTGCAGGCGGGCGATGGCCTCGTCGACGAGGAACAGGGGAGCGGGATCGCCCTTCCAGTGGATCGAGAGCTCGATGGCCTTGTGGGCGACGCTGCCGCGCGCCGACGGCACCGTCCACGCGAAGTCGGCGCCCCGATCCGCGACGAACTTGGTCTCGCAGCCGTGGACCTGCCCGAGGGGGTACTTGCTGAAGAACAACGTGTCGTCGGGACCGATGGCATCGAGCAGGGGCGCGAGGCCGTGCTCGAGCTCGGCCTTGAGCTCGTGGCGCAGACCGGCGTCGAACTGCTGCGCGTCCTGCGCCCGGGCGTCGAAGAGGTCGAGCACGGCCTGCTGGGCGGGGTTGCGCTCGGGGTCGGCCCCGAACCCGCCCGCCCGCTGCGGACCCGCGGGCGCCCCGTCGGGCAGGACCTCAGGCGGGATTGCGGGCGGGATTGCAGGCGGGGGCGCGGGCCGGACGTCGGGCAGCACGCCGTCGGCATCGGGCACGCGAGCGGCCGACGAGCCGTCGTCCATCGTGGGGTCCGCCCAGTCGGTCACCGCGCCACCTTAAGCAGCACCTCTGACAGGCGCGGCGACCGAGGCGACGCCGCGTCCGGCGACGCCGCGGCTGAGCGGGGCCCGACCGCCGGCGCGCACGACCCGTCCCGCGCGGCGAGCCCGACCTCCGCGCGAGCCCCCACGGTGCGGTCGGCGGGCCGAGGTCCCCGCCGTCTTTCGTGTCGTACCCCCTTCGTAGGGTGATCGGTGATGGAAGCCACCTCCCTTCGATTCGCCGCCGCCGCCCGCGCGCTGGGGCGCGCCGCGCGGCGGGCCGAGCTCCGTGTGCCGGGGTTCCGGTCCCCGCCGCGCCTCGCCGATGTCGACCGCTCGCTGCGGCGGCGGGCCGACGGCGGCGCGACGGTGGCCATCCGGTTGAAGGGCCGGCCCTGGGTCGCCGTCGTGAGCGACATGGTCGAGGGCGTCGTGGCCACGAATCGGCTGCGCGGTCCCGCCGCCGATCGGGCGCGCACCGCGCTGTGGGTCGCGCTCGAGAGCGAGGCCCTGCTGCCCCCGGCGCTCCCCCCGCCGCCGCTGCCCACCCGGGCCCGCGTGCCGCCACCGGTGCCGGTGGCGCAGCTCGTGCCCGGCCGCCCCGAGGCGGCCTGAGCCCATGGCGCCGGTCGGGCTCCCCCTGGCGCTGGCATCCCTGCCGGCACCCCTGTCGTCACCCCTGTCGACTGGATCGCCGGTGGTGCCGTCCGTGGTGCCGTCAGTGGTGGTGGTCGCCTTGGTGGTGGTGATCGTGCATCGGCTCCTCGGCGCGGGCGTGCTGATCGCGCGTCACGAAGAGCGTCACGCCCCAGATCACCACCGCCACCATGATGATGAAGAAGCTCGGCGGCAGGTTGAACATCGCCGCCAGTACCAAGCCGCTGACCACCGAGAACAGGCCGATCGCCGTGCCGATCGCGCCGACCCACAGCGGGCGCGCCGTGATCGCCAGCGCCGTCGCCGAAGGCGTCACGACGAGCCCGAACAGCAAGAGGGTGCCCACCACCTGCACGGCCATCGTGATCACCAGGGCCAGCAGCACCATGAACACGACGCCGAGGGCCCGCACCGGCAGGCCCTTGGCCTCGGCCACGTGCGGGTTCACCGACGCGAAGGTCAGCGGCCGGGCGATCGCCGCGACCGCCAGCACCAGCACCATGGTGAACGCGGCGAAGAGCACGAGCTGATCGACCGAGATCGCGAGCAGGTTGCCGAACAGCACGTTCGTCACCGCGCTGGCGTTCTTCGAGGCGAGCGAGTTGAACAGCAGGCCGAGCCCCGTGGCGAACCCCAGGATCGTGCCCGTGGCGATCTCGCGGTCCGCCACCCGCTTGCCGAGGAAGCCGATCGCCAGCCCGCCCGCGATGGTGAACACGGCGAGGCCGAGCGTGACGGGCAGGCCCAGCAGCACCGCGCCGGTGGCCCCGGGGAAGCCGATGTGCGCCAGGGCGTGCGCGGCGAACGCGTGCTGCCGCACGATCACGAAGTAGCCGAGCAGCCCGGCAGCGACGGCCACCAGGGCGCCGCCGATCAGGGCGTTGCGCATGAACTCGGCCTGCAGCACGTCCCACCAGTTCGCCTGGTAGCCCACGCTCGCCAGCGTGGCGACACCGCCGGGGCCGGCCATCAGGCGCTCCGCGTGAACAGGTCGCCCTGCGCGGTGCGCACCACACGGATGCGCGTGCCGTACAGGTGGGTCAGCAGGTGCTCGTCCACCACGTCGCCGATGGTGTCGAAGTGGGCGTGGCCGTCGAGCAGGTACACCGCGCCCGTCAGGATCGACAGCAGCTGGTTCAGGTCGTCGGCGACCACCGAGATCGTCATGGCGCGCGCCGCGTGCAGCGTCGCCAGCAGGTCGACGATCTCCTGCTGGTTGCGCATGTCGAGGTTGGCGAGGGGCTCGTCGAGCAGCACCAGCTCGGGGTCGTCGACCAAGGCCTGGGCCACGGCGACG
>CAYUOL010000215.1:0-11396 GCA_964446345.1 uncultured Iamiaceae bacterium | reverse complement strand
TGAGTTTGCGCAGGCCGCGCCGAACCACCCGGTCTCGGTGATCGTCGACATCCCGTTCAAGGAACTCGACGAAGCCGTGGGCATCATCGGCATGCCCACGATGGCCGCCGTGTACCTAGCGTACAACTACCTGAATAAGTCGGTGCAAATGCACGTGAGCAACGACATGGGCATGCGCGCGACGATGGATTCTGAGCGCGAGGTGGTAGTGGTTGAGTGCGGGTCCGTGTACACGCTGGGCAAGGTGTTGTCCCTCGTGCACTCCACGGACTACCGCACGTGCGACCTGGAGCCGTTTGCCGTGCCCGAGCCGCGCAAGCGCGCGCGCCCCGCCAAGGCCGCGCCGCCGGCGGACGAGGCACCGGCGGCTGCGGCCGCGGCCGAATGATTCACAAACGTTCATTGTGCAATAAATTAAGCGTTGGCGTTGAGCAGCGTGCCCGAAAAGTACGCGCCCGGCGTGACGAGGACGCCGTCGACGTTGGTGACGTACCCGACGCGCACCGACTCGCCGGCCGCGAGGTAGACCATGGCCGTCGTCGAGGCCGCGCGCGTCGGGATGACGGTGATGTTGGCGAGGCCCGACGAGCCGAGGTCGCCGGACAGCGCGGGCGTCGACAGCAGCAGGCCGGGGTCGCGCGTCAGGATGATCGCCACGTCAAAGCTGCCGGTGAACGAGATCATCGGCGTGAAGACGACGAACTGGTACACGCCCGACACGCGCACGCGCGTCGCGGTCGGGTCGGACACGTCGAACACGTCGTGGCTGTGCGTGAACGCGGGCAGGAACGGCAGCGGCAGCGCGCCGTCGGCCGGCGTCCAGTAGTGCACGTAGCTCGGGTTCGGGTCGCTCGCGTTCATGCAGTAGAACACCTCGTTGCAGTTTGGGCGCATCGGCCGCGTGAACGTCGCGCGCTCCGCGTCCACCGACGGCGGCGCGACGAACGCGGCGAACCCGAGCACCGAGCCCACGGCCAGCAGCATGCCCGCGACGGTCAGCGCGGCGAGCCACGCCGCCATCGCGACGGGCGGGTCGCGGCGCATTTCCACGCCGCGGCGCACCGGAGAAGAATCCCGCGTTCATTCAGGCCGGTGCCACAGGCGCGTCTCCGCGGTCCACGCGGCGGGGTCGAACGCCGGCGCCGCGGACGCCAGGATCTCGCCGACGACCTCGGCGAGGAGCGCGCCTGCGCTCTGCCGCGCCGCGTGCGACGAGACGGCCGCGTCCGTGCCGAGCATCCACTCGTCCGCCACGCGGCGCCACATGATCGGCGCGCCGCCGCCGAACGCGGTGCGGCCGTGCATCCGGTGCACCGCGATCTCGGTGAGCGCCACCGACCCCGCCAGCTCGCGCGCGTCGGTCGGCGCCGCCGTGTGCACGGGGTGGATCGCGACCATGTACACAAACCGCGGCGCCTGCGCGCCGCCGGGCACCGCGTTCTCGTTGCCGCGCGTTCCGCCACTGGGCATGCCGAATTCGAGAATGTCTATTGTTCATACCAATGCTTGTACACTAACCGAGAAAGCCGCGTCAGTGGCGAATGACGCTGCCAAACGTGACATCACATCATTTTGCGTCACTGGATTACACCACAGTGTCGGCGCATGCGTAAAAGTTGAACGTGTTGGCCGAGATCGCCTGGTGCGCGGTAAACGTGCACGCGCACGCGCCGACCAAGTCGACGGCCGCTGGCGTCCACGTCTCATCGGTGCAGCACGTAATGTCGGCGTTGGGCTGTGGCAGGAATGTGCACTGGCAACTGCCCGGGGTGTACACGGCCACCAGTGTCACCACGCGCGTGCCGCCGGTCGTCATGGCGCCACCCTGTGCGACCGCCTGGCATGTCACCGCGGCGCGCACGGCCGCGGCGAGGAGCAACAGTAGCAGCAGCAGGACCTTCATATGCACGGCGGCATGGATCGGAGACACTTTGGATTGGCAGTTATCCTGCGTTGTTGCAACAACACGGTCGCACCGATTTTTGGTAGTCGTGCTGGGCGGGATGGAGCACGCGGAACATGGTTTTATCCAAATGTGCGGTTCGTTTGCGCACATTGATTTCGATCAAATCATATCGCGCATGGGAAGCACGTCGCTAGCCGAGGATTCACGCCGGATGCGAATCACTGGAAAGGCCATGCGAACGCTCGTCGAGTTTTCCGAAAACCTAGACGCGCCCGGGTGGACGTGCGCGCTCCCGGTGATCGTCCTCGGCCCCGAGGACCTGGGCGGCGACATGGATTTGGCGCGGGCCGTCCACGCGGACCTGATTTCTCTCAATCCCGGACTCGTCCACCGGCTGGTCGTCGGCGAGTGCTCGCTGATTTTCCGGGTGCCGCGGTACATGTAATAAATCCAGTGCTTATATTGACGCGAACGACATCTAGGTACGTTCGCGGTATCGACATGTTATTAACGCATCTTCCTGGTTAATGTAACAAGCACTGCAAAATAAATTATTGCATTCACCGCGTTAAAAAAGATCCGCGCCGACACGCATGAACCCGCGGCACGACGCGGTTACGGACGATGAGAACGATACCTGCATATCAAACGCGTTTGCGATGGCAGGGTTGAACACGACCGGCGACGGCTGTGTAAACACGGAAATTGCGGCGCCGCGCACAATAGTACCCGACACGAGTATGGTGCCAGCAGACGGAACCCAGGCCGTGACTTCAATGTGCATCGGTGTCGATGCCACATTGGCGAGCGCGGACGATGTCACCAGGGTGGTGCCGCCGAGCACAACGCGGTACGTAGATGTACCCACGCCACTCACGTGGGAGCACGCAAGCACGGCACGGATGCCGGTATTCGCGGCAAGCGTGTTTGCGGGAATGGTCAAGCTGCCCGTGCCCGCGGCGTACAGGGATACGAACGTCGCACCAGACACGGACGCGAGCGCCGTGGCGTAGAACTTGGCGAGCGCGGCGCCATTGGTGGCGTACGCGAGGTTGCCCGCGCCGTCGCCGACAAGCGCGTTGCCCGCCGCGCCGTTGGTGACGGGCATGCGCAGCACGAGGTTCTGCGCCAAGCCCGTGCCCGCGCGGAGCGTCGTTGAGAACGTGTCGCCCGCGTTGTCCAACTGCACGCCGACGTCGGCGGCCGTGACAAGCGTGGACGTGAACGTCTTGGCGCCGCCGACGGTCTGCGCGCCGGCGGTGACAACCATCGCGCCCGTGATCGCGGGCGCGGTCACGGTGCCGCCGCCGGACCCCGCGATCGTCGTGCCGCCAATCACAACGGTCGCGAATGCGGGATTCGGCGAGATGGCGAGCGTCACCGCCGACGACGTGTTGGCCGTCGCCACGAGCGGCCCGACGGCGGATACGGACGCGATTGCGCTCGTGTACGACACGCCGCCGAGCACGAGCCGCTGGAGCGACGCGCTGTGCGCCGTGAAGTTGCCGTTCGGGTCCATGGCGATGGTATCCGTCGTAGTGTTGCTGGCCGTGACCAGGATGCCGTTGGCGCCGAACGCGTACTCGAGCCCGGGCTGCCGCCACTCGGCGCCGGTGGCAGTGCGCGTGTACACGTCGCCCGCCGCGCCGGCGTTGGACGGCAGGTTGAACAGGTTGTTCGACGACGGGTTCGCGGGCACGATCAGGTCCGTGCCGACCGCGACGCCCGCGAACGCCGGCGTCGAGTTGGTCGCAATGTCCTGCGGCAGCGCGAGGGCGCACGCGTGCCCGACGCACGTCGCGGCGATCTGGCCCGGCGCGCCCGCGATCGTCTCGATCGGCACGCCGACGTCCGTGTACACCCAGCGGCCCTGGCGGTCGACGACGGGGTTCTTGGGGTAGCCGCCGACCGTGTTGTTGGCCAGCGGGAACGCGGCGACGGCGGGCAGCCCGAGCGTCGCGCCCGCCTGCGTCAGCTCGCCCGCGACGACCGCGAGCGCCGCCGCGTTCGGCAGGCCGGGACTCGCGCCGAGCACGACAAACGACGCGTTGAGCGCGTCGGCGAGCGGCGCGCCCGCGTGCTCGACCAGTGTGCTCGAGTAGTCGGCGTATTCCGCGACGACCGCGCCGATGCGGCCAAAGACCGAGTCGACGGCCGCGGGCGCGACGTGGTCCCACGTGCCGTTGAAGCACACGGCCTGGTCGAGCGGCTGCCAGTCGGTGTGCGGCCCGAGCTGCACGTTTCCCGCGTCGGCCACGACGTAGTAGAACTTGTCGCCGGCGCCGCACGACGCGTTTGTCAGAAACGGCGTGTTGTTGGCCGCGTTCCAGTAGCCGAGGAACGCGGGCCCGGCGTACAGGATCGGCGGCAGCTGCGCGTACGGCAGCACGCCGGTGCCGTCGAGCGTCGCGCCGCCGAGCGGCGTGCCGGGCGCGGGCGTGGCGGCGCACGCAGACGCGAACCCGCGCGCGTCGTACGAGACATTGTGCCAGAACGGGCACGTCTGGCCGGCGAGCGGCCCGGGTACGAGCGCGAGTTCGTACGTCGTCGCGGTGGCCGACGCGGCAAAATCGGCCGACGGCGCGAGCGTGCGCGACCCCGCGTCGCCGATGCCGGGCCAGCGCAGCGCGGGCGGCGCAAGCGCGGCGAACGCGGCCAGCAGACCGGTGCGCGTGAACGACAACAACACTTCGCCCGTGTCGACCGTCGGCGCGGGGTCGAAGCGCGGCGCGAGCGTGTCTTGGATTGGCGGGATGATGGCAATGTACGTCACGAGTACGACGACCAGGGTGGCGGCGAGCGAGGCCGCTGCGCCCGCCGCGCCCGCGCCCGCGAGCACGCGCGCCGCGACGTCGACCGCCGCGCGTCTGCGCATGACGAGCGCCATGAGATATTTACAAAGTGACAATGGGCTCAGGCATTCTGATTGGTATTCCAATTAATCTATGGCGTTTCTGCCATAGAAGGTGTATGAGTAAAACAGCCATAGGTTATTGTACTAGCTACGAGATGCCACGTTCCTAATCGAGAGATTCGTTTCCGTGCGGACGCCGCTGCCAAATGCGCCGCAATGGACTGCCGCGCGCCGGCCCGGGGCCCGGCTGGGACCACTGGAGCCATGGCGAGGTGAACGTGTGGATCGACTCGCCAGAGGCGCCGGGCGCGGCGAGCGCCGCCGACGCGCGGCCGCGCGCGCCCTCGTGGCGGGCGATCCCGGTGCCCGCGATCCCCGCGCGGCCGGCGCCGCCGGCCGAGATGGTCGACACCGTGGCGGGCCTGAGCCTGGAATACACCCGTATGTTCGCGCGCAGTGCGCCGGCGCTGCGCGACCCCGCGGGAATGCTACGGCACATGATTGTACGCCTCGACCGCATGGCAAACACAGATGATGCGCGCTCGCTGCGGCGGACGCTGAACGACCACCTCGCCAACTTGATGCGGCGCGCGGACCCCGCGTCGCGGCCGGCGCCCGCGCGGAGCGAGCGGCCGCGGCCCGTCGCGCCGCGCCCGCGCGGCCCGCTGCTGCGTCCGATCGTGGTGGGACAGGGGCTGCCGCGGCCGCGCGCCGCGATGCCGCTGCCGCGCCCGCTCGGCCCGCCGTCGTCGGACGAGGAGGACGACCTGATGGCGCTCGTGCGCGGCCTGCAGCTCGGCACCCCGCGCGCGCTCACCTCGCTCCGGGCCGACGCCGACGACGACTGGTTTCTCGAGCGCGCGCACCCACCGCCGCTTTCGCACGCCACCGCGCCGCCGGATATGGACATGGACGACGCGTTCCTCGCGCAGGACGACTAGTCACATAAAAACGTTGCGTACTCGAGGGGGAACAAAAACATGGATGCGATTGTGAATAATTTCGAGTATATACGTCTCCTAGATTGCCTTGGATCGCCGGATATTGTGCTGGATGACCGGGCGTGGCGCGACTTGGCGCGCTGGCGCCGCCAACTCAAGTGGATCGCAGAAGACAACCCCGAGGATCCGACAATCCGCGAAGAGATCTCGCGGCTGGACCAGTGGAAAACACTGATGAAGACGCGCGCGGAGAGTGTGTCCTTCGATGCGGTCAACAGGACCATCGACGATATCAATCGCGTGCAGGGCGCCATGGACGTGCTCACCCGGATCCCGGAATTCGTTGCGATGGTCGAAAATGCACGCGACATCCGGAAACGCGCGGCAGACGACACGTCGAGTGTGATGGAGAACCTGCGCGTCTTTGAGGAGCGGCTCGTCGCGAACACCAAGAAAGTGCTGACGCCTTCGGTGTCGTACGCGGCGATGGCAATGATACACAACATCCGCGCGTACATGTTCATGTTTGCCGGCGCCGCGTACGACATACCCGGAGCAAAGGACATCCGCCCGCTGCCCGGGCTCGTGGTGCTCGCGAATCCCATGCCGCACAAGCGCGCGCGAGAGTTGATGGTCGCGCTTGGCGAATGGGTGTGCGGCGATCCGGATAATCTTTACGCGCCACACAAACTACCCGGGCTGACGGTCGCGCATCTATTGCACATTCTCGCGATGATCTCGCCGGAATGCTTCAACCTACTGCATGAGCATCTCGGCGCATCGCAGCCCGCGGACACGTGGATCGCAACGGACACGATGCACCCACTGGATATGATAGTTGCGCTCGTGTACCTGTTCCCCCGGCAGCTGTTTGCGCAGAATACGGATATCATCCGGGTACAGGTCGCGGTCGCGCAGAGTCTTTACCGCGCGCTGGAAAAGAGGACCCCGGTGCGTGATCTACTGTACCGCATCGCGTTTGCATATGTGCGTCGCTGGATGCGCGTCCGCAACATATCGGTCAATCGCGACCTGTACCGCCGCGCCATGACGGAGCTATGGACGCCCGAGTTGGACATCCCACCCATCTACTTTGCGCTGGCCGGGCGCGGAGTGGTGCCGGATTAATATAGACAGTACAATAACTTATGCATACATCTTCCATAGGAGTTCCATAGCAATAATTAATTATTGTTACAGAAATTTATACCGGAAACTTCCAAGAAAATATCAGTGCTGTACATTTATAGACAGTACAATAACTTATGCCGGATTTATACCTACATCTTCTATGGGCGCTTCTGGCATATGTTTCCGTAATGATAATTATTAGTATTCCCGAAATCTATGACGGTTTCTTCCATAGAAAGTGTACGAGGGATAGCCATCGGTTATTGTACTAGTATTAGCAGCGTCATTTACGTCATTGACGCGGTTTTCGGTTGGTATACAAGCACTGTTAAAAATAGATTCGTTTCCGTGTGCAGGGCGCAGGCAAAGATGTCCGACGGCGTGAGCTACACGGACGTGCGTGCGGCGTGGGACCGGATGAAGGAGACGCGGGGCTACCGCGCCGTGCGCGGCGACGGCTACATGACGCGCGGCGCGCGGCGCGAGCTACACCGGCAGCTGTCCGAGATCGAGCTCATGGACCGGGCGCTGGGCAGTGCCGACTCTACTACCAACTGGCGCGAGGCGATCGAGGAGGTCCGGAGCGCGATCGACAACGCACCGGTGCACGAGGAGAGTTCCGACGCGCCGGCCGAGGACACGCACGGCGTGCTGCACCGCGCGGCGCACGACTCGTACGCGAGCATGGAGGCCGACTGGGCGCAGCTGGAGCGGTCGGACGCGCACGCGCGCCTCGGGGCGGGCACCCCGCTGGAGCACCACGAGGTGGCCGCGCTCCAGCTGGCACTGGAGGCGTTTGGCGACCGCGCGGAGCGGCTTGATGGCCGCGACCCCGCGCGCGCACGGGCGTGGCACGCGCGCCTCGACAAGCTCGAGCACGGGTTACGCGGCATCGCGCGCGCGGGCCCGGGGGGCAACCGCGCATTCGACGTCGGCCGTGCGCTCGACGACATGGACAGCGCGCTCGACCGGCTCTCGATTATAACGGGCACCAAGAAATAAAAATGTCCCGCATTCCACCCGAGACGCCAAAAATGTACGCGGCGGCGCAGATGCTCGCGGTGCGGCGCGCCGGCGCGGCGGCCGCGCGGCTGCGCGCAATCGGCGCGGCCGAGGCCGAGATCGCGCGGGCGCGCGCCGAGCTGCGCGTCGCGGGCCTCGACGCGGCTGCGGGCGCGGCGCCGGGGAAGCCCGCGGGCGAGATGCGCGCGTCCGACACGCCACGGGCGGCGCCGCTGGCCGAGATCGCGGCGACGACGGCGCGGCGGGAAAATGTCACGGTGGCTGTCGGTGGCTCCGTGGTCGCCGCGCGCGCCTGGCTCCGCCGCGCGCAAGGGTGGCTCGCGAACCTGGTCGCGGCAAACACCATGTTCAACGAGCCCAGACCGCCCTCGGACGATGCGCTTGCGGCACTGCTTGCGCGCGACGGGCCTGCGATGGAGGATCAGTACGCGGCGATTGCGCGTGAGAATCTGCCGCCGGATCTGCAAGACAGCCTGGCCGAGGAGCACGCTCGCTTTGTCGCCGAAACCCCGCTGATCCACGCGAGCATTGACAAGCTCGTGGCATGGCGCGACGCGGAACGTTTGTACGCGGACATGCGGAACGCGGCGCGGGGCGTCATCGAGGAGGGAAAGCGACAGAACCCAGAGCACGGGTTTTACATCCGCGAGTATTTCGCGCGGAAAGTCGGCGGCGAACTCGAACGGTACGAGGAATTGCTCGAGGAGGTCAAGACCACGATCGACACTGACGGTCGTTCGGAAGCGGACCGCGACGCGGTCTGGGAGAAGGTGAGGGATAAGCTAGAAGCGCTGGCGACCAAGGTCAATGATGTTTTAAAAGAGTTTGACGACCCGGAGCCCCCGGAAATCGGCGAAGAGGCGCTGAAAAACTACGTCAATGCCGTACGGAGCACGACGATTACGACGCCCGGGCCGGTCCTCAAGAACACAGACCCGAAGCTCACGGGCTTTCTCGTGAACACCAACCTCCGGGGTCGGTCGATGACCGGCTACCGCGTCATGTGTGCGTACATTCGCCCCGATCTGTACTTTGAAACCACCGACGGCGCGGCCGATATCATCCGCGCGCTGTGCACATCCACCGTCGGGCAGACCAACGTGTTCGCGCTCACCGAACTGAATTTCGTGATCCTGTTCCTCGCGGCGATGCCGTACGTCCTGCGCGAACCGGACGCATGGGCGCGCATTCGCGAGTTTGGCGGCACGGATCCCGTGGAGGTGCGCCGCGAACTTACCGAGATCCTGCTTTTGCACTGGGACCCGGTGCAGAGCCACTACACGGACATGTCGTGGATGCCCGCGGCCAACGGGGCGATTACATCGAGTGGAATCCTGGACGCTATCCACGCAAGCGACACGCTCGACGAGGCGATTGCGAAAATCTACACCTTCCCGGTGTAATAAACCAGCGCTTGTGCATTTGGCGCGGTGTCCTATTTTAGCAGCGTCATTGACGTGCGTACAAGTACTGTAATAAACATTTCTACATCCACGCATGGATTTCGTCGATGACCGCGCGCGGAAACTGCGCGAGGACGGGCGGCAAATACAGCGCGAGCGACAGCACCGTGCCGTAGGCGAGCACGAGCGCGACGAGAAACCGGTGCGTGTCCCACACCCACGACAGCGCGGCGGATCGCGCGCGCGCGGACCGCGCCGCCGCGGGGACGTGCTGCAGCAGCGCGCCGAGGCCCGCCAGCACGTAGAACGCGCACACGAGGTGCGCCACGAGCGTCCCAAACCCCGTGGACGAGAGCATGATTGCGAATGGGGCGGGCGGGGAGCGGCGCGGGCGGGGAGGGCGGGCTTACGTCTGGCTGGCGGAGCGAGGTGAAGTCGATCTTGGCGAGGTTCGCGCCCGCGCCCTTGCGCCGCAGGAACGACACGCCCTTGCGGTCGCCGGTCCACTCGATCGTCGGGTCGCAGCACTGCGCGGCTTCGACCATGTGCGCAATGTCCTTTAGCGGCGTCGTGGCGTTGACGTGCACGAACAAAATGTCGAGGTACGCGCCCGCGGCGACGACCGCGCCGAGCGCCATCATCGTGATCAGCGTCTTGCCCGTCTGGCGCGGCGCCATGACGAACGTGCGCGACTGCAGCACGCGCGTGCCGAACGTGGCGCACAGCCGCGGCCGCGCGGCCTCGTAGTCGGCGCCAAACAGGTGCGGCAGCGTGACGATCGCGACGTTGCGGAAGATCGCGCGCTGAAAGTCGATGAAGCCGCCGCGCGCCTTCTCGAGCACCGACACGTTGCGCTGCAGCGCGGCCAGGCGCTCGAAGCCCGGCGGCTCGGGCGCGGCGAGCAGCTGCTCCGGCAGGCCGTCGCCGTCGACGTTGAAGCGGCGCGCCGCGTCCTGCGCCGCCGCGCGGTGCGCCGCCGCCGCCGCGCGCAGCCGCGCCGCCGCCGCGCGGCGGACCTCGGCGGGGTCGACCGGCGGGCGGCCGCGCGGGAAGACGCGCCCCCCCTTGCCGTGCGCGTACATCACTCTACATTGTCGAGCAGCGCGTCGACGTCCACGCGGCCGCAGAAGCGGCGGTGCCACTCGTCGCCCGTGCCGACCTCGACGTGGATCACGCCGGGCAGCGGCACCATGCACGGCTGGCCGTCGCCGAGCGCGCACATGGCCTCGAACACGGCGCGCAGCCGCGCCGGCGGGCCGCGCACCGCGCGCCAGCGCGTCTCGTGGCCGGCGAGCGCGCGCAGGCGGCGCTCGATCGCCGCGCCGACGGCGGGCGCGCGGCGCGTGTGCACGAGCTGCGCGGCGTGGTCGTAGACGCGCCAGAGCACGGCCGCGCCGTCGGCGAACATGGGCGCGGGCTCGAAGCGCGGCGGCGGCGGCGTCGGCACGGGCAGCGCGCCGAGGCTGAGCGCGTCGCCGGCAAACGGGTAGCCACTCATCAGGTGCGCGGCGTGGCGCCACGCGCCCGCGCGGATGGCGTGGTCGCACGCCTCGCCGGCCGCGCCGAACGCGGCGTGGTACAGCGCGCGGTTGTGCAGCGGCGCGTCGAGCACGACGGGCTGGCAGTGCGCGAGCACGCGGCCGTCGGCCGACGCGCCGGACTCGGGCACGCCGCCGGCCGGGCGCGGCGGCTGCGGCAGCGCCATCTGCGCCGCGAGGCCGAGCAGCAGGCCGGCGTGCGCGCCGAACACGTCGCGCACAGGCGGCGCGCCGGCCGCCACCGCCGCGTCGAGCAGCGCGCACAGGCGATCGAACGCGTCGGCCGCCCACGGCGCCATGGCCGGCGCGAGGTTGCGCCGGAGCGCACCGCACACAAAGTGCGGCGGGTCGCACGACAGCGCGGCGCGGTGCAGAAAGTAGAGCGCATCGAGCATGGCGTCCGGCGGCAGCGGCAGGCCGGGCACGCGCCGGCCGACCTCCCACACGGCCTCGGCGCCCGCGGCCGACGCGGCGTGCACGCCGTTGAGGTGCGCCGGCCACGGCCGCGGCGCGGCGGCGGCGGTCGCGGCGCGGAGGACGACCGCGGCCGCGGCCCAGTACGCCGTCGGGTTCTTGGGCGCGGCGAGCGCGGGCGCGTAG
>CAYUOL010000214.1:7820-11420 GCA_964446345.1 uncultured Iamiaceae bacterium | reverse complement strand
GCCGCTCAGCCGGCGCGGCGCCGCGTGAACAGCCGGGCCGAAGCGACGTACCCGACCACGAGGATCGCGAGGCACCACGCGATCGCCGGTCCGGCGGTGCCTTCGGCAGGCGGGCCCACGAGCAAGCAGCGGAGCGTCTCCACGATCGGCGTGATCGGTTGGTGGGCGGCGAAGGCCTGCAGCGCCCCGGGCATGGTGGCCGTCGGGACGAAGCCGCTGCTGACGTAGGGCAGGAAGATCATGAGGAAGGTCAGCCCGTTCGCGGCTTCGGGGCCGACCACGAGGCCGAGCGCGCACGCGACCCAGGTGAAGGCGAGGACGAAGAGCACGACGAGGCCGATCGCGAGCGCCCACTGCCCCGGCGATGCGGTCGGGCGGAACCCGTACAGCAACGCGAACCCGATCACGATCGTTCCCGCCGCGAGGTTGCGCAGGACGCTCGCGAGCACATGCCCGATCAACACCGACGAGCCGAGGATCGGCATCGTGCGGAAGCGATCGATCGTGCCCGTCGTCATGTCCTGCGCCACGCTCACCGCCGTGGCGGCCGAGCCGAAGCCCGCACACAGCAGGATGATGCCGGGCACGACGTAGTCGACGTAGTGCCCATCGCGGCTGATGGCGCCGCCGAACACGAACACGAACATGGTCAGGATGACGACGGGCAGCATCAGGCTCGTGAGGAGCGCGTCCACGCTGCGCAGCGACCGGCGCACCTCCCGCCCGGTCATGACCCTGGCATCGAGGAACCCGCGAGCGAGCGCCCGGGCGGGAGGCCGGCCCATGGGCGCGCCGGCGGCATCGGGGGCAGGAAGGGGTCGAGCGACGGTGGTCATGCGGCTGTCGGCTCCGTGGTGCGGTGACCCGTGAGGGCCAGGAAGACGTCGTCGAGGGTCGGTCGGATGATGGCGATGCCGTCGATCGGGATCGCGCTGCTCTCCATGCGGTCGAGCAGCGCCTTCACGACCACCACGGTTTCGTCGGCACCAATGCGCAGGGAGAGCCGTTCGGCATCGATCTGCACGTCGTCGGCGACCATCGTCGCGACGGCGCGCCCGAACGTGTCGGGATCGCCGAAGGTGAGCTCCACCCGGGCGCCTGACAGGCCCTGCTTGAGCTCGTCGGCCGTGCCCTCAGCGATGATGCGCCCGCCATCGATGACCGCGATGCGGTCGGCGAGCTGGTCGGCCTCCTCGAGGTACTGCGTGGTCAGGAAGACCGTGACCCCGGTGGCGGCGAGCGAGCGCACCACCTCCCACAAGCCCTGCCGGCTGCGCGGATCGAGCCCGGTGGTCGGCTCGTCGAGGAAGAGCACGGGCGGGTCCGCCAGCAGGCTGATCGCGAGGTCGAGGCGCCGACGCATGCCACCCGAGTAGGTGCCCACCCGGCGCCCGCCGGCCTCGACCAGGTCGAACTGCGCGAGGAGCGCAGCGGCGCGAGCCCGGGCGTCGCCCTTGGTGAGGTGCACCAGACGGCCCATCATCCGCAGGTTCTCCTCGCCCGTCAGGAACTCGTCGACGGCGGCCGCCTGCCCGGTGAGGCTGATGATCGAGCGCACGTCGGCGGCGTGCGTCGCCACGTCGTAGCCGCCGACGACAGCGCGACCGGCGTCGGCCTCCACGAGCGTGGTCAGGATGCGCACGAGGGTGGTCTTGCCGGCGCCGTTGGGCCCGAGCAGGGCGAAGATCTCGCCGCGCCCGACCTGCAGGTCGATGCCCTCCAGCACCGTGACGGCGCCGTAGGCCTTCTCGAGGCCCGCGACCTCGATCATCGGAGCGCACACATCTGGGGTGGCCATCGACACTTCCTCCACGAACTGTGTACTGGGTACACGAATTAGTGTGCACCATACGCAGTACTAGGATGCATCGTCAACCCTTGCGGTCCCCTGCCGCCGACCCCGACCCGGAAGGGCCCCTGTGGCCGATCACGAACCCGCCACCCGAGCCAAGGCCGCCCACAAGGCCGGCGACCGCGAGGCCAAGGACGCGATCAAGACCGCCCAGCGCGACGCGAAGCAGTCCGTCAAGCGGACGCAGCGCGAGGCGAAGGCCGCGGTCAAGGAGGCGCAGCGGGACGACAAGCGGTCGTCGAAGGAGCCTGAGGAGCCCGGGCCGTCCGGGTCCACCGACACCGCGACGAACCTCCCCCACGCGATCGCACTGCTCTGGGGGCTCAACCCCCCGGGCACCAGGGGGCCCAAGCCGGGGCTGAGCATCGAGCAGATCGTGACGGCGGCGATCGAGCTCGCGGACGCCGGCGGGCTCGCCGCGGTCTCGATGAGCAAGGTGGCGGCGTCGCTCGGCTTCACGACCATGTCGCTCTACCGCTACGTCAGCTCGAAGGACGACCTGCTGCTGCTCATGAGCGACATCGGGCTCGGGCCACCACCAGAGCTCGAGACCGACCCAGGTACGTGGCGCGGCGGGCTCGAGCGCTGGGCCCGCGCGCTGCTGCGCTCGTACCGCGCCCATCCCTGGGCGATGGACATCGTCATCAAGGGCCCCCCGATGACGCCGAACCAGCTGCGCTGGCTCGATCGCATGCTGCAGGTGCTCGCCCCCACGAAGCTGAGCTACCAGGAGCAGCTCAACGCCTCGCTGCTGATCGACGGCTACGTGCGCAGTTGGGCGCAGCTGTCACGCGGGCTCCTGAAGTCGGTCGCCGAGGGCAACGACGCGGCGAACATCGAAGGGTCGTTCGCCGACGGCGTGCGGATGCTCATCGACCCGGTGCGCTACCCCGCGCTGGCCCCGATGATCGCCGCCGGCGAGTTCGACCCCACGCCCGGGGTCGACCCCGTCGAAGACCTCGAGGAGATCTTCACGTTCGGCATCGAGCGCATCCTCGACGGCCTCGAGGTGCTCATCGACCTCCGGGCCGAGCCGCCGCTCCCACCGT
This sequence comes from uncultured Iamiaceae bacterium, assembly GCA_964446345.1. GTDB lineage: Bacteria > Actinomycetota > Acidimicrobiia > Acidimicrobiales > Acidimicrobilacustridaceae > CAYUOL01. The sequence goes on along the minus strand of CAYUOL010000214.1, from coordinate 8,519 downwards.
CGGCGTGATCGCTCGCCGGTCAGGGGCCGTCGAGGTCGGCGAGCCAGGTGGTGGCCGGGCCGTCGCTCGGGGCCCGCCAGTCGCCGCGCGGCGAGAGGGATCCGCCGCTGCCGATCTTGGGGCCGTTCGGCAGGGCCGACCGCTTGAACTGGCTCGTGCCGAAGAAGCGCCGCACGAACTCGTGCAACCACCGCTCGATCTCTTCCTCGGTGTACTCGTTGCGCTTGGCCTCGGGGATGAGGTCGGGCCAGCGTCCCTTGGTGCGGTCGCGCCACGCGTGATGCGCCAGGTACGCGACCTTGCTCGGCGTGAAGCCGTACCGGGCGGTCGAGTACAGGAAGAAGTCGTGCAGCTCGTACGGGCCGATGAGCTCCTCGGTGCGCTGCCCGATGGCGTCCGCGTCGCCCTCGGCGTGCGGCACGAGCTCGGGAGAGATCTCGGTCTCGACGATGCGCAGCAGCACCTCGTTGACCTCGTCCTCGAAGCGCGTCGTGGTGGCCACCCAGCGGATCAGGAACTGCATGAGCGTCTTGGGCACCGACGCGTTGACGTTGTAGTGGGACATGTGGTCGCCGACGCCGTAGGTGCACCAACCCAGCGCCAGCTCGCTGAGGTCGCCGGTGCCGACGACGAGCGCGTCGTGCAGGTTGGCCAGGCGGAACAGGTGCGAGGTGCGCTCGCCGGCCTGGACGTTCTCGA
>CAYUOL010000214.1:0-7810 GCA_964446345.1 uncultured Iamiaceae bacterium | reverse complement strand
CGCAGGCGCCGGCGTCGTCATCGCGCTCGGCGCGAGCCTCGTGTTCGAACGTGATGTCGTACACCGGTTCGCCGTCGGCGGCGGGGTGCCCGATGTCGCGCAGCATCTGCTGCGCCGACGGCCGGATGTCGATCTCGTCGGCCGTGATGCCGAGGGCCTCCATGAGCTGCACGGCGTTGCTCTTCGTCGTCGTCGACGTGGCGAAGCCCGGCATCGTGACGCCCAGGATGTTGGCCCGCGGCAGGCCGAGGCTGTCCATCGCCTGGCACGCGACGAGGAGCGCGTGCGTCGAGTCGAGACCGCCCGAGACCCCGATGACGAGCCGCTCGATGCCCGTCGCCGACAACCGCGTGGCGAGCCCGTGCACCTGGATGCGGAACGCCTCGGAGCAGCGCTCGGCCCGCCGGTCGGGCGACGCCGGCACGAAGGGGAAGCGCTCGAAGGTGCGCTCGAGCACCACCGGGGCACGGGTGACGCGGTCGCCGTTGCCCGCAGGCTGGTCGAGCGTGAAGGAGACTCGGCGGAACTGCTCGAGGCGCTCGCGGTGGTCGGCGATCGCGTCGCCGTAGCTCGTCATGCGCATGCGGTCGGTGGCGAGCCGCTCGAGGTCGACGTCGGCGTACACGAGCTGCTCGTCGTCGGCGAAGCGCTCGCCCTCCGCCAGCAGGTGGCCGTTCTCGTAGATCAGCGCGTGGCCGTCCCACGCGAGGTCGGTCGTGGACTCGCCCGCCCCGGCCGCCGTGTACAGGTAGGCCGCGATCAGCCGACCCGACTGGCCCGACGCCAGCTCGTGGCGGTAGTCGGCCTTTCCGATCGTGATGTTGCTCGCCGACAGGTTCACGAGGACCGTGGCCCCGGCCATCGCCGCCCACGACGACGGCGGGATCGGTACCCACACGTCCTCGCAGATCTCGACGTGGATGCCGAAGTGGTCGATGCCCGCGGCTTCGAAGATGAGGTCCGTCCCGAAGGGCACCTCGGCGCCGCCGAAGGTGATCGAGCGGCGCAGCGCCTCGCGGGCGGCGGCGAACTGCCGCTTCTCGTAGAACTCGCGGTAGTTCGGCAGGTAGCTCTTCGGCACGACGCCGAGCACCCGGCCGCGGTGGATGACGACGGCGACGTTGAACAGCCGGGCATCGACGACCAGCGGCGTGCCGATGACGAGGACGGGTCGGATCGAGCGCGACGCGGCGACCACGTCGTGCACTGCGGTGCGCGCGGCCTCGAGCAGCGCGCGCTGGTGGAACAGGTCGTCGTTCGAGTAGCCGGTGACGCCGAGCTCGGGGAACGCGACGAGCGCCGCGCCCCGGCTGTCGGCCTCCTGGGCCATCGCCACGATCGCGGCGCCGTTGGCGGCCGGGTCGGCGAGCCGCACGTGCGGCACGGCGGCCGCGATGCGTCGGAACCCGTGGATGGACATGTCGACGGCGCTCATCGCGCACCAGTCTCGTCTGCCGCGGTCCCGGATGTGCAGTCCGACGGGCTCAGGGGGTCGGGGGCACGGGTGCGCGCGGTGCACTCGGCCGGGGGCGCGGCGGCGGCTTGATCAGGAACGCCAGCTCGCGTCGGCGCTGGACGAGCATGCCGCCGAACAGGATCGTGCCGAGGCTGAGGGCGCCGGCGACGGTCACGCGCGCCACGGCCATCGAGAACGCCGACGGGACCTGGGAGTACGCCAGGTAGTCGCGGCTCACCCACCCGAACAGCAGCGCGAGCGCCGCTCCCCCGGCCCCGAGGAGCAGCACGGCCAGACGCTCGCGACGCGCCGAGGGCAGGAGCACGAGACCGAGCAGGACGACGGCGAACGCGAAGGCGGGCACCACCAGCGCCGCGACGCGGTCGCCGGTGGGCGCCGCCGACAGGTGCCATGCGCTGACCCCATCGGTCGTGCACAGCGCGAGCAGCAGCACGGCGGCGACGGCCATGACGACCCGCCACCAGCGCGTCGCGCACGCCGCGATCCCCAGGGCGGCCACGAGCGCGATGGCACCGACCCACAGCACCGGGTTCGGGGCAGGGATCCAGGTGATCGTGCCCGTGGCCTCGACCACCCGACCGTCCACGACGACCGGCACCACCCACCGCTCGTTCACGACGTGGGACGCTCCGGGATCGCGCTCGACCACGGCTTCGGTCGGCGCCATCCAGTGCGTGCGGTGGTCGTGCCACACGGCGACGGGCTCGCTCGACACCTGGCGCCACTGCGGCGGCGCCTTCGGGTCGACCTCCGGCGGGGTGACGCCCGACCCGGTGGGGTTGGCGTTGATGGCGACGGCGCCCGACCGCACGTTCTCGAACACGCCGTCGGGCCCGACCCGCAGGTACTGGTCGCCGTCGTAGCCCATCACGATCACCTCGCGCGGGCTGCGGTTGACGAGCTCGAGCCGCGACGTGGCCTCGACGATGCGCAGGGAGACGCCGGGGACCCCCGGATGGAACGCCGTGATGTCGGCGCGGTAGTTCGTCGGGGGCTCGTCCTGCGTGCCGCCGTGCGCCATCGCCGGCGCAGCGCCGACGACGAGCACGAGGAGCGCGAGAGCGAGGGCCGCGGCCGCCCGGGCCGCCCTCACGGTCGCAGCCCGACGGTCACGGCGACGCCCTCACGGACCTTCGGGAGGCGCGGTCGGTCCGGTCGGGTCGCTCGGACCCGTGGGGCCGGCGGCATCGGTCGGGCCGGTGGGATCGGCGTCCGGGCTGATCGGCGTGATCTGCGATGCGGCGCCCGCGGCGGCGGCGTCGCCTCCTCCGAAGATGTTCTTGCGGAACACGAGGACCCCGGCGAGGCCCGCCAGCACCACGACGCCGATCGCACCGAGCAGCGGACCGTTGCCGCCGGAGGGGCTGGCGGCCGGTCGCCCGGCAGCGTCGATCGTCCCCGTGCCCGTCACGGCGGGGGCCGTACCCGGCACCGTGCCCGTGCCCGTGGCGGTGACCGGCACGACGGTGGAGCTGGTGGTGGTCGTCGTGTCCTCCGGGACCGAGGTGGTGCCCGACGGGTCCGCCGTGGTGCTGGTCGTGGTCGACGTGGGCGCACCGGGGATCGCGGTCGTGGTGACGCCGGGCTTCGTGGTGGGGACGGGCCCGCCACCGGGGTTCGTGACCGGCGTCTGCGTGGTCGGCGTGGCGGGCTTGGTGGTGGGTGGCGTCGTCGTGGGCTTGTCCGGGTTCGTCGTCGGCGCCACCGTGATCGGCGGGCCCTGCGTCGTCTTCAGCACCGGAGCGGGGTTCGGGTCGCCCTCCTTCCCGATCCAGTCGGACTGGCTTCCGTCGGTGTACTTCTGGATCGTCGGGAACTTGTACGTGCCGAGTTGATCCGTCGAGTGCACGGCGAAGGCGAAGTTCTCACGAGCCGACGACGGCGACTGGCTGGTGAACCGGAACGACACGGGTGATCCCTGCTCGATCGAGCACGACCAATCGGGCGCCGCAGGACACGACAGCGCCGTCCACCCGGACGGGATCGCGATGCGCACCTCGGCGTTGTGGACCTCGTCGCCCTTCTCGAGCGGGACCTCCATCGTCAGGGTCTGATCCGTGTTCGTCGGGACGGAGGCCAGGGTGCCGAAGTTGGCGTGGGCGAAGGCCGGTGCGACGGTGGCGAGGAGCACGCCGCCGCCGACCACGATCCCGACTCCGCCGCGGAGAAGAGGTTTGGAGAGATGCATACCGGTCCATAGTCGTCCACCGGGGACGAGAAGTTCCGCACCCGGGAACCTTTCCCGAAGACGCGACGACTACCTCCCCGTTCGGCCGCTCAAGGGCCGCAGCCGAGCCAGCGGATGGCTCGCCAGACACATCGGGGAGAAGTGTCCATGTCAGCAGTGCGCAAACGGCGAGGTGCGCTCGCCATCGGTGTGGGGGTGCTCGCCAGCGCCGCGCTCGTCGCCACCGCCACACCGGCCTTCAGCCACGCGAGCTTCCCGTCCGCCGCCGCGTTCGGGTTCGCCCCGAACACGTCCGGGGGCACCGGGCTCAACGGGGCCTCACCGCCCTACGTCCCCGGGACGGAACAGACGTTGTTCCTCCGGGCGCCCAACGAGCAGACCAACCAGTTCAGCGGGTCGGACAACACGACCGTCGACCTGAAGGTCACCGTGCCGGCGGGCTTCACCGGGCCGGTGTGCGGGCAGGCGATGAAGAACAAGAACGACGCGTCGACCAACGGGACCAACCAGCCCGGCGCCGTCGTGGCCGGCTGGACGTGCGCGATCGAGACCGTCGACACGCACAGCGTGATCCACTTCTCGGGCCCGCAGGTCGTCGCGCCGGAGACGAAGGCGGACGGCGCGCAGTTCTACTCGTTCCAGGTCACCGTCCCGACCCCCGCGAACCAGACCACCTACGACGGCACCAAGGGCACGGAAGGGTTCAAGGCCGACCAGCTCTACGCCGGCGGCGAGATCGTGCACTGGGTCCCCTCCGGCACGGATCCGCTGCCTCCGGACACGGAGATCGCGGCGGGCCTCGCCCGGACGGTCGGTGGCGCGGGAACGAAGTTCCACCCCGTCGAGCCGACGCGCATCCTCGATTCGCGGACGAACCTCGGCTGGACCGGCAAGCTCGCCGCCGGCGCGCCCAAGGCACTGACGGTCACCGGGGGCACCGCGAACGTGCCCGCGACCGCCGATGCCGTCGTCATCAACGTGACCGCGACGGAGTCGAGCGCCAACAGCTTCCTGACGGTGTACCCCGCCGGCACGACGCAGCCGACGGCGTCGAACGTCAACATGGCCGCGAAGGAGACGATCCCGAACCTCGTGACGGTGAAGGTCGGAGCCGCGGGGCAGATCCTGTTCGCCACGAACTCCGGCGACACCGACGTGACGGGCGATCTGGTCGGCTACTACGACGACGCGGCCACCGACCGCTTCAACCCGCTGTCGCCGTCGCGCATCCTCGACTCGCGCACGGCCACCGGCGGGTTCAACGGCCCGGTGAGCGAGGGCACGCCGAAGAGCCTCCACGTGCATGCGGGGGGCGTCGAGGAGACGGCGACCGCGGTCGTCCTGAACGTGACCGTCACCGACAGCACCAAGAACAGCTTCCTCACCGTGTACCCGACCGGGTCGGCGGCTCCGAACGCATCGAACCTCAACTTCGCGGCCGGCCAGACCATCGCGAACCTGGTGGTGGTGCCGGTCGGGACCGACGGTGAGGTGTCGTTCAAGACGGCGCTCGGCAACGTGCAGGTCATCGCCGACGTCGTCGGCTTCTACGACGCGACGCAAGGGGATCTGTTCCACTCGTTGCCGCCGAGCCGCATCCTGGACTCGCGCACCACGAACGGCGGGTGGAACAGCACGCCGCTCGTCGCCGGCACCGACCGCAACCTGCAGGTGCAGGGCTACGGCGGGGTGCGCTTCGACGCCACCTCGGTGATCGCCAACGCGACGGTGACGGGCGGGACGCAGAACAGCTACCTCACGGCGTACCCGGCCGGCCAGCCGCTGCCGACCGTGTCGAACCTGAACTTCGCCGTCGGCCAGACGATCCCGAACCTGACCAGCGTCAAGCTCGGGACCGCCGGTCAGGTGGCGTTCAACAACCACCTCGGCGCGACGAACGTGATCTACGACGTCGTCGGCTACTTCACACCTCCACCTGCGGCGTAGCCCGCTCGCACGTGCCCGACCCGCCCGGCTCGTCCCGGCGCGACGGAAGGCGCATCGTTCCCGCCGGCGCCCGGTCGAGCTCAGCTCGACCGGGCGTCGGCGTTCGCGGGCCCGTCACCCCCGGCGCCTCCGGCGCCTCCGGGACTTCGGGACTTCGGGGACGGCGAAGTCGCGACCGCGCCCGGAGCAGACGCCGCGCGTGCATGCCGGCGAGGCGCTGCTCGGCCTTGGCCCCGGGGCTCCTGAACCAGACGCGGTCGAGCGTGCGCACGAAAGCCGCGCCGTCGGCCCACGGGCCGCCGCGCGGCGGCGGGGGATGCGCGGCGGCGTAGGCGTCGAACAAGGGTCGGTGGTCGGGGCCCAACGCGGCGAAGGTCTCGGGCCACAGCGCCGCCACCTCGCGGCGCCGCTTCGCCTGGAGCGATTGCTGCGCGACGGCGACCCGGTCGGCGTCGAACCCCGGCGGCGCGGCGGCACCCACGAGCATCGACTCGACCAGCGCTCGTTGGGCCTCGGCCAACGCCGCGCGATCCATCGCCCCGGCGCCCACGGCCGGCCCGCCACTGCGCATCGGCGCGACGGTTCCGCCGGACGCACGGCGCGGCGCCGGCGGCCGGCGAGGCGTGCGCAGCGCGTCCGCCAGCGCGTCGAGCTCGAGGTGCAGATCGGTGTCGCGCCCGAAGCGGTCGTCGCGCTCGAGCATCACGCAAGCGTGCGGGACCTTCGCGACGAGCTCGCTCGTCAGCGCGAGCACCTCGGGCCACACCGCGTCGGCGTGCGTGTCGTGGTGCACGCCGGCCTCGACGTGTCCGCCGGCGACGTGCACGTAGGCCAGCCGATCGAGCGGCATCCGATCGAGGAAGGCACGCGGGTCGTACCCGAAGTTGCGGCTGTTGACGTACACGTTCGCGAGATCGAGGAGCAGCAACGCACCCGACCGCTCGACCACCTCGCGCACGAAGTCGGGTTCGTCCATCTCCGCCCCCGGCCACTCGAACACCGAGGCGACCGGCTCGACCGCGAGAGGGACCGGCAGCTGATCCTGGGCGACCTGGATGTGGTCCACGAGGAGGTCGACCATCAGCTGCGTGCGCGGCACGGGGAGGAGGTGGCCGACGCCGACGTCGCCGGCTCGCACGAACGCGAGGTGCTCGCTCACGACCGACGCGCCCAACCGGGTGGCGGCGGACGCGAGCACCTCCACGTGCGCCGGTGACGGCCGCTCGGTGCCACCCAACGACAGTGCGATCCCGTGGGGGACGACCTCGATGCCGCGGTCGACGAGCAGCTGCAGACCGACCGGCAGCGGTGCGCCCGGAGCGATCGATTCCGCCACCACCTCCACGAACGCGAGGTCGGTTCGGGTGGCGGCCACGCCGGCGGTCTCGGGGCGCCAGCCGAGCCCGAGCGACGCCGTCATCCGCCGCACCCCCCACCCCCGCAACCGCCGCCTCCGCCGCCTCCGCCGCCACAGCCACCACCACCGCCCACGAACGCGGCCCCTCCGGTGGGGGCAGATGCTTGGGAGAGATGGCGTCGGGCGACCACCATCGACCACGGGGCCGCGAGCGTGGCCGCGCCCACGGGGTGCGCCCGCCACAGCACGCCGGCACCGAGTGCCGCGAGCGCTCGGGGTTCGTCGAGCAACGGGGCCGGGGCCGCCAGCGAGGCCGTCACCTCCAGGGTGCGCCTCGCGTGCTCCCGATGGGCCCGGTCCGCCAAGCGCACAGTGGAACGCGGGAGCTGGCGCACGATCAGCTCACCTCCCAGCACCACCACGGCCAGCACCAGCAGCCCCACGAGGTTGGACACCGGCTTGCCGCGCGAGCTGCCCACGAGCACGCGGACGGCGCCGAGCAGGAGCAGTGGGAGGAAGGCGAGCACCACCGCGACCTGCATGCGCCGCCGCACCGTGGAGGACCGCAGCAACCCACGCTGCTCGAGCGATGCTTCCAACGAGCGCATCGCGTCCCCTTCCCGCAACGATCGCGAGAGCGCGGCCGGCCGGACCACCCCGGCGGCGCGCACCGATCCGAGAACCTCGGCCTCGATGTCGTCGCAGGCGTCGCGCGGCCAGGGCCCGATGCTCACCGTCGTGGCCGCGGACGCGGTCGCGAACCGCGGCGACATGAGCGCCTCGGCATCGAGCCCGTTCGGTGCCTCCGCCTCGAGGGCCGCGATCAGCGCGTTGTCCACCG
>CAYUOL010000213.1:0-11451 GCA_964446345.1 uncultured Iamiaceae bacterium | reverse complement strand
TTGTCGTGCAGGTTGCTGCCTTCGTCTTTCCAGTCCAACCGGACGCTCTGCAGCTTGATCGTGATGCCGCGCTCTCGCTCGATGTCCATCGAGTCGAGGTACTGCGCCCGCATCTCGCGCTGCTCCACCGCCCCGCACAGCTCGAGCATCCGATCGGCCAGCGTGGACTTGCCGTGATCGATGTGGGCGATGATCGCGAGATCACGGTTGGCGGAGATGTCGGGCACGAGGAGTCGATCGGTCGGGGCGCCGGCCGGGCGTCGGCGGGAAACGGAAGTTCCTAGCGTAGCGATGCGCCGCTCGGTGCCCGAAACGCCGTGCGGCGCCGCACCGGCACGCGGACGCCCACCCCCGGGCCCCGGTTGTACGACGGGGTGGTGGGGTGGCTATCCTCGTACCTCCGTGCCTGGGCGCCCGCGCCCGCACCTCGGTCGATCGAACAAGCAAGGAAGCAACCTGCCGTGGCGAACATCAAGAGCCAGATCAAGCGCAACCGCCAGAACGAGAAGGCCCGCCTGCGCAACAAGGCCGTCCGCTCCGAGCTCAAGACCCGCACCAAGAGCGTGGTCACCGCCGCCGAGCAGGGCGCCGACGACGTCGAGGCCCAGACCCGGCTCGCCATCAAGAAGCTCGACAAGGCGGCGTCGAAGGGCGTCATCCACAAGAACCAGGCGGCCCGGCGCAAGTCGCGGCTGCTCAAGCGCATCGCCGCCGCCCAGGCCGCCGAGTCCTGAGCCTGCCGCCTCGGAGCTGAACAGCTGATCCGGGGCCGCCGGCGCCGGTCTCCGGCCCCCGCCACCGGGCACGAGCCCCCGAGCCAAGACCCGAACAAGATCCGAGCCCACGGTGCGCCGTGGGCTCGTTCGCGTCAGCGGCGGGCCCGGCTGCGGCTGGCCAACCGGGCGACGAGCACCTCGATGACGAGCTCGGGCGGCCACGCCTTCGCACCCTTGAGGTCGAGGTCGGCCTCGGCGAGCAGCACGATGAAGTCCGCGAGACGCTCCGACCCGAGCTTGCGCGTCTGGGTCAACGCCTTCTTGGCGGGGTACGTCGAGCCCTTGATCCCGAGCAGCTCCGCCGCCGCCCGCTCGTCGCCCACGCCGGATCCGTCCAGGGCCAGCATCCGCACGTACTGGTTCGTCAGGCTCGCCAGGATCTGCAACGGGTGCTGCCCGCTCCCGTGCACCATGCGGTGCAGGGCGTCGAGCGCCCCGCCCACGTCGCCTTTGTCGATGGCGTCGGTGAGGTCCCACGGCTTCACGCCGCCCTCGACGCCCAGGTACGGCAGGACGTCGTCACCCGTGAGCTTGGCACCGGCGCCGTAGACGGCTTCGAGCGTCGGCAGCAGCCCCACCAACAGGCCGGCGTCCTCGCCGATGCGCTCCTCCACCATGCGCCGGGCGCCCCCGTCGAGCTTGACCGACGCTCCCTTGAACTGCTCGTCGAGCCACTTGTCCTTCGCCTTGCCCGTCCCGGCGCCGGTGTCGACCACCTCGGCCCCCGCCTTCTTGAGCGCGTCGAGCAAGGACTTCGGCTGCTTGCCCTTCGTCGCGCCCGGCTTCGGCAACTTCTCCCACACCAGCACGAGCGACGTGGTCGGGAGCGGATCGCCGAGGTACGCGACCAGGGGGGCGACGTCCTCGGCCTTGGTGAAGGATCCCAGCTGGCGGCCGACGACCACGCGACGTTCGGTGAGGAACGGGGGCGTCTGCGCCGCGTCGACCAGCGGTCCGAGGTGCAGGTCGCCGTTCTCCTGCGCGTACTTCTCCCCGTCGAGCTCCTCGACCATGAGCGTGCGGTCGCCGTCGCCGACCAGGGCATGCACGAGCTCGCGCGCGGCATCGTCGAGCAGGACCTCGTCGTCCCCCTTCAGCAGGTAGACGGGAGCGTTGAGGTTCACGGAGATCCTCACGCCGCCTCCAGGATGGCCGCCATCATGTCGGCGACGCGACGCGATGCCCGCACGTCGTGCGAGCGCAGGACCCGGCAGCCCAGCGCGATGCCGAGCGCGTGGGCCGCGAGGGTGCCGTTCGTCGCGTTGGCCACGTCCACGTCGAGCAGCTTCCACAGGAAGCGCTTGTTCGAGGCCGACAGGAACACGGGGTAGCCGAGGTCCACGAGGCTGTCGCTGTTGCGCAGCAGCTCGAGCGACTGCGGCTCGCTCTTGCCGAGGTCGAGGCCGGCGTCGACCATGATGCGTGCGCGGGGGATGCCGGCCGCCTCGGCCTGCTGCGCGCGATCCGCCAGGAAGGCGCGCACGTCACGCACGACGTCGTCGTACTGGGGATCGGGATCGGGCACGCGTGGGGCGAGCCGGATGTGGGTGGCCACGACCGAGGCGCCGGCCTGTGCCGCCACCGCGAGGTAATCGGGATCGGCGAAGCCGCTGATGTCGTTGCCGACGACCGCGCCGGCCGCGAAGCACGCACGGGCCACCGACGCACGCCACGTGTCGATCGACAGCGGCACGTCGAAGCGCGCGTGCAACGCCTCGACGGCGGGCACGACGCGCTCGAGCTCCTGCTCCTCGCTCACGAAGTCGCCCGGGCCGGCCTTGACGCCCCCGACGTCCAAGAAGTCGGCACCCTGCGCGACGAGGGTCTCGGCCTTGGCGAGGAACGCGTCGAAGGCCCAGTAGCTGCCCTTGTCGTAGAACGAATCGGGCGTGCGGTTCAGGATGCCCATGACGATCGCCCGCGCCGAGATGTCGAAGCGATGGGGACCGAGCTCGAGCACGGAGGCCGGCGCGGCGGAGGTCTCGGGTGCGTCGGGGGGGACCACGGGCCGAACCTACACCGCCGGCCGCGGCCCCCTCGATGGCGCCGGGATCATGCTCGATGCGCACCGTCACGCGGGGCGTGGACGCGTCCACGACGACCCGCAGGCCGCCGATCTCGAGCACGTCACCGGGCGCGGCCGCCTCGCTCCCGGGCTGCAGGACGAGACGAGGGGCCTGGCGCTCGACGAGGGTGGCCACCACCGCATCGATCGTCCACCCCCGCGATTGAGCGACGAGCACGTCGAGCCGACGCACGCCGTTGGCCCGGAGGCCGCCGAGCACGTCGCCCACGTCGGCCGAGCCGTCGACGACCAGCACGCTCCCACCGGAGGCGCCGTTGTGCAGCGTGGCGCCCCGCCCCAGCGCGACCTCCGCTCCCTGTGGCACCGGCCGGACCACCGCCAGCACGAGGACGACGGCGCCACCTGCCAGCACGAGGGCAGGTCCGCGCACCGCTCGCGGCAGCCGCGGCTCGCGGTCGCCGACCGATGATGTGGCGACCACGACCGACCCGGCGAGGGCGAGGACGGCGCACGGGGCCGCACCGAGGTCGCCGAGCGGCACGGTCGCGGCGGTGCGGGCGACACCCGCCACCCACCACAGCAGCGCGTGGGTGGGCAGGTGCACGACGGTGGCGACCGGGCCCCCGATCAGCCCGGCCACGAGCCCGCCCGTCAAGCCCCACACCATCACGGGTCCTGCCGCCGGCACCGCCAGCAGGTTCGCCGGCAACGACACCAGCGGGACCGCCCCGAACGTGCCGAGCAGGATGGGCGCCACCCCGACCTGCGCCGCGAGCGTGACCCCGAGCAGCTCGGTGAGCGCGGCGGGGCCGGGGAGCCGCGACGCGATCGGGCGGGCCAGCACGATGATGCCCGCCGACGCGGCGACGGAGAGCTGGAAGCCGACGACACCGACGAGGAACGGGTCGACGAGCAGCAGCACGGTCACCGCCAGCGCGAGGGTGCGCAACGCCGAGACCGGTCGACCCACCGCCGTTGCGGAGACGGCGATCATCGCCATCGCCGTCGCTCGGAGCACCGACGGCTCGAGGCGCGTCGCGAACGCGAAGAACGCCAGCAGCGCCAGCGCCGCCAGCAGGCGGCTGCGCCCGCCGAGCCGGCGCAGCGCCGGCCGCGCCGCGACGAGCACGAACGCGACGTTCTCGCCGGACACCGCCAGCAGGTGGCTCAGCCCCGAGGCGCGGAAGTCCTCGATCACCTCCGGCCGCTCGTCGCGGTCGTCACCGAAGACGAAGCCGGTGTACAGCGCGCGCTCGTCGGCGGGGAGCGACGCCGCGCCCCGCACGAGGGTGCGGCGGACGGCGTTGGCCGCCCACGCCGCGGGCATCCCGTCGTCGACGGGACGCAGCGTGGCGGCCTGCACCGACCCGATGACGTGGCGCCGCAGCAGCCACTCGTCGTCCGGCGCCCGCGGCGAGACCGCGCCCTCGACCTCGATCCGCTCCCCCGCCAGACGCATGCGCAGGGCGCGGCCTGCCGCCCCGCCGGCGTGCAGCTCGAGGCGTTGGCCGTCCGGGTCGCGGATCTCCGCGCGGACACCGCCGCGCTCCGCCACCGGATCGGTCATGACGGTCACCACCCCGGCGAGCCGACCGGCGGGGGTCGACTGCGCACCGTGATGGGCCTGGGCGCCGAGCGCCGACGCGAGCAGACCGACCCCGAGGACCACGAGCCACGGCCGGCGCCACGCCAAGGCCACCGCGACCACGGCGGCGCCCCACGCCATCGGGAGGTCACGGCTCGTCCAAGCGCCGCCGGCGGCCGCGACCGCGAGCAGCACCGCACCGGAGTCGCCGAGGGTGCGCTGCGGCCAGGGGTGCCAGGCCATCCACCGCCCTCGCCACCGGCTCATGGTGCGACCCGGACGTGCGGGCGCAGCTGCTCGACCTTCGCCGTGCCGAGCCCGCGCACCTGGAGCAGCTCGTCCACCGACCGGAACCGCCCGTGCTGGGTGCGGTAGTCGATGATCGCCGCGGCGGTCGCCGGGCCGACACCGGGCAACGTGTCCAGCTGCTCCGCCGTGGCGGTGTTGAGGTCGATCGGCGCGCCATCCGCCTTCTGCCCCGACGCCGCGCCGCCGCCGTCCGCACCCCGCCCCGGCGTGGTCGCGTCGACGCCGCCCGCCGGCGCGCCGGCGACCACGGAGGGCACGGCCTGCTCGCCCCGCCGCGGCACGTAGACCCGTTCGCCATCGCGCACGCGCCCGGCGAGGTTGATGCGATCCCGGTCGGCGTCCGGCGCGAGCCCGCCGGCCGCGGCGATCGCCTCGGCGAGGCGCGCCCCGTCGGCCAGCGCCACCAGCCCGGGCCGGGCGACGGCACCGGCGACGTCGACCCACAGCACGGGGCCGGTCGTGCCCGGTCCCGGGCGACCGGTCCCCGGCCCCGGGCGCGCCGAGCTCGAGCTGTCGCCCGCGGCCGCGCCGCCGGGGCCAGGGGTACCAGCGGTGGTGGAGGTCGTGGCCCGCGCCCGGGTCAAGGGCAGGGGCTCGGGCGCCTCACCGCCGCGAAGCCGCAGGACCCCCACGACCGCCGCGCCGATCACGATGGTCGCGAGCACCGCCGCCGCGAGCGGCACGCCCCCGAGTTGCCCGCGGCCGGCGCGCACCCGCTCGCCCAGCTCTGCCAGCTGCGCGCCCCACGACCCGCCGTCGCTGCGCAAGCGGGCCAACGGGTCGTCCCCGATGGTGCCGCCCCCGGGGGTGGGTGCGCCCGCGCCCGGGTCGGGCCCTGCCTGCTCGCGCGCGTCAGCCACGATGCTCCTCCGTCGGCACGGGTCGGAACGACGAGGGGTCGACGAGCGACACCGAGGGCACCGTCCGCCGCGCCGATCAGCAGCGATCCGAAGGCGGGGGAAGGCCGGGAGCGAGAGCCTAGGGGCTCACGAGCAGGATGTCAGTGGGGTCTTCGAGAAGTGCTGACGCGAAGTGCTGACGCGGAGCGCTCCACCCGGGCGCGCCCACCCGGCGGAGCAACGCGGTCAGTACAACCGCGCGGTCATCTTCTTGCGGTAGTCGACGGTGCGGGGGTCGTCGGGTCCGAGCAGCTCGAGCAGGTCGACGAACCGTTGGCGGGCGTCGGGGTCCTTCACCTCGTCGAGGAGGGCATCCAGCTGCGCCACGATCTCGGGCTCGTCGAGCATGAACCCGGTCCGGGCCAACGCCGCGACCCGTCGCGTCTCGGCGGTCTCGGGGATGCGAGCCAACAGGTCGACCGCTTCATCGGCCTTCTCGTCGGCGATGAGCAGCTCGGCCAGCGTCACGATCGCGTCCTCGTTGTCGGGCTCGAGCTCGAGGGCCTGGCGGAGCGACTCCTCGTCCCCCGCGGCCACGAGCAGCTCGACCTCGGTCGGCTCCCGCTCGGCCAAGAGCCCTTGGACGAAGGCGTTCACCTCGGTCGGTCCCTGGGCGCCGATGAACCCGTCGACGACCTTCCGGTCCTTGATCGCGTACACCGCCGGGATGCTCTGCACCTGGAACGCCTGGGACACGGCGGGGTTCTCGTCCACGTTGACCTTGGCCAGCACGACCTGACCGTCGGTGTCGTCGACCGCCTTCTCGATGGTCGGCCCGAGCGTGCGGCACGGCCCGCACCACGGCGCCCAGAGGTCGATCACCACGGGCACGTCCACGGAGCGGTCGAGGACCTCGGTCTCGAACGTCGCATCGGTCACGTCTATCATTGGGTCTCGGTTCCTTCGTCGGGGAGGCTCGCACTGGTCCCGGGGGCGGGGTGGCGAGGCCTCCAACGATAGGGGAACAACGGGCATTCCCCGATAAGGTCCGCTCGCTCCGTGCCCGCCACACCGCAGCACGAACGCCGATCAGGGCCGGATCCCGGCCAGGGGGAGACGAGGTGGCACCGACCGTCGAGGGGATCAACGCAGACAACGTCACCGCGTGGCTCGTCGAGCACACGAGCGGGAGCGCCCCGGCGGTGCCCCCCTTGCAGTTCGAGCTGATCACCGGTGGCCACTCGAACCTCACGTTCCGCGTCACCGATGCGCAGGGGCGCAAGTGGGTGCTGCGCCGCCCGCCGCTGCACCAGGTGCTCGCCACCGCCCACGACATGTCGCGCGAGCACAAGATCATCGAGGCCCTGGGGCCGACCGAGGTCCCCGTCCCGCCGGTGGTGGGGCTGTGCACCGACGACGCCGTCAACGGGTCGCCCTTCTACGTCATGGAGTTCGTCGACGGCACCGTCGTGCGCGACGTCTCGATCGCCGAGCAGCTGTCGCTCGACGTGCGCCGCACCGCGGGCGATTCCGTGGTTTCGACGCTCGCGAAGATCCATGCCGTCGACGTCGACGCCGTGGGCCTCGGCGACCTCGGCAAGAAGCAGGACTACATCGCGCGCCAGCTGCGGCGCTGGTACAGCCAGTTCCAGAACAGCCAGACGCGCGAGATCCCCGTCATCGACGAGGTGCACACCGCGTTGCTCGAGAACATCCCCGAACAGGGTCCCGCCTCGATCGTCCACGGCGACTACCGGCTCGACAACTGCATGATCGGAAGCACCGGCGAGATCGCCGCCGTGCTCGACTGGGAGCTGTGCACCCTCGGTGACCCGCTCGCGGATCTCGGGTTGCTCGTCGTCTACTCCCCCGACCGCGAGGCGGACACACCGACCGGCGTGCCGGCCCCCACGTCGCTCGAGGGCTTCCCGTCGACGAAGGAGATGCTCGACCAGTACGTGCGCACCTCCGGGCGCGACCTGAGCCAGATCGACTACTACGTCGCCTTCGGCTACTGGAAGCTCGCCTGCATCGTCGAAGGCGTGTACGCGCGCTACGCCGGCGGCGCCATGGGTGATCGCGGCGACGCCTCGTCGTTCGAGGTGTTCGGCAAGCAGGTGATCGCGTTGGGCGACCGCGCCCGCGACGCCGTCGAGCGCATCCGCTGACCCCCGCCACCCGGGCTCCGGGATCGTTCTCGCCGCGCGGCGCGCCTATCGTGGGCCGGATGCGCTCCACCCGTCACCCGCGGGTCCCGTCGTGAGCCCGCTGTTCGACCTCAGCGCCACGCCCGACCTCGAATCCCCGGTGCTCGTCCTCTGCTTCGAGGGATGGATCGACGCCGGGTACGCCGCCGCGTCGGCCCTCAACACGATCAAGGGCAAGACCGAGCTCACCACGATCGCCACGTTCGACACCGACGCCCTGCTCGATCACCGCGCCCGGCGCCCGACGATGCACCTCGAGGACGGCGTCAACACCGGGCTGACCTGGCCCGCGATCGAGCTGCAGGTCGCCACCGACGCCGACGGCCACGATGCGCTGTTCCTGGTCGGCGCCGAGCCGGACCACCTGTGGCACGCGTTCTCGAACGCCGTGGTCGACCTCGCGCTCGAGTTCGAGTGCCGCCTCGTCACGAGCCTCGGCGCGTACCCCGCCCCGGCACCGCACACGCGGGCGACGCGCATCGTCCCCACCGCCACCACCGCCGATCTCGCCCGGCACGTCGGCGCCCTCCCCGGCTCGATCGAGGTGCCGGCCGGCATCAGCGCCGCCATCGAGCGGCGCTGCGCCGAGGTCGGCCTGCCGGCGGTCGGCCTCTGGGCGCAGGTCCCGCACTACGCGTCGGCCATGCCCTACCCCGCGGCAGCCGCCGCGCTCATCGAGAGCCTCCACGACTACGCCGACCTGCGCTTCGCCACGGGCGACCTGCTGCAAGAGGCCACGCACACCCGCTCGCGCCTCGACGAGCTCGTGGCCGACAGCCCCGAGCACATCGACCTCGTGCGCCAGCTCGAGGCCCAGGTCGACGCGTACGAAGCCGGGTCGATGGCCGAGGTCTCCGGCGACGAGCTCGCCGCCGAGTTCGAGCGCTTCCTGCGCGAGCAGGGCTCCTGAGCCCTGCTCGGCGCAGACGTCGCGCCTACTTCTTCGCGGGTGAGGGATAGTCCGGAGGCGCTTCGCCGGGGGGCTGCTTCTCGAGCACCGTGACCGTGTTCTCCATCTTGAACGCGTCGAGGTCCGTCTTCGGCATCTGACCGGGGAGATAGCGCTTGCCGTTGTTCGCGTAGCGCCACATGCCCTTCTTGTCCGTCTTGCCCTGCTCGTCGGGGCCCTCCGCGTTGACGTCCCACCAGATCTCGGTCACGTCGTCCACGCCGAGGTAGTCGGGCCGCGGCTTGTCGGAGGTGCACTGCGTGCCCTCGGCCAGCTTGAAGTAGCCGTGGTCGCCGTAGCTCACGTGGGGGTTGGTCGCCCCGCCCCCGCTCTGCGGGTAGTTGAACATGCCCTGCTTGAACGTCTCGGCGTTCAGGTTGGGCCCGGCCATGTGGATCCCGAGGAAGATCTGCTGCAGCGGCGGGTAGATGATCCCGCTCGTGTTCGCCGCCGTCGGTGGCTTGCCGTAGTACCACTCGTGCAGGTGCCAGGCATCACCGACCTCACGAGGCGTGCGAGCGGCCAGGTTCGACATTCCGAACGCGTGGGCCCACTGCGACTGGTCGTACATGCGGCCGAGCACGGTGGTGTCGGTCAAGACCGTGCCGGTGACGATCCACTCCGGGTGGTAGTTCTGCGCGGTGGCCTGCTGCGTGAGGTAGATCGGCATGATCGGGTCGCCGAGGAAGATGATGCTCGTGATCCCGGCGGCCTTCATCTTGGCGATGATGGTCGTGGCGCGCTCCGGCATCTTGCCGATGTCGAACGTGTACGTCTCCGTGATCTGCGAGTCCCAGCCTCGTTGCTTGCCGCACGCGGCGACCTGCTCGTTGAGCCCGCCGAACACGGGCGGGTCCTGCTCGAAGTGCACGACGCCGAAGGTGCGCTTCTTGTTCTTCAGGTCGTCGTCGCCCGCGAAGGAGGCGTTGCGCCCCACGACCCGGTTCGTGATGTAGTCGCCGAGGTTCACGAGGAACTGCTCCGGAGTGGGCAGCGGACCCCAGATGTACGGCGAGTGGTCCTGGTAGAACTGATCCGGGAGCGAGACGCCGCAGCCCATGCACAGGACCTTCTGGCGAGCCAGTTCTTCGGCGTAGGCCGGGGTGAGCACCGGCCCGCCCAGCGAGGCGAACGGGTGGTACTTCTCGACCACGTTGACGGCGTCCGCCTGTGCGGCCACCGGGTCGTTCGGGGCGCCGGTGGCGTCGAACTGCACCAGCTCGACCTTGCGGCCGTAGGTCTGGAAGAGGTTCTGGAACATCTCCGCGTACCTGGCGCCCGTCTCCTTCGTGGCTTCCTTGCTGTCCAGCTGGCTCGTGAAGCGCGAGAGGATGTCGGCGTTGTCCGGTGGCGTGTAGACGACGATGGTGACCTTGTCCGCTGTCACGCCTTGGCCGGTCGCGCCGCCGTTGTCGCCGGAGTACTTCGGGACGCACGCGGGGGCGAACACCGAGGGCACCTTGATGCGCCCAGTGGCCGGATCGCAGTTGTCGACCCACTGGATCGAGCTCTCCTTGCCCTCCTTCTTCGCCTGTTCGTAGGTGATCGGCGCGCCGTTGCCGCTCCCGGTCGTCGTCGCCGACGAGCCGTTCGAGCCCGTGCCGGTGGTGCTGGCATTGGTCTGCCCCGTGTCCTTCTTCCCGGCCACGGTGACGGCGCCGGCGATGACGAGGATCACCACGACGATGCCCACGAGGGGGCCGTACTTCTTCATCGGGCTCGATCCCGTGGGTTGGGATCCGGTGGGAGTGGTCATGGGGCTCCTTCGTCGTGCCGATCGTTCAGCGAGCTGGTTGCAGGAGAGCGGTTTGCAGGAGAGCGGGTTGCAGGAGAGCGGGCGGGCGGTGGCGGCCGCCCACGACGTGCGGGTGCGTGGACCGGGGCGGGGAGGGTCGCCGACCGAGCGGACGTCGTGCTCCCCGATGGTGAGGTCGGGCGAGCGCCAGGGCCGAGCCATGGCTCCCGGCGGCGATCCGACCGCGGGTCCCGGCGCGCCGGCACCCGTTCGTTGCGTTCCTCCCCAACGACGCGAGGCCGGTGGCGAGTTCCCGATCGTCGAGGAATCCCATCACCCGTCTCCCCGGGCGCCCGACCGGTCGATGACCTCCTGGGTGTTCCCCAGGTAGGAAGCCACGACCTCCGGGTGGTTGAGCACGTCGTCGGGCGCGCCGATCGTGACCACGTGACCCTGCTCCAGGGCCAGCATGCGGTCGCTGACGCCGGTCACGAGCGGCATGTCGTGCTCGATCACGAGGATGCTGGCGCCCAGCGTGTCGCGGATGCGGCGGATCAGTGGGCCCAGCGCCTCTGCCTCGCGCTGGGCGATGCCGCTCGACGGCTCGTCCAGCAGCACCACCGTCGGGTGGTGCGCGAGCACGCACGCGATGTCGACGACGCGCCGTGACCCCGTCGACAGCTCGTGGATGAACTTCGAGCGGAAGCTGTCGATGCCCATGAGCTCGATCAGCTCCTCCACCCGCTGGCCGAGGTGGTGCTCGGAGTCCTGCTGGGCGGGGAGGCGCAGCGCCGCGTTGAAGGGGTCCTTCACGTCCACCCACCGCTCGAGGGCGACCGCGATCGTCTCCTCGACGGTGAGCGCCGGGAACAGCCGCGCGTCCTGGAACGACCGGCCGAGCCCGCGGCGGGCGCGGCCGTCGGGAGCCAGGCCGCTGACGTCGCGCCCGCCGAGCGCCACCCGGCCCTGGTCGGCCCGGGTGAAGCCCGAGATCAGGTCGAAGAGCGTCGTCTTGCCGGCTCCGT
>CAYUOL010000212.1:0-11467 GCA_964446345.1 uncultured Iamiaceae bacterium | reverse complement strand
TGCAGGGGTGCTCGGGATGTGCGGCGAGCGCGAGCAGGTCACGGATCTGGCCGATCTCGAAGCCGAGGTCTCTCCCATGGCGGATAAATCGCAAGGTATCGGCGGCGTGCTCGTCGTAGCGCCGCTGGTTGCCTTCGGTACGGTCGGGCGCAGCCAGCAAATCAATCGTTTCGTAATAACGTATCGTCTGGACCTTCACGCCCGTCGACATCGCCAAGTCGCCGATGGTCAGGCCGAGTCCGTGCCGAGCTGTCATTGTGTGCTTGAACCTCTAGTCACTGGAGGGTGCAGGATACGGTCCAGGCAATGGAAGGACAAGCCCATGACGTCTTCGCCTTCAACCGCGGCAACGTCGCCGGAAACTTTCCGATTTCGGGTCGACGGCATGGATTGCGCGTCCTGTACGGCAAAGATCGAAACGGCAGTGCGCCGAATGCCGGGCGTTTCCGAGGTCAAGGTTTCGTTCGCCACCAGCACGCTGACGGTCGGGGCCGACCCCGCTCAGGTTTCTGCCGGGAAGATCGAGCGTACGGTCAGCGCTCTAGGTTACCAACCGACCAAGATTGCACCGGACGGAGAGCCCGCCGGCGCCGGGGCGGAAGCGCACGCAGTTGGCGCCGCATCGGGCGACGCGCCCTGGTGGCGGACCGACAAAGCCAGGATAACGGCCTTTGCCGGAATTCTTTTAGCCGTCGCCGACGTGGTGTCGCTGGTGATGCCGGAGCGCGCCTTGTGGGTCTTCATCGCTGCGACCGCCATTGCGGCTTTTCCGATCGCACGACGCGCCGTTTCTTCCGCCGTCGCCGGATCTCCTTTCAGCATCGAAATGCTGATGGTGATCGCAGCGACAGGCGCCGTGGTCATCGGCGCGGCCGAGGAAGCCGCGGTGGTGGTGTTCCTGTTCCTGATCGGGGAACTGCTCGAAGGCTATGCTGCCGGACGCGCGAGGGCGAGCATCCGCGCGCTCGCAGACATCGTGCCCAAGACGGCTTTTGTCGAAGAGGGCGACGCGGTCCGCGAGGTGGACATGGCGACGCTCGCAGTCGGTCAGCGGGTCCGCGTCAGACCTGGCGACCGTATCGCGGCGGACGGCAGGATCGTCACAGGAACGTCGGAGGTCGACGAAGCGCCGATCACCGGCGAATCCGTGCCCAAGTCCAAGAGCGAAGGCGACACGGTCTTTGCCGGAAGCATCAATGGCGACGGCGTCCTGTCGATCCTCGTCGAGAAAACGGCGGCGCACAACACGATCGCCCGCATCATCCGTCTTGTCGAGGAAGCGCAGGAGGCCAAAGCGCCGACCGAGCGTTTCATCGACCGGTTTTCGGCGTGGTACACGCCGGCAGTGGTCGTCATCGCCCTGTTGGTCGCGGTCGTGCCGCCGCTGGCGTTCGGCGGGCTGTGGGCGGACTGGATCTACCGTGCGCTCGCGCTACTCCTCATCGCTTGCCCGTGTGCCCTCGTCATATCGACGCCGGCCGCCATCGCCGCCGGCTTGTCGGCGGGCGCGCGCCGCGGCTTGCTGCTCAAGGGTGGCTCTGTTCTGGAATCAGCCGGCAAGGTTCAGGTCGTGGCGTTCGACAAGACCGGCACCCTGACCGAGGGCAAGCCGAAAGTGACCGACATCGTCGGCGTCGCGGGCAATGCGAACGAAGTTCTTTCGCTGGCCGCGGCGCTCGAGGCCGGATCGAGCCACCCCATCGCGCATGCGATCCTCGCTCGCGCTGAGGCGGACTCGGCTGCGGTTCCCGCCGCGGAAGGCTCCCGCGCCATCGGCGGCCAAGGGGTCGAAGGACGAGTGGCGGGACGTGCCCTGTTCCTCGGCGCGCCACGCTTCATTTCGGGCAGGGCGGCCATCGTAGCCGAACTCGCCGGAAAGATTGAGAAGCTGGAAGAGGATGGCAAAACCGTCGCCGTCCTGGTGGCAGACGGGCAGATCTTCGGCCTGTTGGCGGTCCGGGACGAGCCGCGCACCGATGCCCGCGAGGGTCTCGCTAAGCTGAAGTCATTGGGAATCGAAAGTCTGATCCTGACCGGCGACAACCGCCGGACGGCGGCGGCCATCGCAGAGCGTCTGGGAGGAGTGGACTATCGCGCCGAACTGATGCCGGAAGACAAGCTTCGCATCGTGGGCGAGCTGCGTCAGGCCGGCCGATCCGTCGCCCAGGTAGGCGATGGCATCAACGACGCTCCGGCTCTCGCCGCCGCCGACATCGGCATCGCAATGGGCAGCGGTACAGATGTGGCGCTCGAAACGGCCGACGCCGCAATTTTGAACAGCAACGTGACGGACGTCGCCCGGCTAGTGGTGCTATCGCGCCAGACCATGGCCGTGATCCACCAGAACATCGTCGTCGCCCTCGGACTGAAAGGGGTGTTCATGATCACGACCATCATCGGCCTCACTGGGCTGTGGCCTGCCATTCTGGCCGATACAGGCGCCACGGTGCTGGTCACGCTGAACGCTCTGCGTCTGTTGCGCCACGGTCGCTGACTGGTGCTAGGCATGAAATCGGCGACGGACCAGAGCGCCAAAGCTGCCGGTATTGGCCGCCGGCGTGTCCAAGACGCTCTGGTCCATGGACGATGTGGTGGCGATCACCGAGGCGCGGGAGAATGCTGAATGAAATCGATCATCGTCTATGCTGGTGCAGCTCTTGCTGAGATCTCCGGATGTTTTGCGTTCTGGGCGTGGCTGCGTGGGCGCGTCCGGCTAGTGGCTTTTGCCGGGCATCGTGTCGCTGGTACGGCAAAGCCCAAAACAGATCGGCCAAATTTATTCGAATGAAAGACGATCAGCAGCCGCTCCGTCACCTCCAGAAGCGCCCGGTTTGATTGCGTCTGAACGCTTCCTGTTCGAATCGAATTAGGAACTACAAGGCCACGCGCCGTTGCCTCGGCGACGATTGCAGCTCCCAGGGGATGGCTGGTCCGTGCCTTGAGTGCCGCGGCCTTCGCCAACAGGTCACCTTCGCTACCCCGCAAATCGCGACTATATCGGTCACTTTCGACTCTCCGACCGTGAGCGTTGCCGGTCTTGTCGAAGCCGATGGTCTTCAGCTTCCCCAACATCTCGGACGCTGTCCCGCCTTTGATGCGCAACCCCTTCGAGCGCCGCCGGCCAATCCAGAGGCGATCGCGGCTGGCGTCGAAATGACCAATGCACAGGGGCAGGCCACGAGGAGCACGGCCAAGCGCAATAGATTCAGGTCGATCAATTGCCGCCGAAGAAGAGCGGAGGCAAGAGCACGATGCCGGCAGCGACTACCATGGCCAACGGCGTGTACCAGCGGCTGAACTGATCGATAAAGCGCGCTGAAGGTGCCTTCGACGCCTGCTTCCTCGATAATATGGATGATACCGGCAATCTTGTTGTCCGCGGCGGTCCTCGTGATCGTACGTGCAGTTCGCCATTGCCGTTGACGCTGCCGGCATAGACGGCGGAATCGACCGTCTTGGCGGCTGGGATGGATTCTCCGTCACTGGAGCTTCATTGACTTGGACTCGCCCTCGATGATCGTTCCGTCCGAGGGAATGCGGTCGCCGGCCCGAACGATCACGATGTCGCCTACGGCGAGGTCGTTGGTTTGCGCTTCTTGATCTCTCCAAGCAAGCTGCCGCGCGTCGGCTAAAGTGGAGGAAGATCGTCTTCGCCTTCAAGGCTTCGATGTTCTTCGATGCCCAATGCTCAGCAGTCTGTTCGTCAGCTACTGCCCGCGCGTCACTCCTTCCTGCCGGCCGTCGTTGGCACGGGGGATCGCCTGAGCAAATCGGACGCCTCGACGCCAAGACCACGCGCAAGCCTGTCGACGACCTCGATGCTTGCGGCATAAACGCTCCGTTCAAGTGCGCTAATGTAGGTACGATCAATCTTCGCCCGAGCAGCAAGCTCTTCCTGCGACAAGCCCTTGGCCTGCCGGAACTTCCTCAAATTCAGGGCGAGCACCTCTCGTATTTCCATCCATGAGATGGCGCTGCCTTGTCGAGTTTCTTACCACGGAGTATTCTCTACAAAAGGCGGTGTTGCGATCTCGCCGCCGCGGTCGTGTTGAACGCTGCCGATATCGGTTGTGGCCGTGCTCGAACACTGACAATTCTTTAACACTGGCGTCACCTCGCCTCATCATACGTACGATGATATGCAATCATGCAGATTGACCTTTAACCGAGCCCACCATGGTTAAGCCGCCACTCGATCCACCGGTGTCCGATACAGCTCCCTCTGAGCCCGTGCTAACCGGCTACGATCAAGAGCATCTAATCACCTATCTACGTCTGCTCGACGCTGACTCTGAAGGGGCCGACTGGCGCGACGTAGCAAGCATCGTTTTGCATATCGATCCAGATCGCGACCCGGAGCGCGCAAGACGGGCCTGGGAAAGTCACCTCGCGCGCGCCAAATGGATGACCGAGAGCGGTTATCGCCATCTCCTGCTGGGTGGTGCACCGCACTGACAAAGGGTTGCTTGCATGTGCCGCAATAATCTTTGCGCCGAGGGTGGCTAACAAGCAGCGTCGATTGTGCATCCTGTATGTCTTGGGAAAGGGGGGGTGAGTGCGAGCAGTGGAGATGCACACTCATGAACCGCGCGTATTGGCGGTCACCGGACGCATACAAGAAGTTGCAGACATTCGATGCCGTAGGATTTGCTTTTCAGTTCCTCAGCCGCAATCCCGATTTCATAAGAGATCGAGAACGAGTTCAGCAAATGGATCGCCAGGCAACTCTTGGTCCAGCCGAGGTGAAAGCGTTCGCCCGGCGCTGGGGGTTACTTCCTACCAGCGACGAATGATCCAAATGCAGTTCTTTGGATAGCACAGGCTCTGCCGAGCGTCGTTGCCCTGACCCGACTTCCGCCAGAGCTTGGGCATCCAACTTTCAAGCCCAAGCCTCTGCTGCTTGATCCTGTACTGGCCGCTGAAGGGGAAGACTACCTCATCGCGCGCCTCGGCGCCGAGATTCGAGTGCATCTGGACGGCGGCGGCGCAGATCCGACGGCGGTTCTCCTGCCGCTCGATGGACTCTTCGAAGTCAGGGTGACCGCTGCTCTCCGCCTATGGCGCGCCCTCAACGGCCGCCGTCCGGGTCCCAACCCGGCGGCGCTTTCCGACGCCCGGCGGAACCGACTGATTCTCGCCCTGCGCGCGGTTGATGGCCGTCTCGACGGCGCCACTCACCGTGCGATTGCTACTGCGTTGTTTGGCGCCGATGCTGTTCCGGAAAGAGAATGGATCTCGCATGAATTGCGCGATCGAACCGCTCGTCTCGTGCGCCTGGGGATCGCCATGATGAACGGCGGCTATCGCCGGCTCCTTCTGCATCCCTATCGCGGCCGCTCGTAGCGGCGCCGGGTGGGGCGATCTCACTGCCTTGCGACATCGCCCTATTTTGCGTCCTCCTCGTTCCGCCATCGTGATCCTCGACGGCCGCTCCTCTTCGGCGGCTTCCCGCAGCATCACGGAGGCTTCGCTTGCCCGCCAACTTCACCGATTTGCCGCCACGCTATCTCCGCACGCCCGAGGCCGCCCGTTTTGTCGGGCTGTCGATCCGCACCCTGGAGAAGCACCGCATCTACGGCACAGGCCCTCGCTACTCGAAGCTCGGAGGGCGCGTCGTCTACCGCGTCGAGGATCTCCAGGCCTGGGTTGAGTCGGGGGCCAAGGCGTCGACATCCGACCCCGGCACCGCGACCGTGCTGCCGGCGAAGCGCCAAACGCCAGGCGTTCGGGCGCCCGCGGGTTCGGGGCACCGCTGACCAATGTCGTTGCGCCATTCATCCCGTACGGAGCGTGGGCAGCTCCCGCTCTTCAGGGCGCTGCCCGGCGATCTCGTGCCTCGAGATGCGCAAGACCTCATGGCCTATCCCTTCTTCAGCCTGGCCAAGACGCATCGCACGACGCCGATCGATTTCCGGATGAACGAGATCGCCATTCGCGTCGAAGCGGTGGCCGAACACGGCATGGCGACCATCTGGGATGCCGACGTGCTGATCTGGGCCGCCAGCCAGATTGTCGAAGCCCGTGACGCCGGCCTGCGCACATCGCGCCTCATGGCCGCACGCCCGCGCGAAATCCTCACCTACACCGGTCGCGGTACCGGCGCGCGCGACTATCACCGCCTGAAAGCGGCCCTCGACCGTCTCCAATCGACCACGGTTGCCACCTCCCTGCGCCAAATCAGCAAGCGCCGGATGCATCGCTTCTCCTGGATCAACGAATGGACGGAGCGTGCCGATGCGCATGGAAATGCCGATGGCATCGATCTGATCGTGCCGGACTGGTTCTATCGGGCAGTCCTCGACGATGCGCTCGTGCTGACGATCGATCGCGGATATTTTGCGCTGACCGGCGGCGTGGAACGCTGGCTCTATCGCATCGTCCGCAAACATGCCGGCCATCAGTCGACTGGTTGGCGGTTCGAGTTCCGGCATCTTCATCTCAAATCGGCGAGCCTGTCGCCGTTCAAACGGTTCGCCTTCGAGCTGCGCGACATCGTCCGCCGCCAGCCACTTCCGGGCTACCGGCTGCTCATCGAACGCAACACTGCCGGCAGAGAGCTGCTGGCATTTGCGCCGACGAAACCATCCACCGCTGCCCGTGGACAACATGTGAATGCCCGCGTGCTATCGGGAACCGAAACGCACGTGCCATCAGGAACCCGCCGCACGTGCTATCAGGAACCGGAATCATCGAATTCTTCAAACGGACCAGCGGCTTCCGGGGCTCCTAACTCAGAGTCTAACGATTATGAATCTAACTCTTCTGTAGTTGAGCCCGGCCGGGACGGGGAAAAGTCCCAAGACGGTGCGTCATGACCGAGACGCGCGTCAGTCGAGAGGCCCTCACCCACATCGAATTGATCTGGCATCGGCAGCAGATCGAGCATTGGATCCGCTTCGGCCGCGACGTCGCCGAACAGCTCCTCGATCGTCGCCGCCGCATCCTGAGCTTCGCACCCAACAGCATCGTCGCATATGTCCGGTGGGCCGCGGGCGACTTCGGCACCATCGTCTCGCGGATCGACATCCTGCGCACCGTCCGGCGCGGTGAAGGCTTCTCGACGGTCCCCTATGTGCGCCCCGGTGGCGAAATCCTCCTGCGCGCCTCGGGCTGGCCAAGGGTCGAGTGTGTGCTGCAAGCAATCGATGCCGCCGAGCAGATCGGCATCGACGCCGCCGACGCCTGTCCCGACCACTGGCGGCATGTTCACAACCGACTCGCGGCAGGACAGGCCCCGCGCCCTTACAGCCATGCGGCGCATCGAGCCTGGCTCCTGCGCCGGAAGATCGACGCATGACACGCCTAGGCTGGATCATCTTTGCCGCGCTCATCGTCGGTTCGTTGATGCTGCTGCGGCCTGCCCCGCAGCTGATCTGGAATGCCAGCGCCAGCGTGCCGATTGGCCTGTATGCCGTCCTTCCCGTTGGCAAGCTCTACCCGGGTGAGCTGGTCCTGGTCAGGCCGCCCGAAGTCATTGCGTCGTTCCTGCAGGAGCGCGGCTATCTCCCGGTGGGCGTGCCGATCCTCAAGCATGTCCTCGCCGTTCCCGGCCAATCCGTCTGCCGAACCGGCCGCACGATCACTGTCGACGAGATGGCAGTGGGCGATGCGCTCGACCGTGATCGTCGCGGACGAAACCTGCCCGTCTGGCAGGGATGCCGGATCGTCGCGGATCGCGAGGTCTTCCTGATGAACCGGCAGTCCGAGGGTTCATTTGACGGTCGCTACTTCGGCCTGCTGCCCGCTTCGACAATCGTCGGTCGGGTTACTCCCCTCTGGATTGAAAGGAATTGATCGTGCCTTTGTCCTTCCGCCGACGATCCGCCCGACCGAAGGCAATCGGGCGTGCCTCCTTCCTCTTCTCGGTCATCTGTCGGGTTGACGTGCAACTACCGATCGTCCGGCTGACCGCGGGACACCGACTTTCAGTCTGCAGCATGGGTGCGGTCCTTCTGCTCGGGTCCACAAGTCTCTCATACGCCCAGCAGGACCTTGCACATCCTGCCAGTGCTCTTGCGGCGGCAGATCGCATCCCGAGCTTCGTGGAAATGGCATCACAGCAATTCGCTGTTCCGGCGTCCTGGATTCGAGCCGTCATGCAGGCGGAAAGTGGTGGCGTGGTGCGTGCTGTGTCGCCGACCGGCGCCATGGGGTTGATGCAGATCATGCCGTACACTTGGGCTGAGCTCCAATCGCGCTACGGCCTGGGTCCAGATCCCTACGATCCGCACGACAACATCATTGCGGGGACCGCCTACCTGCGGGAGCTGCTCGATCGCTTTGGCGAGCGCGGATTCCTCGCGGCCTACAATGCGGGGCCGAGTCGCTATGAAGAACATCTTGCGACGGGCAGGCCGCTGCCGTCGGAAACCCTCTCCTACATCACGGCGTTCACCTCCTTGCTAGATTCCGCCTCGTCAGACGGCGCGAATAGTGCTGCGTCATGGACATCAAGCTCGCTCTTCATTGCGACAACGAGCGGCGGTTTTGCACCCCTTCAACCGCTTTCCGGTGGGCCACAGGATCGCCGTCCCATGAGCGGCTCGGTGCCAACGACAACAGCACATGTGCCGCACTCCGACGGCTTGTTCGCACCCAAATCCGATCGGAGAGGATGGCCATGACCTCCATTGGTCTCGGTCGTGCCTTGGCAGGCTGTGGCGGGTGGCAAAGTATCAAGGGCATTGGACGGAGACACCCCAGCCATGGACGGCAAGGGAAAAGCGCCGCCTCCGGACGGGCGCATATGGTTGGCCGGCTTGAGTTTCATGAGGCTCTGAGTACTCGCACCGGCTGGCGCTTCGAGCCGAAAGCTGAACCATTTCAACGACCCGACCGCCATCGGTACCGGTCCGAGCCGGCCTCCGCACGATGATCCGCCGCGACGACGACTTTCGCGTCCGGCCAGGGCGCATCCGTGACAGCCATCGGGGCGCCAGGCGGCCAAAGACCTTCGTCGGCGAAGTGATGCGCGCGGCGAAGAAGGCAGGCCATATCGGCAAGAGCTTCGGCCGCGGCAGCGCCGGAACCGACGGCTCGCGCTTCGGGCGCGGCCGGCGCGCCGCCCTCTCGCTGTCGCTGCCCCCGACCGCGCGGCGCGTCGTGACCAAGGCGCGTGTCGTGCGTCATCACGGCACGCGCTTCCGTTCGGCGCCGCTTCCCCGGCATATCGCCTACCTGAAGCGCGAGGCCGTCACGCGGGACGGGGCCGATGCCCGGATGTTCGACGCGCGGTCCGAGGCGGCCGACGAGCGCGCCTTCGGCGAGCGGTGCGAGGATGACCGGCACCATTTTCGCTTCATCGTCTCGCCGGAAGATGCGGCCCAGCTGGCGGATCTAAGGACCTTCACGCGCGAGCTGATGGCTGATGTCGAGCGCGATCTCGACACACGGCTTGACTGGGTAGCGACCGATCATTGGAACACCGACAATCCGCACGTCCATGTCCTGGTCCGTGGCAAGGCGGAGGACGGAGAAGATCTTGTGATCAGCCGCGCCTACATCAGCCGCGGCCTCCGGGATCGCGCTGCCGAGCGCGTCACCTTGGAGCTCGGGCCGCGGAGCGAGCTGGAGATCCGCTCCGCCCTGGAAAGGGAGGTCGACGCCGAGCGCTGGACCAGCCTTGACCGGGCCTTACGCGGTTTGGCGGATGAAAATGGTGGCGTCGCCGATCTACGCCCGGGTGCCGTCGATCAAGATCCCCAATCGCGGACGCTGATGTTGGGACGGGTCAACAAGCTCGTGCGGCTGGGCTTCGCCGAACAAGTCGGCCCTGCCTCCTGGACACTGAAGCCGGGCCTGGAACAGTCGCTTCGGGAGCTTTCGATCCGCGGCGACATCATCAAGACGATGCACCGGGCGCTGACCGGCGCCGGCCGCGAGCCCGACGTAACGAGGTTTGCGATCCATGGAGACGCCGGCACGGATCAGGTCTTGGGCCGCCTTGTCGCGCGAGGGCTGCACGACGAGCTCAAGGGCTCCGCCTACGCCATTGTCGAGGGCGTCGACGGCCGGACGCACCATCTGCAATTTTCCGACCTGGAAATGACCGGCGACGCCCTACCGGGCGCGATCGTCGAGGCGCGATCCTACGATGGCACCCGCGGCCACACTCGCCTGTCGCTTGCCACACGGTCGGACCTTCTGCTCGAGGCCCAGATCTCCGCCTCTGGAGCGACCTGGCTCGATCGCCAGCTCCTGACGCGAGAGCCGGCCACGAGCGGCAATGCCTTCGGCGCCGAGGTGCGCGAAGCGATGGACCGTCGCGTCGATCACCTCGCCGGGGAAGGCCTGGCGCGACGTCAGGGCCAGCGCGTCGTCTTCGCGCGCGATCTGCTCAACACCCTGAGCCAGCGCGAACTATCCGAAGTGTCCGCCAAGCTCGCGGTCGAGACAGGCCTGGTTCATCGGCCGTCTGCCGAGGGAGAGCGCGTCTCCGGGGTCTATCGGCAGCGCGTGACCCTGTCGTCCGGGCGCTTCGCCATGATCGACGATGGTCTGGGCTTCCAGCTCGTGCCCTGGCGACCAGCGCTGGAGCAGCAGTTGGGGAGACAGGTGTTGGGAACCATGTCGTCCAACGGCACCGTCGACTGGAGCATTGGGCGGAAGCGAGGACTGGGCGTGTAATCGACGAGCCAGTATCCGATTGGAGATGTGTCAGTCGTTCGGCTCACGACCGGTAAACCAGAGAGCATCCGATTTCTTCGCCGGTGTATCCGTCCCGCCACCCCGGTCGCGCGTCTCCTTGAGTTCACGTCGTGGCGTTCCAATGGTCCGGACCATGAATGCGACCAAGATTCTCTGGGGCCAGATCCTTCTCGTCAGCCTCGTCGTGTTGGGCTTCGTCTGGTCCGCGACTGAATGGACGGCATGGTGCCTCGGCTTCCAGCCGCAGCTCGGGCAGCCATGGTTCGAATTGTTCGGATGGCCGGTCTACCAACCGCAAGACTTCTTCTGGTGGTGGTTCTCCTTCGACGCCTATGCGCCTCATGTCTTTGTCGAGGGCGGATACATCGCAGCTGCTGGCGGTGTGGCCGCCGTCGCCGTGGCCACCGCCATGTCGGTCATGCGCGCCCGGGAGGCCAAGCGCGTCACGACCTACGGATCGGCGCGGTGGGCCGAGACCCGCGAGATTCGAGACGCCGGCCTGCTCGGCGACGACGGCGTCCTTCTCGGGCGCTGGCGCGGCGGCTACCTGCGTCACGACGGTCCCGAGCATGTCCTGTGCTTCGCTCCGACACGGAGCGGCAAGGGCGTGGGCCTGGTCGTGCCGACGCTTCTGACCTGGCCAGACTCGGCGATCGTCCACGACATCAAGGGCGAGAACTGGACGCTGACCGCAGGCTGGCGCGCACGCTTCGGCCGCGTGCTGCTGTTCGATCCCACCAATGGTCAGAGCGCTGCCTACAATCCGCTCCTCGAAGTACGCCGTGGCGAGTGGGAAGTGCGGGACGTCCAGAACATCGCA
>CAYUOL010000211.1:0-11492 GCA_964446345.1 uncultured Iamiaceae bacterium | reverse complement strand
GGCGGCGGGACCGGCCCGGGGGGCGGCGGCGGGATCGCTCCCGGCGGCGGGGGGACGGGCCCCGGAGGCGGCGGGACCGCGCCCGGCGCGGGCGGCACGGCGCCCGGGGCGGCCGCAGCCGGCACGAAGACGGGGATCGGGGCGGGCGGCGGGGGCACCGGAGGCCGCGGTGGCACGACGAACCCCGCGGCCGCGGGCGGCGCCGCCGGCGGCTGCTCGGGCTGGGGCGGGATGGCCGCGGTCGGCGCAGCCGCACGGTCCTCGGCATCTTCCGCAGCCGCTTCCGCGGGCTCGGTGGCGGCCGTCTCGGCGTCGGGCGCGACGTCCGCCGCTTCGCCGCCGGCGGGCGCCGCGTCGACGGGCTCGGTGTCGTCCGCCGCCGCAGCGGTGACGGCCTCGGCGACGGCGTCGGTCTTCTCGGTCTCCTCGGGCGTGAGCTTCGGGATCTGCCCGGTCACGCGGGGCACGGCGGTCTCGGACGTGGTGAAGGACGCGTTGAGCAGGGCGCGCGCCTGCGTCTCGAGCCCGGCGGCGTTGCCCTTGACCGCGGCGGTGAGCGCCTGGCCGATGAGCTCGCGGGCGCGAGCAACCTCGTTGGTCGAGAAGCAGAGCCGGGCCCACTCGAGGCGCGTCTCGGCGACGAACAGCGGGGCCTCAGCCGCCTTGTGGAGCTCGACGGCCTTGGCGAACCACTCGTGCGCGTCGTCGGGGCGGTCGAGCGTGGCGGCGAGCATGCCCAGGTAGTGGGCACCGACGTGCTGGAACACGATGACCGGTGCGAAGCGGTCGGACAACGGCTCGAGCCGGCTGTACAGGATCTCGGCGCCCTCGGGATCGCCGATCAGCGCAGCGAGGTAGGCGAGGTTCGCCAGGGTCGCGCCGACGTACGGCTCGCGCCGCAGCGGGAACCGGATCTTCGCCATGTCGTGGTAGCGGGGCTCGACCTCGTCGATGCGGCCGGCGTCGGCTGCGGCCCGCGACAGCAGGAACATGTCGGTGTTCGCCGCCGACGTGCGGGGATCGATGTTGTCGGAGACCTCTTCGATGCGGCCCTGGATGTTGCGCACCGCGAGGATCACGGCACCGTGGAACAGCTCGGCCTCGGCGCGCTTGGCGAGCTGGCCGGACACGAGGGCTTCGTCGGCGTGCCGCTCGGCGGCGCCCAGGTCGCCCGCGAGGTAGGCGCGAGAGGCGCGGGCGAGGTCGACCAGCCACGTGAACAGCGAGATGTCGAGCCCGCTCGCCACCACGGCCGCGAGGCCCAGCCAGTGGTCGTAGGCCTCGATGTCGCCGGCCTCGCCCGCCGCCGTCGCCCGAGCCAGCGCGGCGTGGAAGCGCAGCGACGGGTCCTCGAGGTCACCGGCGAGGGCGAAGAGCTCTTCGGCCAGCGCCACCCGCTCGGGCTGGGTGTCGGGCGTGGCGATGGTGGACAGCCGCAGCAGCAGCACGTTGGCCAGCGCTCGGTCGTCCTCCAGGCCGCGGGCGAGCGAGAGCGCTTCGTCGGCCATGGCGAAGCGGTCGTCGGCGTCGTTGGCCCACGTCATCTCCGACGCGAGCAACGACAGGATGCGGGCACGGACCGCCGGCGACGCCTCGCCGTTGAGCTGCAAGGCGTCGCGGAGCGCCGAGACGCGCTCGGCGTCGTGGGGCGCCGCCCGCCCGGTGAAGGGGCGCACGTTGGCGCTGACCGCCGCGAACAGCAGGTCGGCGTTGCCCTCGGCCTTGGCGAGGGTGGACGCCCGCAGCAGCGTCTCGCGGGCGGTGTCGAGATCGGCCTGGCGCTCGGCCGTGCCCAGCGACACGAGGAGCGGCAGCAGGCGCGGATCCTCACCTTGGACGTCGATGAGCTCGAGCGCCCGGCGGTACCAGGTGACCGCCGCGTCGGCGGCGAGCCGGTCACGAGCCAGGTCGGCCACCCGGATGCACGCGTCGATGGCGGCACTCGTGTCGCCCCCCTGCTCCGCCGCGGCGAGGTGGTGCCGCGCGAGCTCGACGGCGTAGCGGTCGTCCTGCGTGCCGGCGTGCCGCTCGATCTCGGTGATGATCTGCTCGTGCCACGTGACGCGCTGCGCGGCGTCGACGGTGTCGGCGACCGCGCGCTGCTGGGCGCCGTGGTCGAACGCGTAGCGCTGGCGCGAGCCCGGCAGCTCGGCCACGAGCCCCGCCGCGATGGCGGTGTCGAGCGCGGCGGCGCACTCGTCGTCGGACACGCCGGCGAGGGCCCGGACGACGGCGAGGTCGAACTCGTCCCCGATGATCGATGCCGGCTGCAGCACCTTGACGACCGCATCGCCGAGGGCCTCGACGCGGGACGTGACGGCGTCGGCGAGCGTGGCGGGCAGGGCCAGCTGCGCGACATCGCCCTCGATCGTGCCGACGCCGGTGCCGTCGGTGGTGATGGCACCGGTGGCGACGAGCTGCCGCCCGATCTCGAGGCTGAAGAGCGGGTTGCCGGAGGTGGAGTCGGCCAGGCGCGTGGCCAGCGGTGCGGCTGCGTCGCCCAGGTCGCCGACCACCTCGGCCAGCAGCGACTCGATGTCGTCGGCGGACAGCCCGCGCAGCGAGATCGGCTCGACGCCGCGCCCGGCGGTGCGCAGGTGAGCCTGGAGGTCCTGCAGGCGCTCGAGGGCCGGGCCGTCGTCGCGCGAGACGGCGACGAAGAGCACGCGCATCCGGGTGGGCGAGTCGGCGACGTGGCGCAGCAGGTCGAGCGTCGACCCGCTCGACCACTGCAGGTCGTCGAGGATGAAGATCATGGGCTCGTCGCGCGAGGCCGCCGAGAGCCAGCCGGCGACGGCGTCGAACAGGCGCAGCCGGGCGAACTCGGGATCGCCCTGCGTGGCCTGCTTGGTGTTCGGCAGCTGCTCGGCGAGCTCGGGGACGATGCGCACGAGCTCACCGGCGAACGCCCCCAGCAGATCGGCCAGCTGCCCGGACGGCACGTTCGACACGTAGTACCGGATCGCTTCGGCGAAGGGCTGGAAGGGCGCGCCGCCGCCGTCGCTGCACCGCCCGTAGAGCACGGTGCCGCCCTCGTTGCCGGTGGTGCGACGGGCGAACTCGGCGACGAGGCGGGTCTTGCCGATGCCGTCGGGGCCGCTGACGAACACGACCGGGGCCTTGGCGGTGCGGGCGTTCAGCCACGCATGGCCGATCGCGTAGCGCTCGACGCTGCGCCCGGCGAACGTCGACGACGTGGTGAGCGCGGGGATCTCGGGGAACGGGATGCTCGGCGCGTCGCTCGCCTCCCACCACAGCACCTCGAGGGTGCGCAAGGGTTCGCTGAGCCCCTTCAGCGAGAGCTCGCCGAACTCGCGGAACGTCGCGGTGCTGCGCGACCCGGCGAGCAGCTTCACGTGCTCGGCGGTGAGGATCTGGTCGGCGCCCGCGGCGCTGCAGAGGCGCGAGGCCTCGACGACGGGCGTGCCGAACACGTCGTCCGCCTCGACGCGCACCTCGCCGACGCTCAACCCGAGCTTCAGCGCGATCGGTACGCGCGCTCCGCGGTTGCGCTTCGCCACCGCCTGTTGGATGCCCACCGAAGCCGCGATGCCGGCGCTGGGGGCCCCGAACACGGCCATGATGCCGTCGCCCAGGCCCTTCACGATCGATCCGCGGTTCTCGTCGACGAGCCGCGAGATCAGCTCGTCGTGCTCGCGGCGCACGTCGTCAGCGAGATCGTCCCCGATCCGGCTGCGCATCGCCGTGGAATCGACGAGGTCCGTGAACAACACCGTCATGGTCGCTGCGCCAGGCTGTAGTCCAGTCACGGTCGCAGATCCTACGAGGAACGGCGCCCGGAAGTTGCCGAACGAGCCGCGTCCGCGTGCGGATCCGCGCGCCGCCCCTGCCGCGCGCGGCGGCGCGCTCAGGCGGCGACGGCGCGACCGCGGCGACGCTCCGATGCGGCGGGGCGCGACGGCGGTCGGTGCGTCGGCCGGGAGGGCGTCTCGGCGTTCGCCGGTCCACGCGCGGACGCGGTGCGGCGGGCCGGCGCCTCCGCCCCGACGGCCGCCGGGCCGGTGGCCGTCGGCGTCACCGGCGCTTCGGTGCCGGTCAGCCGGGCCAGCCGTCGCGACACCAGGTGCATGCCCGCGAGGCCGGGGAGGATGTCGATGCGCCGGTCGATGCGGGCGGCCGCCGCCTGCCCGGCTTCGTCGCCGAAGAGGTACGTGGCCATGTGCTCGACCTCCGGTGCGGGCATGAGGCCGGCGCCGACCGGCGTCCAGAACCGGGAGAGCCCGGCGCGCGTCATGCGCCGCGCCGCCCGGCTCGGTTCGAGGCGCCGCTCGGCCTGCGACGCGTAGAAGTCGATGTGGCGCCCTTCCTGCTTCTTGATGCGGGCGAGCAGCTCGCTCAGCACCGGGTGCCCGGCCCGCACGGCGAGGCGCCCGTAGGCCGCATGCGCGGTCCACTCGTTGATCGCCCCCCACGTCATGTGCACGGCGGGGACGTGCGGCGTCAGCTTGTTGGCGACCATCGTGTACACCGGCATCAGCCGGTCGTGCCGGCCGGCCCGGCGGCGGGCGGCGGGCACCCGCACCGCCGACCCGGCCTCGCCGTGCGCCTCGAGCACGCGCCCGAGGGCCTCGCCGTGGAAGTACTCCTCGAAGGCCCAGAACGTCAGGAAGCTCGTGATCTCGTGGTCGCGGTGGGCGTCGGTCACGAGCACGTCGCGCAGGTAGCAGATCGTGTGGTGCTCGACGTCGTGCATGTACGCGATGCAGCGCAGCGCGTCCTGGTCGAGCGGCTGGTCCCGGAAAGCGTCCCAATCGAGGTCCTCGACCTCGACCGCAGCGAGCTTCCCCTTGTGGTCGTCGACGCGGTACCTCATGGTTCCCCTTCGCTGTCGGAGGCGGTTCCGGATGAGCCTCGGGGATCGGCGCACCGCGCTCCGGCGGGTGGGCCCACCACCTCGCTCTTCCACCTTCCCCGGCCCCCCGTGACCATGCGCCGTTCGCGCGGCGGGTTCGCTCCCTAAGCTGCCCCCTCGCATGTCCGGACCACGACCGCCCGCCCCGCACGGTTCTGCCCCGCCCCCCACCGCGGCCGGCCGGACCACACGCGCGCTGACGCGCGCCGTGGCGTTCGGGGTGGCGGCGCTCGCGCTCGCCACCGCAGCGTGCACGACCACGACCGCCACGACGGGCACCGCCGCCTCGGCCGGCAGCACGCCGACGACCGCGGCGAGCCGCGGGCCGGCCGGCTCGTCCGGGACCTCCGGAGCCCCCGGGACCTCGGGCGGCGGGGCCGGCGCGCCCCCGTCCACCGCCGCAACCGCGGGCGCGCCCTTCGGCACCCGCCAGACGACGATCACCCTCGTGGACTCGAGCCGGCCCACCGAGACCGGGGCGCAGACCCCGGCGCGCCCGACCCGCACGCTCGAGACGACGGTGTGGACGCCGACGGAAGGCGGCCCGTTCCCGCTGATCGTGTTCTCGCACGGCCTCAGCGGCCACCCGGACAAGTTCACGAAGCTGCTCGCCGCATGGACTCGGGCCGGCTTCGTCGTCGCGGCGCCGGCGTTCCCGCTCACCAACGACACCGTGGCGGGCCACGCGCAGAACTGGACGGGGCTCGCGCAGCAACCGAAGGACGTGCGCTTCGTGATCGACGAGATGCTGCGTCTGGCCGACGACCCCACGAGCCCCGTGCACGACCTGATCATGAAGGACCAGATCGGGGCCGGCGGGCTCTCGCTGGGCGGCGCGACCACCTACGGGGTCGTCTTCAACGACTGCTGCCGCGACCCGCGCATCAAGAGCGCCGAGGTGCTCTCGGGCGCCCAGCTCCCGGTGGGCGGAGGGGAGAACCACATCGACGGGCACGTGCCGCTGCTGATCATGCACGGCGACAAGGACGCGGCCCTGCCGTACGCCGCCGAGGTGAAGACGTTCACCGAGGGCGCCGGACCGATCTGGTTCGTGACCCTCGCCGGCGGCACCCACGCACCGCCGTTCGAGGACGACCCCAGCCCGTGGGACGAGCTCGACGAGAAGATCACCACCGACTTCTGGCTCGGCACCCTCGGCCCCGGCGGCGGGGATCGCGCGGCGTTGGCGCGGATGGAGGCCGAGGCGACCGTGGCTGGCCTCAGCTCGCTGCAGAAGAAGTAGCCGGAACGCGGCCCGCCCGGGCGATGCTCGCCGCCGTCGCCGCGATCACCGCAGCGGGCACGAGCACGATCCACCGGCTGACGTTCACGACCGACCAGGCGCTCGCGATGCCGCCGGCGAGGTACGCGCACCACACGGCGACGGCGAGGTCGAAGCTGCGGCGCGCCGCGTCGCGGTCGGCGACCAGCGCGGCGCGATCGGCGCGGGACGACCCGCGCCGCAGGGCACCGCTCGCATGGCGCCAGTGGACGAACGAGACGGCGGCCTCCGTCAGCTGACCCGTCACGAAGGTCGTGTGCACGGCCAGACCCGACACCCGCCGCAGTGCCGCGTTCTGCACGCCCATCGCCATCGCGGCGACCGAGCCGATGAAGAAGAAGGCCGCGGTGTCGACGGCGAAGTCCGCCCGGGCGCCGATGGTGCTCGCGCTCGCGGCGAACACGACGACCAGCACGGTCTCGACCGCGAGCAGGGCCCAGAGCGCACGGGCGCGCCCGGCGCGCGAGCCGTCGCGGCGCAGCATCGACTCGGACACCGCCACCCCCGCCGCGGTCGACGCGACGAAGACCGGGATCATGAACAGGCGCTTCGCGGCGTCCTGCCAATCCGCCGTGCCGACCGCGACGCCGAAGCCGGTCGTGTTGCCCGAGAGGTGGGCGGTGAACAGCCCGAAGAGGAAGAGGAACCCGGCGGCGTCCACTGCGCCGCCGACCGCGCCGAGCACGGGCGCCATCCACCACGGCGGGCCTCCGTCGCGGGCCGCGCTCATGGGCCGGCGGTGCTCGCGGCGCCGTCCGGCGGCGGCGGCGAGGCCTCGGTGACGCCGAGGCGGTGCAGGTTGAAGCCCGAGCTCAGCAGGCCGACGTGGGAGAACGCCTGCGGGAAGTTGCCCAGGAAGCGCCGCGCCACCGGGTCGTACTCCTCGGCCAGCAGCCCCACGTCGTTGCGCAGCGCCACGAGGCGCTCGAAGATCGCGGCGGCATCGTCGACGCGCCCGATCAACGCCAGCGCGTCGAGCAACCAGAACGTCGTCAGCAGGAACGCGCCCTCGCCCGGCGGCAGGCCGTCGACCGTGTCGTACCGCTCGCCCTCGGGCACGGCGCTCGCGCTCTCGCCCTCCCCCGCCCCTTCGGCCTTGACGTCGGTCTCGTAGCGCAGCACGAAGCCGTCCTTCAGCAGGGTGCGCTCGACCGCTTCGATCGTGCCGATGAGCCGGGGGTCCTCGGGGGGCAGGAACCCCTCGATGCCGATGATGAGCAGGCTGGCATCGAGGTTCGTCGAGCCGTAGTACTGCGTGAACGAGTTGAGCTCGGGGTTGAAGCCCCGGGCGCACACGTCGGCATGGATCTCGTCGGCCAGGTCGCGCCACGGGCCCGGGTCGTCCGTCAGGTCGAGGGTGTCGAGCAGCTGCAGCCACCGGTTGACCGCCACCCACGCCATGACCTTGGAGTGCACGAAGTGGCGGCGCGGGCCGCGCACCTCCCAGATGCCGTCGTCGGCCTCGTGCCACACGGTGGCCACGTGGTCGACGAGGAACCGGGCGAGGTCGATCGCGTCGTCGGGCAGGCCCTGGACCTCGTCGCCGTGCCCCGTCTGGTGGACGAGCTGCTCCTTCTCGGCGGTCAGGAACATGTCCATGACCTCGCCGTAGACGTCGAGCTGGAACTGCCCGCTGGCGGCGTTGCCGACCCGCACCGGCGCCGAGGACTCGTACCCGGGGAGCCACTCGACCTCGTACTCCATCAGCCGGCGCTCGCCCCCGACGCCGTACATGATCTGCATCTTGTCGGGGTCGCCGGCGACCGACCGCCGCAGCCAGTCGCTCCACGCGGCCGCCTCGTCGTCGTAGCCCGCTTCGAGCAGGGCCTGCAGCGTGAAGGTCGCGTCGCGCAGCCAGCAGTACCGGTAGTCCCAGTTGCGCACCGAGCCGATCCACTCGGGCAACGACGTCGTGGCCGCGGCGACGATGCCGCCGGTCGGCGCGTACGTGAGGGCCTTCAGCGTCAGCAGCGACCGCATCATCGCCTCGCGCCACGGCCCGTCGTAGGTGCAGCGCTCGGCCCAGCGCTCCCACCACTTCTGGGTGACGGCGAGCGAGATGTCGATGTCGAAGCGCTCCGGCGCGCGCAGGTGCGAGGGGAAGTACGAGACGCTGAACCGCCGGCGCTCGCCGGCGGCGACGGTGAACTCGCCGACGTGCTGGAGGTGCTGCCCCTCGAGCGCGACGTCGCTGTAGGCGACGAGCCCGTCCGCCCCGGCGATCGCAAGGAAGCCGCCGTCGTGGTGGCGCACCCACGGCACGATCCCGCCGTAGTCGAAGCGCGCCGTCTGCTTCGTGCGCATGCGGACCGAGCCCGAGATGCCCTCGACGACGCGCACGATCGACGGGTACTGCTGGCGGCGCTGCGGGGCGTCCCCCCGCCTGGTGCGCGCCGACCCGTCGTCGGTGATCTCGGGCATGACCATGCCGCGGATCGGCATGAAGTCGATCACGGCCACCGATCCCGTCGCCGTGGTGAAGACGGTCTCGAGCACGAGGGTGTCGCCGCGGTAGGTGCGGGCGACGGAGACGTCGGGATCGACCGGCGCGAGCGACCAGGCGCCGTGCTCGTCACCCCCGAGCAGCCCGGCCAGGCACGCCGGCGAATCGAAGCGGGGCGCGCAGAACCAGTCGATCGATCCGGCCCGCGAGACCAGCGCCACGGTCTCGGTGTCGCCGATGATGGCGTAGTCCTCGATGGGTGCGGCCATGGTCGTGCTCCCCGGATCCCTCGACGCCGAGCGTCCCGAACGAGATCGCCGCCCGGCGACGTCCGGCTCGGCAGAGCATGGCACGCGCACCGCCCCACCGATCGGACCGCGCGCCGGTTCATCGGCCGGGCCGCCCTCGATCGACCGCGTCCACGGTGCGTCCACGAGTGCGTCGTCGGCGACGGCGCGCGACCGCCGCCGCCGGGAACGGCACCGGGCTACGGTGACCGCCCGGTGGGGCTGGTGGCCGAGGGCCCATTGCGAGCTGGAGGACTGATGGCAGGAACCGAAGCGAACACCACGTCGATCGCGGACGACGAGTACGAGGCCGTCGACCGGACCCCCGCCGGCGCCGGCCGCCCGCGCTCGGATGCCCTCGTGATGTTCGGCGCCTCGGGCGACCTCGCGCACAAGAAGCTCTTCCCGGCCGTCTACCGGCTGCACCGCCGCAAGCTGCTGGGCGTCCCCGTCGTCGGCGTCGCGCTCGACCCGTGGACCGATGCCGACATGCGCACCCACGCCAAGGAGGCCATCGAGGAGGCCGGCGAGAAGTTCGACCAGAAGTCGTTCGACGAGCTCGCCGCCACGATGCACTTCGTCTCGGGTGACTACGCCTCCCCGGACACGTTCGCCAAGGTGCGCGACGTGCTCGGCGACGTGCAGCGCCCCGTCTTCCACCTCGCGATCCCGCCCTCGATGTTCGAGACCGTCGCCCAGGGACTGGCCTCGGTGGGCCTGAACAAGGGCTCGCGGCTGATCATCGAGAAGCCGTTCGGCCGCGACCTCAGCTCGGCGCTTGAGCTCAACGGCGCGCTGCACGCCGCGTTCTCCGAGTCGGCCATCTTCCGCATCGACCACTTCCTCGGCAAGGAGGCGCTGCGGAGCCTGCTCGTCACCCGCTTCGCCAACACGATCCTCGAGCCGCTGTGGCACCGCACCTACGTGTCGCACGTGAAGATCACGATGGCCGAGGAGTTCGGCGTCGAGGACCGCGGCGCGTTCTACGACTCCGTCGGCGCGCTGCGCGACGTGATGCAGAACCACCTGCTGCAGATGGTGGCGCTGTTCGCGATGGAGCAGCCGGTCAACGAGAGCGCCAAGGCGCTGCGCGACGAGAAGGCCAAGGTGCTGATGGCGGCCCGCCCCGTCGATCCCCGCCACTACGTGCGCGGCCAGTACCAGGGCTACAAGAAGGTGCCCGGAGTGAAGCCCGACTCCGACACCGAGACCTACGGCGCCTTCCGCCTGCTGTTCGACTCGCCCCGGTGGGGCGGCGTGCCGTTCTTCCTGCGGGCCGGCAAGGCGATGAAGGAGACGATCACCGAGATGACGATCGAGTTCGCCCCGCCGCCGCGGCCGCTGTGGCTGTCGGATCGCAGCGGGCACGCGATGAACATGATCCGCATCGAGGCGAAGCCGGGCAACTTCA
Organism: uncultured Iamiaceae bacterium; assembly: GCA_964446345.1. Taxonomy (GTDB): domain Bacteria; phylum Actinomycetota; class Acidimicrobiia; order Acidimicrobiales; family Acidimicrobilacustridaceae; genus CAYUOL01. The sequence goes on along the minus strand of CAYUOL010000211.1, from coordinate 1,196 downwards.
CCGCCATCCGCTGGAACCAGAAGCGCCCGGGCGACGAGATGATCTCCGAGCCCATGACCCTCGCCCCGGACGAGGACGAGCGCGGCGACATCGGGCCCGAGCCCTATGAGCTGCTGCTGCACGAGGCGATGATCGGCGACCCGACGCTATTCGCCCGCGAGGACTCGATCGAGGAGTCCTGGCGCATCGTCGACCCCATCCTGACCAACTACCCACCGGTCGAGGAGTACCACCAGGGCAGCTGGGGCCCGGCCGAAGCACGGCGCATGGTGGCGCACTACGGCGGCTGGCCCGAAGAGCCGCCGGCATGAGCGAGGCAACCGAGGGCGCGGCGGACACGGAGGACGCAGGGCTGGCGCCCCACCTGAACCCGGACGGCACCGTGGCCGAGCGCCACGTCACCCGCGGGGTGCAACCGATCCACGAGACCGGGCACCACGAGGTCTTCGTCATCCGCCACGGCGCCACCGAGTGGAGCCGCAACGGCCGCCACACGGGCCGCACGAACATCCCGCTGCTCCCCGTCGGCGAGGAAGAGGCCATGGCGACGGGCAAGCTGCTCAAGCGCCGGCCGTTCGATCTCGTGCTCGTGAGCCCGCTCGATCGGGCCCGGCGCACGTGCGAGCTGGCGGGGTACCTCGACCAGGCCGAGGTCACCGACGACCTGCTCGAGTGGGACTACGGCGACTACGAGGGGATCACCACGAAGGAGATCCGCAAGACCGTGCCCGGCTGGACGGTGTGGAGCCACCCGTGCCCCAACGGCGAGACGGTCGACCAGGTCGCCGCCCGGGTCGACCGCGTCATCGCGCGCGCCCGCGCGACCGACGGCCCCGTCGCGCTCTTCGCGCACGGCCACGTGCTGCGCGTCCTCGCCGCGCGCTGGTGCGATCTGGCACCGACGAACGGCAAGCACCTGCCCCTCGAGACGGCGACGCTCAACATCCTCGGCTGGGAGCACGAGTACCCCACGGTCCGGGTCTGGAACCAGCGCTGAGCGACTCGCTGGCGCACTGGTGCGCCGAGACGGCACCGTCGCGCTGACCACCGGTGCTCCCCGCCGCGACGCACCGGCTCCGGTACCGTCGTGCACGTCGGTTCGCGGGAGCGGGGCGCGATCGCACGAGCCAGGCACGGTGCGGGGGGAACGGCTTCAAAGGGGAGGTCGCACATGACGACAGACGCGCGAGCCAAAG
>CAYUOL010000210.1:0-11501 GCA_964446345.1 uncultured Iamiaceae bacterium | reverse complement strand
GCCGAGGTCAACCGAGCCGTCTCGGCATCGACATCGCGGATCTGATCGCCCTGTACCTGTCGGAGGGCGATGCCGAAGGTGTCCGCGGTGACATGGCCTTCGCGCAGGCCATTGCCGAGACCGGCCACTTCACCAACCGCGACACGTCGATCAACAACTTCGCCGGCATCGCCCACTACGACAACGCTGCGTCCGGCAGCGCGTTCGCCGACCCCGTCATCGGCGTACGAGCCCACATCCAGCTCCTCAAGAAGTACGCAGCAGGCAACGACACGGCGCTCGCCAACCCCGACGTGTCCCCCAACGCCGGGGCCTCGGCCACCACCTGGGGTGGACTCGCCGGGACCTGGGCGACCTCGCCCACCTACTGGACCCTGCTCAGCGACGTCTACGGCTCCATGCTCGACGCTGCCGGACAGGCCGACGCCGACCCCGGCACCGGCACCGGCACCGGCACCGGCATGGTCACCGGATGCCCGACCGGCGACCTCGCGGTGGCCGGCGACTACGCCCTACCGGTCGAACGCCGCTGGTACGACGAGCACCCCGAGTGGTTCACCAAGCCCCACCACGACTACCCCGCCGCCGACATCCCCGTCCCCACTGGCACCCCGCTCTACGCCATCACCAACGGCGTCGTGATCTCGACGCCTACCAGCGGCCGTTGCGGCATCGGGGTCATCATCAACGGCGACGACGGAGCCCAGTACACCTACTGCCACGGCCTCCCCGGCAGTCACACCATCGACACCGGCGACCGGGTCGAGGTCGGCCAGCACCTCATGAACAGCGCCTCCACCGGCAACAGCACCGGCCCCCACCTCCACTTCGCCATCAAGGTCGACGGCACCGCGAGGTGCCCCCAGGCGCTTCTGGTGAGCATCGCCGACGGAGCGCCCGTCACCCCAGGTTCCTTGGCAGCGAGCGGGTGCTCGTACTGAGACACCCCGTTCGGGCCCGCGAGGGACCGCTGCGAAGTGAATCGATCGTCAGGTCAGCCTTCAACAACCTCGGCCTGATCAACCCACCTGGCGAGCAGGCTGAAGGCAGCGAGCTGTTCAAGTGCGAGTTGCTCCTCGCCGCCGTCGGTCGGCACATGCATTCCCGGATTGCGGATAGCGGCGTACAGGCCTTCGGCGAATGCTCGTGCACCGCGGTGCAGGCTCTCGTAGGTCTTGCTTCCGTCGTTCTCGGCGAGCCGCAGCCGAGGAGACCCCAGCTTCGGATCGCTCAACGAGAACGCCTCGTTGAACAAGGCCGTCTCGGAGACATCCATACGGCCAAGCTTCGACTGGGTCTCGGCGTTGATCCGCATGGCCGCTTGCATGACGGCTTGATGGAAGTGTCCCGTGTTCCAGAACGACCGGCCGTTCTCCCATGCCCACGGATGCAGATCGCCCGCGTCCATGTCTGGCGCGTTGTCCCCCAGCCTCTCGGCCAGCTCCTCCGAGCGCTGCAACTCCGCCTTGGCTCGTGATGCCTGGTCCCGCAGCCATCGGAAGTCCTTGTCCTTTGCAGGGCGATCAACCTTCCACCCAGGTAGCACGCGGTCCAGTATCTGCTCGACGACGTGCGCCCGGGCCGAAGCATCCGTTGCCGGGCCGCGCATGACCGTGCCGAAGTACGCCACTCCAGGCCCCATATCGGGGACTACCTGACCAGTGACGTGCAAGAACCCGTCGATCTCGCTCACCGCCCACCCGGTATCCAGACCTGCCACTCATCCATCCTCGCAGCCCGTGGTGGCTCAAGGATGTTCCTCGGCCTGACAGACCGACGGACCCCAGAGGCCCCACATCAGGGTGGACCGCCCCCACCGAGGTCGAGACGTAGCTGAACGACATCGTCGTCGGGGTCGCCGAGGTCGGCTTGGTCGAGGGCGGCTGCGTGCTCTTGGTAGAGGTGGTCGGCGGCTGAGCGGTCGCCAGTCGCGATGTGGACTCGCATGAGCGCGGCGACGACACCGCCGTTGAGCGGTGCGGCCTGGAGGAGGCGGCGGAGGGTGGCGATGGCAACGTCGGGCTGGTCGTTGTCGAGGCACAGCTCGGTGAACGCCTTGGCGACCCCTGCTATGCGGCCTTCCCAGGTGGTGGCCTGGTGCTCGAAGTCGACCCAGCCGAACGAGGCGCGGCCGGTGTTCGTGTAGTTGAACGGTCGGCCGGTCACCAGGTCGAGCGCGGATCGGTAGCTCTCGATCGCCTCGGGTGGCTCCTGGCGCTGCACCTGTGCAACGTGCCACTCGAAGAGCTCGACATCGGTCCGCACGCCGGGACCGATCGTGTAGGAGCCCCGCTCGTTGGGTGGGAGGTGCTGGGAGCCGATGGCGTCCCGGCAGCGGGTCATGGTCTCGAGGAGGCGTTTGCGGTTCGACGACCCCGACGCGCCGAACCAGACCGCCTCCTCGAGAGCGTCGGACGTCACGGTTCGGTTGAGCGCCAGGTAGGCGGTGACCGAGGTGGCCTTGGCGTGCATGGTCTTCTCAGCGCCCTCCACGCGGATCTCGCCCAGGAGCCGGACCAGGATCTCGTAGGTGGGTGGGCCAGGCGGCTCGACCGTCTCTTCGGCCACCTCTGCGGCCTCCTCGGCTCCGGCCTCGTGTTCGGCAGACGTGGGTGGTTCGCTGGCCGATCCGTCGAGGTCGAGACCTTCGCGGTGATCCTCGCCGACGCCATCGCCGGGGTCGTCATCGGGGTCGGGGATGTTGAACAGGCGACCCATGTCCTCAAGGGCGGTGGCGTCGACCTGCTGTGGGGTGAAGGAGACGTCAAGGTCGTCGAGGCAGATCTCCCCGGCGTCGCAGTGGATGGTGGTCAGGGCGCCCTCGAATGCATCGGCGACGACGATGGCGACAGCGGAGGGCTGGTTGTCGACGAGGAAGTCGAGGAGCTCGGGTGGGGGTGGCTTGGTGGCAACGACGACCATCGGCATCAGCGCGTCGTGGTTCGGATCGTGTCCACGGCCGACGAAGGCGTTGGGCCAGTTGTTCAAGGTGAGGGCGCGGTGCGAACCGGTCGCCCATGCGGTGAGGTCATCGGCGAAGTCGTGCCAAGTCTCCTTGTGCGTGAGCTGGGGTAGGCCCGCTGCTTCGGGGTCGACGAGGTCGCCGATGGTGATGACCCGGTTGCTGTCGGCCAGCGGGGTCAGGGCGAGTTCGGTGAGGATCGACCGGGCGAGTTTGCGGGCGGCTTCGACGTCTCCTTCGAGTGCGAGGACGCCTTCGACCTCGAGGTCGAGGTAGAGGTGGGCGCCCTCGTCTGGTTGGCCGATGGTGACCATGAGCGGTGCAGGGCAGGATGGGCCATCGAGATCGACGTTGAGGTTGATGCCGTGCTCAAGGGTGAGCACGAGCCCGTCACCTTCAGCTCTCCAGCCGTCGGGGATCACCGTTGCCGGCTGGTCGAGGAGCACCTCGAGGCTGTCGGCGCTGTGGCGAACAAGGCGAGGGCGGCAAGGCACTCCGCTGTCGGCGAAGTCAACGGACAGCTCGCCCAGCGCGTACTGAAGTTCGGCGATGAGGTCCTCGTCGGCCATGGCCACCACGGTCTGGTGGACCTGTCGTTGGTCGGGCACGGGCGGGGGTAGATCTGCGCCGTCGTGCTCGAGCGCGAACTCGCGCCGTCGGCGCTGGATGTGCCGCTTGGCGCCAACGGCGAGAGCCACGCTCGACAGTCCGCCGAGGGCAAGCCACCAGCCCAACCCGGAGTCCGACCCCGTCGCCGTCTCTGGCTGGTCCTCGGCGGTCGGCTCAGCCTCCTCATCCTGCGGGAGTGACTCGACCGTCGAGACCGGGGCTGTGGACGTCGGCACGATCGTGGTCGTGGTGGTCGGCGCCGGTTCGGTGGTAGGCGGTGGTGCTTCGGCTTCGGACTCGGGGGCTGGCTCGGGCTGCGGGGACTCCGGCTCGACGGGAGCGGCAGGAGGTGGCGGCGGGGGTGCAGGTTCGTGGCCGGTCGGCGGAAGGACGAGGACCTGGCCTGGGTGGATGAGGCTGGGGTTGGCGGGGTCGACGAGGCGGTCGCGGTTCGCGTCCATGACGTCGATCCAGTACGGCTCGACCTCGGGGTCGGTTGGTGGGCGTTCGAGGTCGACGGCGAGGCGGTCCTCGGACATGTCCCACAGGTTGTCGCCATCGACGACCACGACTTCGCTGGCTGTGGGTTCCGGGGAGGTGACGGTTGGTTCTTCGGCGGGGAGGTCGAGAACCCATCCGGACCGAAGGCTCTCGTCTGCGGCGGTGAGGACGTGCCCGTCGACCATGGTGCGCCCGACGTTGAGTGCCTGGATCTCTTGCCAGCGCAGCCCGTCGTCGAGCTCTCGTTCAGCGATGGCCCAGTAGGTGTCGTGGCGTTCGACCGAAACGGTTCGAGTCGGCGCCGCCACCAACGTCGGCGCAGGCTCGGTCGTGGGCCACGAAGGCGTGTCGCATGCGAGCTGGGCGCGCAGGTCGATGACCGGCGCGGCGATGGACGGCGGCGCGGCCACTGCGGCGGACTCGACGGTGGCGACGGCCGGTGTTGGCGGTGGTGGAGCTGCGACAGCTCGAGCTGGTTGGAGCGGGGCGACGAGCATGACGATGCCTGCGACGAGGCGGGCCGCGGCTGCTTGGAGTCCGGGGGCGATGGGGAGGTCGCGGGGTTGGCGCCCCTTGAACGCGGCGGTGGCCTCGATGAGGAACGCCAAGGCGAGCTGCGCCCAGGCGATCCATGCGACGACGGCGAGGGCGTTGACGATGAAGGTGTCGGTGATGCCGGTGTTGATGGCGGTGGAGAGGGTGTCGCTATCGGGGATCGTGGTCGGTAGCGGCCAACCGACGAGTGTGGCCAGGCCGATCGGGACACCGATGAGAAGGAGGGCGGCGACCGCGAGGGAGCCCAGGCCTCGAAGGACCGCGGTCGATCGGCGGCTGGTCATGGGTCGTCTCCTCGGACGGCGGAGGCGGTTTCGGTGACGATGATGGTCCGGTCGGCGCCGGGGAGGACGCGCAGGGGCTGGACGCGAGTGACGGTCACGGTGATGTCGGCGCCGTCGACGAGCGCCGTACCGGTGGCACCGACGCGGGCGAGGTAGTCGAGCGCGGCAGTCTCAGCGGAGCCGGGGTCGAGGCGGGGTTCGTTGGTCTGGCGGAGGTGGGTGAGGTCGATCTCTTGCGCGCCGGCGCGGGCTGCTTGTTCGGCGTCGTTGCGCGCCGCGTTGTGGGCGTGGATGACTTGGCCTCCGTCGTAGGCCATGCCGGCGACCATGACGAGTGCGGTGGCGACGACCGCGACGAACGCGGTGATGCTGCCTCGTTCGTCGTTCCATCGGGTCACGGGCCGTCTTCTCCTCGGTAGGTGTCGATCACTTCGGTGGCCGTTGCGGTGAAGGTGCGGGTTCCCGGGACACCGAGAAGGGTCACGTCTGCCATCGACGCGGTGCATTCGACGGTGACGGTGACGGTGCCGCCGGGTTCGAAGTCGCTGGTGTCGACGATGGCTTCGAGGGTCGAGCAGGACACGCCTGCGGTAGCGAGGTTGGCCTCGACGGCGGATCGGGCATCGGTTGCGGCGTTGCCGGGGTGTTGGCGCAGTGATGCGGCGCGTGCTCCCTCGGCTGCGGCTCGCTCGACGTTGCCGTCGGCCTCGGAGACCTTGCCGGCGAACACGACGAGCAGCATGAGGAACACGAACGCGGGGGCGATGACGGCGACCTCGACCGATACCGAGCCACGCTCGCTGCGCCGGTCGAGCGATGAGCGCTTCATCGTTCGGGCTCCGGGATGAACCGTTCGACGGGGGCTTCGCTGCGGGCGGTGACCGCCCATTCGACGCCAGGGACCAGTTGCGGTGCGTCGCCGTGGACTTCGGCGACGACGACGGTGGCCTGGCGGTCGACGGTGATGGTGACGCCGGTGAGGTTGCCGGACTGGGCGAGGTAGCTGGCCGCAGCGGCTTCGCCCTGGGCGGCTGAGCCGTCTTGGACCTGGGCGGCATCGACGGCTTCGGCCGCGGCGGCGTTGGCGACCTGCTTGGCGTGCCACCACAGCCCGTACTGGACGATGAGCATGAGCCAGATCAGGACAGCCGGGAACAAGATGGCGACCTGGATGGTGGTCATCCCCCGCTCGTCACGCAGCCGGGCCATGGTCCTCAGCCGGCGGGCTGCTCAGGGGTCGGGATGTTGTCGGCATTGCCCTTGGCGGCGGTGTAGATGATCCCGAGGACAACGATGGCGGCGCCGACGAGCAGGAAGGTGATGACCGCGACCTCGGTCGTGGTCATGCCCCGTTCGTCGGTGGGGTCGATGCCGCAGCGGGCGCAGAGGTAGTCGAATATCAGGGTGATGTCGGGCATCGGGTTGTCCTTTCTGGTGGGTGCAGGGGGAACTCGCTCAGGGGGTTGGCCCGCTCACCGAGGTGATCTGTGCGATGGCTGGGTAGGCGATGAAGACGAGGAACCCGAACAGCAGGACGGCGACGGGGACGGTCATGCGTTCGGTGGCTGCTTCGGCGGCGGCTTCGGTCTCGGCGATCTGGTGGCCTCGGAGGGTGTCGGCCTTGGCTGCCAGTGATGCCCGGATGCGGGCGCCGTGGGATCCGGCGAGGGACACGCTGGCTGCGAGTTCGGCGAGTTCGGTCACGCCGAGCCGATCGGCGAGTCCGGCGAAGGTGTCCCATGGGGATTGGCCGGTGAGGCGTGCTCGGCGTAGTTCGCTGCGGATGGTGCGGTAGCCCCACCCGTCTCCGGCGTCGGCGGCAGCGTGCAGGGCGGTCTCGATGCCAGCTCCTCCGGCGAGCAGGACGTTGACCAGGTCCAGGTAGGACGACAGGGCGTGACGGAACGCTCGTCGGCGGCGTTCGGCCTCGTCGCGCAGAAGGAAGTCGGGGAGGATGAACCCGGCGGCGGCGGTGGCGAGGGACAGGACGCCGATGACACCGACGGGCATGGTCATCCCGGCGAGGGTGAGGGCGACCGCCGCGAGGTTGGGGACGAGGAGCCCGGCGACGGCGCCGAGGAGCTTGTCGAAGGCGTGGCGTTCGGGGGTGCGTTCGACCAGCTCGAGCTCGCTGAGCAGCCCTGTCGAGGTGTCCTGTCCGACGGCCCCGATGATCCGCCGCGAGATCGACCCGATGCGGTCGATGGTCGGGTCCGCTGCTGGCGCCTCGGTACCGATCGGTGTTCCTGGGCGGGCCAGGTCGGCGAGGACGAGCCCGATCGGGGTGGGTCGAGGGGCGAGCGCACGCCATGTGATCAGCGCGCCGGCGCCGATTCCCGCGCCGAGGAGGCACATGACGACGACGTTCACGGCTCGGCTCCCACCGTTGTCGGGCTGGCGGCTCGAGCCGTGAAGCGCTCGGGTAGGTCGATGCGGGCCATGCGGGTGAGGAGCCATCCGCCGGTGGCGAAGATGGCGCCGACGACGGCCAGAACGAGTTGACCAACGGGGCTGTCGTAGACGGCGAGATAGTCCCGGTTGACCAGAGCGAGGAACACCACTGCGGCGACGACGACACCGACGATCACCTTGGTGGCAGTTCGCACTCTTGTACGACCGACCTCGACGCGGATGCGCATCCTCGCCTCGCCGCGGGTGGCATCGGCGAGCCGGGACAGGAGGCTGGACAGGTCGCTGGCTTCCATCCGGGCGGCGATGACGAGCGCTGCGACGACCAGATCACCGGAGGGGTGGTTGAGGTCGTTGCCGAACGCGACGAGCGCATCGGGCAGCGGTTGGTGTTCGAGGCGACGGACGAGGGTGCGGACCTCGGGGGCGATCGGTGCAGGGGCGACGTTCGCGGTGGCGATGATGGCTTCTTCGAGCCCGGACGCGGCGACGATCGAGTCGCGGATCATCTCGGTCCACGAGGCGATGGCCTCGGTGCGGGCGATCTCACGGTCGCGGTGGCTCTTTCCTCCGAGCACACCCGGCAGGGCGGCGACGGTGAGCGCGCCGAGGACCCCGCCGACGAACCAGCCGGTGACCGCCCACACAACGATGAACGCAGCGACGCTGGACGCGATGCGGGCCGTTCTGGGGCCGCCGACTCTGCGTTGTGCGCCGGCTCCTACCCCTTCGAGGATCGGTCTGCCGGTGAGCCCGGCGGCGACGAGCAGGAGCCCCAGCGCAGCGCCGGCCGCGAGTGCGGCGATGACGAGGACGCTCATCGCCACCACCCGTCGGCCATGGCGTGGGCTTCGATGTCGAAGCCGTAGCGCTCGAGCTTGTCGGTCAGCTCCCGGGTGGGTGGCGCGGCCGGGGCCGCCGTGCCCGTGGCGTCGGGACGCCAGAGCTCGTTGGAGACGATGTGTGGGCCTTCGAGCGTGCCGGTGACCTGGCGGACGCTGGTGATGCGCCGTTCACCCTCGACCCAGCCGAGGTGCACGATGAGGTCGACGGCGTTGGCGACGAGCAGGTTCGTCACCTCGGGCACCAGCCGCTCGGGGGTCATGGCCGCGTACATGGCGAGCCGCCCGAAGACGCCCTTGGACGAATCGGCGTGGATCGAGCACATCGACCCGTCGTTGCCTTGGGACATGGCGAGCAGCATCGGGAGCACCTCGGCGCCGCGAACCTCACCGACGATGACGCGGTGTGGGTCCATGCGCAGCGCGGAGCGGACGAGGTCGGCGAGGGTGATCGCGCCGACGCCTTCGGTGTTGGCCTCGCGGGCTTCGAGGGTCTCGTGGTCGGGATGGAGGTCCTCGAAGCGTTCCAGGCCGATCTCGAGTGAGTCCTCGACGGTGATGAGCCGCTCGTCGGGGTCGATCTCGTTGATGAGGCAGCGAAGCATCGTGGTCTTGCCGGTACCGGTGCCCCCGGCAACGATGACGTTCGCTCGGGCCCGCACCGCGGCCGACAAGAACCCGGCGAGCAGGTCGTTGCACACACCGCGTGCGACGAGCTGGTCGACACGGTGGATGTCGAAGTCGTGGCGGCGGATCGTCACCGTGGGTCGACCTGACACGGCCATGAGGGCGTGGAGCCGGTCGCCGTTGGGGAGTTGGAGGTTGAGCTCGGGCTGGGCGTGGTCCCAGCGGCGTTCGCTTCGACCAAGTCGCCGGGCGGCGGTGGCGATCAGCTCGACCAGCTCGTCGTCGGACGCGGCGACCGACGGGCCACGCACCTTGGTGCCGTCGCGCATGGTGAGCCACACCCGGTTCGCCCCCGAGATGTGGATGTCGCGGATCGACGGGTCATCCAGCAGCGGTTGGAGGCGGGCGAGGCCGTGGAGTCGATCGAGCACCGCGGTCATCACCGCGTCCTCGGTGGCTTCGTCGAGCGGTTGGCGACCTGTGGAGTAGGCGTCTGTTGCCAGTCGGCGCAGCTCGTCGGCCAACAACTTGCGGGCCAGGGCCCGTTCATCGGGTACCGACAGGCGGCCCTGACCCTCGTCCTCATGGGCGCTGTGGGCGGCGGTGAGCGATTCGCCGACGATGCGATGCAATCGGCCGACGAGCTCCGCGGCCTCGCCCTCGAGCGGGGCCGACGACGCGGTCGAGCTCGTGGGTGGCGTGAGTGCGACGGTGGCGCTCATCCGACCGTCACGACGTCAGGGACTTGGGCGGCGGGCTGGTCGATGAGGTCCGCGAGCCCGGCGACCGCTCGGGACAGCCGGGAGCGGGCGAGGGATCGGGAGGTGGTTCCCCCGTCGCGGAGGTGGGCGGCGGTCGTGGGGTCGTCGGGCAGGTGGGCCAGGACCGGCGCGCCGAGTGAGTCACCGATCTCGGTGGGCCGGTAGGTGCCGTCACCGACGAGCACCACCCCAACCTGGGCGCCGCGGTGGCCGAGGTTGGTGGCGTTCAGCGTTGCGACCGCGTGGGATGCGGCGACGAGCTCCTCGGCATTGGGTCGGGCCAGCACCAACGCCACCTCGGCGGCGTCGAGGATGCGGGGGCGGCGCCAGATCCGGCCGACGTCGATGACGACCGTTCCGTTGGAGCGGCCGAGGACGCCCATGATCCGCTCCCCCGCTGTTCGCCACAGTGACTCCGCTGTCTCCGCGGCGTCCGGGCCGACGAGCACCGGGATGCCGCCGGCGTTCTGGGCGTGGTCGAGCCAACCGCCGGGCTCGTGCGGATTCGCCGCAGCCAACGTGACCAGGCCCGGTTCGCGTCCGAGGCCGTAACGCACCGCGACCACACCACCGGACAGGTCCGCCTCCACCATCACGGCGTCGAGGTGCGACGCGACGAGCAGAGCGGTGGTGGTGACCCCGGGTGCTCCCCGGGCCGAGCACAACGCCACGGATCTCATGGCGACACCTGCACGAGCCGCAACGACCCCGACCCCGCCCGGGCCGCGACCGCAACCGCGTCGCCCTCCGGCGCGAGGATCGACACGAGCAGTCGGTCACTCGCCAGCTCCTCGACCGAGACGACCGTCGCCCCGCGGGCGATCACCACGTCGCCGGTGCCAATGCTGGCGTCAGCACCGTCGTCGCTTGTGTCGCCTTGGTCGGTGCCGTCCGTGATCGGGTCGGCGGGGTCGACGGTTCGGACCACGTTGACGAGGTCACCTGGCGACAGTCCCATCGCTGGGTAGCCGCCCGGTTCGAGCGACAGTCCGACGATGCCGTCGCCCGCCTCGAGCGCAGGACGGTCTGCGACGACCGAGTGCGTGAGCAGGGTTCCCGGTGCCAGGTCGACGAGCGCCACCTGGCCGACCACGCTGTTCATGTCGGCTTGGGTCAGGTGGGCGAGCCTGTCGTCGCTGGCGACGTAGACCACACGAACATCCGATGACGACAGGGTCTGGCCTCGTTCGACGGTGCCGATGACCGCAAGCGCTGGTGACTTGTCGACGGCGCTCAGGTGCCACAGGACCGCGCCGAGAGCGAACACGGTCATCACCAGCACGCCGACCACCAGCTCGGGCATGCGCACCCGGCGGCGGGGTGGGGCGATGCCCGCGACGGGGTCGGGGCGGTGGCCGTTCGTGCTCGGTGCTCCCGATCGGGGCGCGCGGACGGTTGGGGTGGATGCCATGTCAGTCGCCTCTCGTGCCGATCGCTTGGATCTCGCCCACCTCGACATCGAGGGTCGAGGTGCGCGTGATCGCCGGGAGGGTCCCACCGAACGGCGCATTGGAGGTCCAGGTGATCTCGAGGCGGACCGTGGCCGAGAGGTCGAAGGTGCCGCCGTCGGCCGAGGCTGACGACCGGCGGTAGGTGTGGGTGCAGTTGCTGGCGTCCTCGTCGACGCCGGGCGACCAGGCGACCCCGGGGCCACGGCACACTTCGCTGCCACCATCACCGGTGCCCCAGGTGACCGACACCGGTCGAGCGGTCACCGTCGACCACACCCGGCCCGCCTGCGCGGTAGCGGTGTAGGGCTGCCACCACGACGAATCGATCCACAACCTCGTCTGGATCTGCACGTACAGCCGTCCGTTCTCTTCTGGGCTCGTGCGGATCGCGGGCGGCGCGATCTGCACGGACTGCAACGCCTGCTGAGCCAGAGCGGCCGGGTCGACCAGACCGCCCTCGGGGATGATGAAGTAGCCGTCGACAGCGACGGCGCCGGTAC
>CAYUOL010000209.1:0-11553 GCA_964446345.1 uncultured Iamiaceae bacterium | reverse complement strand
CGAGCGCCCGACATGGCCGAACCCGCGATCAGCTGGATCGAGGTTCGGCTGACCGAAGAGGGACCCGAGCGGACACGACTCAGCCTCACCCACGTCGCCGAGGTCGACGAGGTCATGTGGGCGCAGTTCGGCCCGGGCGCCGTCGGCATCGGCTGGGACCAGGGTCTGCTGGGTCTTCACCTGCATCTCGCGTCCGGCGGCGCTCGGGTCGATCCCGCCGAGGTGATGGCGTGGATCGCCTCGGACGAGGGCAAGCGGTTCACCACCCTGTCAGGGGAGGGCTGGCACGACGCCGAGATCGCCGCCGGCGTCGATCCCACCGTTGCCCGCAGTCATGCGGACGCGACCATCGCGGCCTACACGGGGTGGGACCCGACCGCCGACTGATCTCGAGCGATGGTTTTCGCCGCGGCGCCACGTCGACCCATCGACCCCATCCATCCCACTCGGGAGGAAGCATCGTGACCCACCAGACCGCCACGGCGCTCCCGCCGGTCGTCGACGAGCAGACCTGGCAGGCCGCGCTCGACGAGCTGCGTGAGCGGGAGAAGGCCGCCACGCGTGAGCTCGACGCCATCGCGGCACAGCGTCGCAGGCTGCCGATGGTCGAGCTGCCGGACTACAGGCTCATCGGTCCGGATGGCCCCATCCGCCTGGCGGAGGTGTTCGACGGGCGCTCGCAGCTCATCGTCTACAACCACATGTGGTCCGATGGCGCGGAGTGGCAATGCGGCGGCTGCACCGGGTTGACGTCGCAGTACGTGCGGTTGGGCGTCCTCGACAACTACGACGCGCGCTTCGTCGTCGTCACCAACGGGCCCATCGACGAAGCGCTGGCCTACAAGGCCAAGGTCGGGAACGAGATGGACTGGTACTCGTCGTCGGAGAGCTCGTTCGGCGCCGACGTCGGGGCGCCGCCGGGCGGGGGCTTCGCCGTGAACGTGTTCCTCCGCGACGGCGACAAGGTGTACCGCACGTGGCACACGAACGGCCGTGGCACGGAGCAGCTCAGCTACACCTTCGCGTTGATCGACATCCTGCCGTGGGGCCGCCAGGAGGAATGGCAGGACTCACCTGACGGTTGGCCGCAGTCGCCGACGTACTCCAAGTGGCTCGACTCTCCCGATGTGGCCCGGCTCTACGGTCCGAACGGCGAGGCTTCGGCGACGCCTGCTGGTCGGTAGCGATCACCCCCCCGCCTCACGGTCACCGACGACGAGGAGGGGTGCGAGCGCACACCCGGTGTTGGAGGCGTCGCCGCGCACTGCCGCGATCTCGAGACGGCGGTCGACCAGCACGTCGCCGGCCTCGTGCTGTTCGACGTCCCCGGGCGTCACCGGAACGTGGGCCACCTCGCCCGGGGTCGGGACCACGCGAACGCGTGATGGCCGCGCCGCCCCCACGGGAGAGGGTGGGGTGGTGGAACACATCCGCGTGAACCTCATCACGCGGACCCGCGGCGCTTCGAGGAGGCGGCCGGTTCCTGGAGAACGAGGTCAAGCCCCCGGTCGAGCAGGAGCTGCCGCGTGGTGGCAGAAGCTGTCGACGATCGTGGTGAGACCGTCGAACCCAGGTGCCGCGGCCAGGTCGGCGGCGATGCGGGACCCGGCGTCGCGGAAGCGCGGCTCGCGCAGGACCTCGCGGATGGCCCGCTGGAGCGCCTTCGCGCCGGGTTGGTCACTGCGGATCCGCCGGCCGACACCGGACCACTCGATGCGGGCTCCGACTTCGGGCTTGTCCTCCTTGCCGCCGGTGGCGACGATCGGAACGCCGTACCGCAGCGCATACTGCACGCCGCCGTAGCCGCCGTTGGTGACGAAGACGGCGGTGCGGGGGAGGAGCTCGTCGTAGTTCAGGTACTCGGCGGCGCGTGCGTTGGCGGGCAGCGGGGGCAACGTGTCGAGAGGACGGCCACCGGTGGTGACGGCGACGAGCACGTCGTCGTCGGCGAGGGCCTCGAGGGTCGGGGCCACCAGCTGCCCGAAGTCCTTGTTGGCGATCGTGCCCTGGGTGACGTGGACGAGGGGCCGCTCGTCCAGCTCCTCCCACCACGCCGGGCGGGGCGCGTGCGAGCCGGTGGCGCTGATGGGCCCCACGAAGTGCAGCGTCGCGGGAGCGTCGCGGCGCGGGTACTCGAAAGCCGGAACGGTGAACTGCGCGACGGCATCGGCGTGGCGGGCCCAGTCGATGATCGGATAGCCGAGCGCGCGGCCGTGGAGCTCGCGGTTCGTGTCGTCGGCGATGCGGCTGGCGGTGCGGAAGACCGGGCGCGTCAGCGTGGTGAGCACGCGGTTCCGCGTGCGGTTGAGCACCTTCGCCGGTGCGAGCCCCAGCCCGAACGGGGCGACGTCGGGGCTGGCCATGGAGAGCGGGATGAGACCGCACATGACGACGGCGGGACGGCGGGGCCGAGGGTGCCCCACGATGTAGGCGCCGCCCGCCAACATCGGATCGGTCAGCAGCACGTCGGCGGGTTCGGCCGCGTGGGCGGCCATCACCGCGTCGTGCTGGGCGCGGGCCGGTGCGACGAAGATGTGCTCGAGGTCGAAGGCGATGGCCTTGGGCCCCGAGAGGCCGACGCGCCCCGGGAACACCTCGTGGATGTCGAGGCGGTCGTCGAAGTCGGCGGCATCGGGCAGGGCGATGTGGGTCGCGCCGGTCGCGTCCACCAGCTCCGCGAAGCGGGCGCCGGTGATGAATCGCACGCGGTCACCTCGGGCGACGAGGTGGCGAGCGACCGCGAGCAGCGGGTTGACATGTCCGTGGATCGGAACGGCAGCGATGATGATCGACGACATCGCGTGGCCTCCTCGTCGATGGAGCAGATTTGACGAATGTGAGGTAGTATTCATCACTATGGCATCCAAGTCAATATCGGATGGTGGTGATCAGCGCACGCGCGCGTACCGCTCGGAGCTGCGCCAGCAACAAGCCGCGGAGACCCGGCGGCGGATCGTGGTGGCCGCCGCCGATCTGTTCGGTGAGCTCGGCTACGTGCGCACGACGCTGGCCAAGATCGCGGAGGCCGCCGACGTCTCGATCGAGACCGTGCAGGCCCAGGGGTCCAAGGCGGCGCTCATGATCGCGGCCGTGGAGCACGCGGCCGTCGGCGTCTCCGGCGAGGAGAGCATCCTCGACGTCGACATCGGTCGGGCCTTCCTCGCCATCGAGGACCGTGACGAAGCCATCGACTTCCTCGTCGCCCAGCAGACCGCGATCCACGAGCGTTCCGCGCCGACCGTTCGGGCGCTGTTCGGGGCCGCTGCGAACGATCCCGAGCTGGATCGCTACCTCGGGGCGCTGCTCGCCAGCGTCGGCGGCCAGATCCGCCGGCTGCTCGACGTCTGCTCCGCACGCGGCTGGCTGCGCACCGACATCGATCCCGAAGAGCTCGTCGCCACCGCGGTGATCATCACGAGCGTCGACACGTACTTCCGCCTCGTCGAACGCGAGGGTTGGACGATCGACGCGTTTCGTGCGTGGTTCCGTCGCGTGCTCGCCGAGACGACGTTCTCCGCCGACCCGCCCGGGCGCACGAACGGAAGCTGACCCGAGCCTTCCGATGACCGATGATCTGGTCGCACCTGGGCCGTGCAGCCGGATCGATCCCGCGTGCGATCCGCCGATGCATCCCGCGAGCGCGTGGACGCCCATCGACCGGCGCGGAGCTCGCGGGTGACCGCGTCGCGCACGGGCTCGGGCCGGAGCTGGGCACCATCTGGTAACGCGTGTTGGCAGATCGACGACAGGCGTGGACCGGGTTACGGTCTGCGGGTGGACAGCTCGAAGACCGCGGCCGGGACCCCGAGCGCGCTCCCTCCTCGTCGAGGCGCGGCTCCGGGACGCACGTACGGGGGTCGATCAGCCGAGGACCGCCGCCTCGAGCGACGGTCGCAGTTCATCTCGGCGGCGATCACCGTGATCGGCGATCACGGCTACCAGGCGGCGTCGGTCCGAGCGCTGTGCCGCGAGGCCGGTCTGGCCGAGCGCTACTACTACGAGTCGTTCAGCGATCGGGAGCAGGTCCTCGTCGCCGTGTACGACGAGGTCATGACCGACCTCGTGGTGCGCTGCTTCGCGGCCGTGCCCACCGATCTCGATGACGTCGGCCTCGAGACCCGCCTTGCGCTCGACGCCTTCATCCGCACCGTGACCGCTGACCGGCGACGCGCTCGCATTCAGCTCATCGAGGTCGTCGGGGTCAGCGATGACCTCGAGCGACGACGACGAGAGGTCATGCACTCCTTCGCCGACCTCATCGCCAACCGGGCGCGGGAGCTCGACCTCGGAGACGGGATCGACGTCGTCATCGCCTGCCGCGCACTGGTCGGCGCGGTGAACGAGCTCCTCGTCGACTGGTACTGCGCCACCGTGCCGATCGACATCGGCGGGCTGGTCGACACCTGCACGGAGATGTTCCTCCGGGTCCTCGCCCCCGGTCGGCGCCGTTCCGGACGCTGATCTCTTCCGCGTGCGAGGTCGCCACGCGGCGCCCTCCGGGCCGAAGTGGGGCTCGATGCTGCCGGCGATCTCAGGGATCTTGTCGGCCAGCGCCGACGGCACCGTCGACCGTCGCGACGGTTGCGCCGCACGTATCCGGGGGCGCACCCGGGCCCCGATCGGTCGGGTTCGAGAGGGTCACGTCGTGCGCCGGCGGGGGCGGCAGCGGCGGGTCGAGGACCATGTCGACGAACTCGTCGACCCCCCCCGCCCGTCTCGTGCAGCGCCGTGTTCGGGAGGTAAAGGGTCATCGGTCGCGCTCGATCGGTGCCCGCACCGGACGAGGCACCGTCCCGTTCTCCGTCGGCCTGTTCCTGATCGGCCTGCTCTTCATGCACGTCTTCGGGGCCGGGTCGCGGCGTGACGGGTCCGCGCTCGCTTCACGGCGTCGACTCGGGTGGCCAGGGCGCGGAGGCTGGTCGCGGTGAGCAGGGCCTCCATGACGAGGGCGTTCGTCGTGTCGTCGTGGCGTCCCGGCAGCTGCGCCTGCTGGGTCACGACACCCACGACGGCACTCCACTGGCTCGGGGTGAGCCGCAGGTCCCGGTGCACGTGGAGATCGATGTCTTCCTTGCGCACGTCGCCTCGGAAGCGGCGGGCGGATGCGACGGCGAGATCGATCGACGCATCGGTCACTTGGGGGGGGGGGGTGGGGGGGGGGGGGGGGGGGGGCGGGCGGGGCCCTGGGGGGGGGGGGGGGGGGGGGGGGGGGGGCGGAGCGATCCTTCAACGGTGCCCTCCTCGCGCGACGCCCATCGGACGGGTGGAGGTGGCGCGTCGGCCGGTGGGACGACCGCGGAGCACCACCTCCACCGAACCTGATGTCGTGCGTCAGCGGGTGAAGAAGTTGACGGTCTCGGTGAGCACCGTCGCGTCCTTGGGGATGTCGAGGTGCCCCAGTGCGCTGTTGACCGAGACGTTGACCGCGGGTGCCGGGTTCTTGCTGTTCTCGGCCGGCACGATGGTCCCGTCGTTGGTGGACCACTGCACCTCGACCTTGACGTTCTGGGTGGTGATCTGGCCCCAGGCGGCCTGCAGGTCCTTGATCGTGGTGGTGGTGCCGGCCATGTCGGCGCAGCTCGCCTGGACCGGTGCGCAGATCGCCGAGGTCGACGTGCCGTTGTCGGCCCCGGCCAACGACATCCAGTGGCTCACCTTGTTGGCGCACGCGCCCTTCTCGATGCAGTACTTCGTGACCATGGACCCGAAGGAGTGCGAGACGATGTCGACCTTCGCCTTGCCGGTGTAGGTCTTCAGGTAGTCGACCTCGGTGGCGAGCTTGGCGGAAGCGTCGGCCGCGGAGAGCGACGTGTCGTAGTAGAGGACGTCGATGTCGCCGGCGGTGTAGCCGGCGGCCTTGAAGTGGTCGACGGCGGCGTTCCACGTGGTCTCGTCGGCCGACCAGCCGTGCACGAACACGACCGGCGTCTTGCCTGACGGAGTGCCGGTGGGCCGGATCGTCTGGCACGCCGTCACGCCGACGATCAAGGCCGCGACACACGCGGTCAACACGAACTTCTTCATCTGGGGTCCCCCCTCGTAGGTGATGTCGGGGCGACTCTAGTACGACTTCCTTTTTGAAACAAGAAGTCTTGTTCAGAACGAGACCACCGCTCATCGGGTCGCCCCCTGCTCCGGGGTGCAGCTCCTATGCTCAGGCGATGGCGAAGAAGACGGGCCGCACGATCAAGGGGCTCGATCCCGAGGCCCGACGGCGCCAACGCAAGGACGAGCTGCTCGAATCGGCGCTCGACCTGTTCGCGGCCAACGGCTACGCCAACACCTCGATCGAGCAGATCTGCCAGCACGCCACCGTGGGCTACAAGGCGTTCTACGACGAGTTCGCCACGAAGGAGCAGCTGTTCATCGAGCTCTACGACGCCATCGGCGGTCGCCTGCTCCCCGCCGTGCTCGAAGCCATCGCCGAACCGGCGCCCGGCGACGAGCTGCTGCCCCTCATGATCTCCTCCTACATCCGCGCGGCGCTGGCCGACCCCCGTGCGGCCAGGGTGCTGTTCCTGACGTCCGCCGGGGTCAGCGAGGCGGTCGACCTCCATCGCCGTCGCGCCCACCGCGCCTTCGCCCAGATCTTCCGCGACATGTACGGCGCCGGTCTGGTCTCCGAGTCGAACACCGCCCGCAGCAAGCACGGCTTCGCGCTCGCCCTCGGCGCCACCGGAGGCATGGGCGAGATCGTCACCGACTACTTGATCGATCCTGGCGAACGCACCGCCGACGACCTCATCGAGGAGCTGAGCGCCTTCATCGAGACCATCCTCGCCGGCCTCAGCCAGCAGCAGCCCTCCAAGGACGCGCGTCGAACGTCGAGCGACAAGGCGAAGGCCAGACGTCAGTCCCGCTAGGCCGAGCCAGACCCGCCGGCCGACCGTCGGCACGCGCCGCCGACCGTTGCGAGGCGAAGGGGAGGAGCGGCCGCGACCGGGTCGGTCGGCGGTGCGACCTCGAAGGGTGCGACGAAGTCCTCGAGATGGACGACGATGCGGGAAGACCCGAGCTCGCGTTCGATCGCGATCGATCCGTGGCTCAACGCCACCGCGGCGCGGGCGCTCGCCAGCAAGGGCTCGACCTCTTCGACGAGCGGACCGTCGACGAGGACCCGGAGCACGACGTCGTCGCAGTCCCCGCTCGCGACCTGCAGCGACCGAACCACGTGATCGAGTGACCGCTGCACGCCACGGGTCACGTCGTACGCGACGGCCACGAGGATGGCCTCGATCGGCCAACGCAGCGAGAGACCGGCCTCCAGCGCGACCTCGGCGTCCGATGTCTCGCCGAGACACCCGCGCAACGCGAGCTCCAGCGCTTCGCGTCCACTCCCGACCGCGTCGCACATCGGTCGGAGCGCCACCATCAGCTGGCGATAGCGCTCGGCTTGCCGCAGGAGGTCGGCGCGCAGCTCGGCCAAGGCTCCCGCGACCTGGTTCTCGCCCGGCAGGCAGCGCCCCTGGGCATCACGAGTCGTGGACATGACGACTGCGAACGCGGCAGCTGAGCGAACGGCATCCTCATGCAGCGTGGAGGCGGCCCGGTAGCGCTCGTACACCGCCACCCGGGCCCATGCCTCCGCCTCACCCAACACCACGACGCTCACCGGCGCCACCTCCCGACCCCACTGCGGTCGCCCATCCGAGCACGCACGAGACTCCCGATCGAATCGGCCCCCGGAGCGTCGTCCGCGCCGTCTTGGCTTCCCGACGATCCATCGGGCAGGCGCATCGTGACACAACCCCACACTTCGGACAAGAGATCTTATCTAGAATCAGAGATCGTGCTTGTCCACCCGTCCTCGCTCGGGGCGAGATCTCAGCAAGCCTGCTTATTGACAATTGGGTCTTCTACTTGCAAGGATGCGCAGCAGATGGCGCGGCGTACGACCGGACGGACCGCCGGCGTCGGTGCGACGATGTGTCGTTGCACTTCGAACACAGGGGGATGGTGGCCATGGTCGGAGCGACCGGAACGCAGCCTGAGCGCAGGGTCGGTCGCGGGCGTCCCCACCGCCGCGCCGGCATCGCCGTGGCTGCCGTGCTCGTGGTGCTGGTGGCGAGTGCGTGCATCCCGCAGCGGTTCGTGGGCTTCTCCAGCGCGACGTACGTCCAGGAGCAGAACTGGTTGTGCCGTCCCGGGGCCGGTGTCCCGAACCAGTGCGTCGGCAGCTTCCTCGATTCCACGATCGTGAACGCCAACGGCTCGACGCAGCTCGACCCCTTCCACGGCTACGACCAGTCACAGCCGACGGCGCCGATCGACTGCTTCTACGTCTATCCCACGGTGTCGTCGCCCAAGGGCGGGCTGAACGATCTCGAGATGGCGGCGGATCCGACTTCGGAGATCGCGATCGTCCGGGAGCAGATCGCCCGCTTCACGTCGGTCTGCAACGTGTACGCCCCGCTGTACCGGCAGATGAAGTTCGATGCCTACTTCGCGGCTGCGGACCAGTACAAGGCCGCGAACGACCTCGCCTACAGCGACGTCCGCGACGCGTTCCGCCACTACATGGGCAACTTCAACCACGACCGGCCGATCGTGCTCGTCGGTCACTCGCAGGGCGCCCAACACCTCCGTCGGCTGTTGCAGGACGAGTTCGACAACGATCCGCAGTTCACGAAGAAGCTGGTGTCGGCCTACCTCCTGGGATGGCCCTACATTCGCTCGTCGCCCGGCGACAACCCCGGCCTCTACGCCACGCCGCACATCCCGGTCTGCAGCACCCCGACCGCGAACGGCTGCGTCGTCGCGTACCAGACCTACGGCGCGAACCAGACCCCGCCCCCGAGCGGCAACGCCACGCAGGTGTGCACGAACCCGAGCTCGATCAGCGGCGGGTCCGGGCCCGTCAAGGCCTACGTCGCACCGGCGGGCATCCCGGGGGTCCCCGCAGTCAGCACCGCGACCGTGGAGCTGCCGGGCGCGATGGTGTCGCAGTGCGTCGTACCGGCGACGGGCGCCCCGTACCTCACCATCGCGGCGACGCACCAGCCCGGCGACGTGCGCAACGTCGACCAGCTCCTCATCGGGCCGAACAGCAGCTTCGGGCTGCACCTCAAGGAGTTCGACCTGACCCTGGGCAACATGCTCGACCTCGTGCGCAGCCAGGCCAGCGCCCAGGGCATCACCATCCCCTAGGGGCCCGGCCCGTCATGATGCAGCCGCTCGTCGGGACGACCTGCCCCACGCCTGCTCGATGCCCGGACGGGCGTGGTGTGCAGGATGAACCGCCTGCCGATCGAGATCCCTGCGAGGTCCGCAGGTACTTCGCCGAGGCCCGGCTGGATGCTTCCGAACCGCGCGCTCGACAGCGCTCGGGCGGCGTGGTCCTCCCTCGTCAGCTGACGGGTCCACACGGGCCGGGCCAGGGAGCGGACCGGGCGGCCGCCGAACCACGAGCCACGCAGGACGATGTCGCCACCGAGGGGGAACGGGCGGCCGGTGACCACCAGATGCCGTGAGCCGGTCCGTGGCCGGATCGGCACCGTCGAGGTCTGTCGTCGGCGACGCCGGTGCGGCCGTGCGGCCGTGCTTCGCGGGCTCGCGGCAGCGCGCCCGGCTCAGCGCCGCAGGACGTCTTCGAGCCAGTCGGCGAGCACGAACCCCATCAGCTCGTCGGACTCCTCCTTCTTGGACGGGTCGTCCAACAGGGCCTTCATCTCCGGCGGCGTCATCTCGCACCGCATGAGCCTCGACGAGGCGCCTTGCGGCTACGAGATGTTCAAGAAGAAGGAGGACGACTGCGAGAAGGTGGTGCTCTCGGCGCTCAGCTGAAGCGCTGCTGCACGTCGGCGTAGGACAGCGCGCCGTCGAGGAAGCCGAGGGTGCCCGCCCCGGCGAGCTCGGCGGCGGCCCGCTCGAGGGTGCTGAGGGCGGCGCGGGCCAAGCTGCCGCCGACGCTGATCCGGCGGACCCCCGCGGCGAAGAGCGTGGGTGCGTCGATCGTGTTGGCCAGCCCGGCGACCACGTTGAGCGGACCGGGGATGGCCTCGGCGAGACGGCGGATGGTGTCCAGGTCGACGACACCGGGGACGAAGGTGCAGTCGGCGCCGGCTTCGAGGTAGCGGGTGGCCCGCTCGACGGTCTGGTCGAACACGTCGCCCGCCGGGTCGACGAGGTATGTGTCGGTGCGGGCGTTGAGCACGAAGGTGCCGGCCGGAGCCGCCGCGCGCGCGGCGGCGATGCGACGGGCGGCCTCGTCGATCGGGAAGAGGGTGCGGTGCACGGCGTCTTCGATGTTGGCGCCCGCCACCCCGATCGCGACGGCGCGGGTGATCGTGTCCGCGACCTGGTCGGCTGCGTCGCCGTAGCCGGCCTCGAGGTCCGCGGTGACAGGGACGTCCACGGCGGCGACGATGGCGGCGACGCGCTCGAGCATCAGGTCACGCGTCACGGCCTGGCCGTCGGGCACCCCGCACGACCAGGCGATGCCGGCGCTGGTCGTGGCGATGGCCGGGAACCCGGCCTGCTCGAGGATGCGGGCCGAGCCGGCATCCCACGCGTTCGGGAGCAGGAAGCCCGGCCCGTGGTGCAGGGCGAGCAACGCCGCGGCGCCCCCACCTGACGCTTCGTCGGTCACCCCGTCAGGGTACGGCACCACCGGAAGTGGCGCACCGCCGACCGGGCGACCGGTGCCTCGGCTGTTAGGTTCCTCGGACCACCGAACACATCACGACCACCACCACTTCCACACGAGGGCCACGTATGGCAGGCGGATTGGCAGGACTGCTCGACGACATCGCCGCGCTCGCGAAGCTCGCGGCCGCTTCGGTCGACGACGTGGCATTGGGGGCGGGTCGGGCGAGCGTGAAGGCGGCGGGTGTCGTCGTCGACGACGCCGCAGTGACCCCGGCCTACGTGCGGGGCCTCGCGGCCGAGCGCGAGCTGCCGATCATCAAGCGCATCGCGCTGGGTTCGCTGCGCAACAAGGTGCTGATCATCCTGCCGGTCGCCTTGTTGCTGAGCGCGATCGCGCCCAAGGTCGTCGAGATCATCCTCATGTTCGGTGGGTGCTTCCTCGCGTACGAAGGCGCGCACAAGGTGATCCACGCGCTCCGTCACGACGACCACGACCACGAGGTGCCGGTGACCCTCCAGGGCCCGGACGCAGAGGCGAAGACGATCTCAGGAGCGATCCGCACCGACTTCATCCTCTCCGCCGAGATCATGGTGATCTCGCTGAAGGAGGTGCTCGACGAGCCGCTCGTCGTGCGCGGCATCATCCTCGTGATCGTCGGCGTCGTGATCACCGTCGCCGTCTACGGCGTGGTGGCGCTCATCGTGAAGATGGACGACGCCGGGCTCCGGCTCGCCCAGCGGCCATCGCCGGGCGCGCAGCGATTCGGGCTCGTGCTGGTGAAGGGCATGCCCAAGCTGCTCTCGTGGCTCTCGGTCATCGGCGTCGCCGCGATGCTCTGGGTCGGCGGCCACATCTTGCTCGTCGGCGCCGACGAGCTCGGGTGGACCGCGCCGTACCACCTCGTGCACGACCTCGGGCACCGGGTCGAGGGCGGGGCCGGGAGCGCCGGCGAGCTGGCATGGGTC
>CAYUOL010000208.1:0-11567 GCA_964446345.1 uncultured Iamiaceae bacterium | reverse complement strand
GACCTCTCCAACCTCGTCAACGAAGCGGCGTTGTTCGCCGTGCGCCAGGGCGAGAACGAGATCCACATGCGCCACTTCGAGGACGCCCGGGACCGCGTGCTCATGGGCCAGCGCCGCGACTCGATGGCCCTCTCCGACAACGAGAAGGAAGCGATCGCCTACCACGAGGCCGGCCACGCGGTCTGCGCCGCGGTCGTGCCCACCGGCGATCCCGTCCACAAGGTCACGATCATCCCGTCCGGCATGGCGTTGGGCGTCACCCAGCAGCTGCCGGCCGAGGAGAAGCACATCTACCGGCAGAACTACATCGAGGAGCAGCTCATCATCCGCATGGGCGGGCGCATCGCCGAGTCGCTCGTGTTCGACGTCGTCTCGACGGGTGCCAACAACGACCTCGTCGGCGCCACCGAGCTCGCCCGCAAGATGGTGCGCGAGTGGGGCATGTCCGACCGCGTCGGACCGATGGCCTGGGGATCGCAGGGCCAGGTGTTCCTCGGCGAGGACCTGATGCACACCCGCGACTACTCCGACGACACCGCCCGTGTGATCGACGAAGAGGTCGAGCGCATCCTGCGCGAGGCCGAGGACAACTGCCGCCAGCTGCTGACCACGCACCGCAAGGGCCTCGACCTCGTCGCCCGGGCGCTGCTCGAGTACGAGACCATCGACGGCAGCGAGGTCACCCGCCTCATCGAGCTGTCGACCGGTGCCCCGGTGAAGACCGCCGGCTCGTCGCTCAGCCTCGGCACGACGCCGGCGGTCCCCGAGAACGCCGACCTCACCGGTCTGCCGATGCCGAACCCGACCAGCACCGACTTCCCCCCGGGGGACTTCACCAGCTGATCACCCGCTGATCACCCGCTGATCACCGGCCGATCCCCGGCGGATGACCCGCTCGTGCCCGGCGATCCGGGTCGCGATCCTGGTCAGGAGGCGGGCGTTTCCTCCGCGTCCCCCACGGCCCGCAGCACCGACTCCAGGATCTCCGCGATCCCGAACCCGCCCCACCCGACCGCACCCACGGCGATCGGTCCCCCACCGCGACCCGACACCTCGCGCCCGGCTCCCGGTTCGACGATGACGTAGCCGTCGGCGCGCAGCTGGGCCACGTTGCGGGCCACCGCAGCATTGGCCCACATCCGGTGGTTCATCGCCGGGAACAACACGGTCGGCGCCTCGGAGGCAGTGATCGTCAACGACAGCAGGTCGTTGCACGTGCCGTGCGCGAGCTTCGCGAGCGTCGCAGCAGAGGTGGGCAGCACCACGATCAGATCCGCGCGGTGCGCGAGGTGGATGTGCGGCACGTTGACCTCGCCTCGGGGCGCGTAGTCATCCGTCCACACCTCGACCCCGAAGGACGAGAAGGCCTCCGGCCGCACGAACTTCGCCGCGGCGTCGGTGACGATCACGTCGACCTCCTCGGCGAACCCGTGCAGGACCGGTGCGAGGGCGCTCACCGCGCTGATGGAGGCGATGGCACCGCTCACGCCCACCACGAGGCGGCCACACCGCGGCGGGCGCTCCAGGGGGTCGGCCCCGAACGCGGCGACCTCGTCGTCGGAGAGCTCGACGAGCACCCGGCGGTCGAGGAGCAGGCGGGCCGTCGCCGGCTCGAGCAGCGCGGCGAGCTCCTCCTCGGTGACGGGGGTCGCCACCGCCTCGAGCGCCGCACAGATCGCGGCGGGGTCGGTCGGCCCGATCACGGTCTCGGGCAGACCGGGCCGCAAGAGGTGCAGCCGATCACCCACCGAGTAGGCGACCAGCTCGGGGTTGCGGACGAAGCGGCGGGTCATGAGAGACGGCTGAGGGCATCGAGCGGGTGACCGGAACCGCGGCCCGGATCAGCGGGCGATGAGCAGGGGATCAACCGGCGATCAACAGGCGTTGAGGCCGCCGCCGGGGTCAGCCTGCACGGCGGGACCGGCACGCCGCGACACGACCGAGCCCGACCCCGACACCGTCCCCGAACCCGAGGTGTAGCTCGCACCGCCTCCCGACTGGCCCCCCTTGACGTCATCGCCGTCGGCATCGAGATCGGCGATCAGCTCGGCGTCCAGCTCGAGGCGGACCTTCGTCCCTGGGTCCTTCTTCATGGCTGTCTCTCCTCGGGTCGTGCTCCGACGGTCACGGGAACACCGTGAACGTATGCGGATCGGCGGGACGCCGGTAGGGACACATGTCCCGACGCCGCGACGACCGGATCAGGCGAGCTCCAGACGGGCCAGTGCGATCAGGTGGTTCTGGTC
Source organism: uncultured Iamiaceae bacterium (assembly GCA_964446345.1). Classification (GTDB taxonomy): domain Bacteria; phylum Actinomycetota; class Acidimicrobiia; order Acidimicrobiales; family Acidimicrobilacustridaceae; genus CAYUOL01. Next base: position 9,321 of record CAYUOL010000208.1, on the reverse strand, counting down.
CCCCTCGTCGAGCGGGCCCTCGGCGAGGGCGTCGACCAGATCGCCGACGTGGCTCGGCTCGCCCAGCATGCAGAGCAGGCCGTCCATCGCCGGCGGGGTCAACGCGAACCGGTAGTGGTCGCCGATGGCCGGGAGCCACAGGTCGCCGTGGCCGGCCGCCTCGTACTGCTCGGGCGGCCGCCACCCGACCGAGCTCTTGAAGTTGTACAGCGGGGCCCGGTCTCCGGGCGGCAGCGGCGCGAAGACGTCGCGCCGGGCCCCCAGGTGCAGGGGGTTGTACCGCACGTACGCGATGTCCACCTCGCCGGCGAGGACCGCGGGCGCCACCGCGGTGCGCTCGTGGAACGAGGCGCCGATGGCACGAGCGCCTTCGAGGCGACCCGACCGGTGCTCGGCATACACCGTTCGGCGATCGACCCAGTCCCGGGCGTACACGCCCCCCGCCACCGCCACGTCGATGTGACCCAGGCCGGGGATGGCGTCGACGAGCTCGACGAACGGCATGGTGCAGAACTCGGGCTGCGTGGGGTAGCAGGTCGCGGCCACCACGATCTCGTCGCGCACGCCCCGCCCACGGGCGAGCAGCCGGACGAGGGCCTGCCGCGCGCCCTCGTAGAGCGGCCAGTGCATGTCGCAGGTGAGGAAGAAGAAGTTGATGCCGGCGTCGAAGGCCTCGCAGTACGTGTCCGCGTGGTCGGTCAACCCGACGCAGATCGGGCTGGCGTCGACCCCCGTCGGGCCCAGCGGGAGGCGATCGCGCGGATCGGGCAACCGCGTCTTGAGGGGCACCGAGGCGTCGGCCATGCCTGCGGACACTGGCACATCGAGCGCGGCGACGGAACCCCGACGAGCCGCGTTCGGGCTCTCCGGGGCAGATCGGGACATGTGTACCTACCGGGCGGCCGGGATGCTCCGTACGTTCGCCGATGGTGACGACTCGTTCGACGGCGCACAGCAAGGGTGGAGCGGGGCACCGTCCGGTGGGCTTCTTCGCACTGCGCAGCCCGCTCTTGGCCTTCGACGATGTGTTCGTGCCCGACGACGCGGCGCTGCGGGCGCGGCTGCCCCGGCTCCTGAAGCTCCCCGAGGTGCGCGAGGCCCTCTTCCTGGCGTCGCCGGAGCTCGAGGGCCGCATCGACCCGTGGCTCGCGTCGGCCGACGAGCACCACGAGGGACCGAGCCCGGCCCCGGGCGCCGACGACCTCGCGCTCTCCCTCGCCCGGTACGTGAGCCGCATGGCCACCCGACCGACCCCCTTCGGGTTGTTCGCCGCGCACGCCACCGGCACGGTGGCGGGCGGTGACGGCGGCCGCGACGCCTCGCCGACCCGCCTCGAGCTGCCCCCGGTGGCGGTCTATCGCCGCCACAGCCGGCCGGATTGCCACCTGCTCCACGCGGCGCTGCGCGATGCGCTCAGCGGAGGTCTCGCCGGCGAGCAGCAGGTCATCCTCAACCAGAGCGCCTACCAGGTCGACGGCCGCCTGCGCTTCGTGGAGGCCGGCTACGACGAGCAGCAGTACAAGCACCGGCTCACCGCCCTCGTCATCGATCACCGGCTCCGCGCGGTGCTCGACCGGTTCGCCGCGGAAGCGCCCGGGACGCCGCTGACGGCCGCCGATCTGTGGGCCGCCGTCGAGGCGGCCGGCGGCACGGACATCGAGGAAGCCGAGGCCTACGTCGACGCGTTGGCCGCGGCGCAGGCGCTGGTGCCGACCGCCGGGATCCAGATCACCGGCGCGGAACCCGTGGTCCCGCTCATCGAGGCGTGCGATCGCTCACCGGGCGGCGCCGAGCTCGGTCACCGCCTCCGCGTCCTCCGCGACGGCCTCCAGCGCCTCGACGACGACGGCGTCGGGTGCGACCCCGCGCGGTACCGGACGCTCGCCGAGGGCTTCGGCCCGATCGGGGATCCGCCCGAGCCGGTGAAGCTGGCGACCTTCTGCCAGGTCGACCTCGCCGCCCCCGGCGACGGCCTCGTGCTCGGCGCCGGGATCGCCGAGCGCCTCGCCGACGCCGCGGCGCTCGCCTGGCGCGTGCGACGACCCTCGAGCCGTCCCGACCTCGATCGGTTCCGGGACGAGCTGCAGGCGCGCCACGAGCACGAGTGGGTCTCGCTCATCGAGGCCGTCGATCCCGACGCGGGCATCGGCTTCGGTGGCAGCCGAGCGCACGAGCCGTTGCTGCGCGGCCTCGTCTTCCCGACCGGACCGACGCACGGCGCCTGGACGCGGGCCGACGCGCATCTCCTGAAGCTGCTCACCGACGCCGCGGCGACGAGCGCGCACGAGGTCGTCCTCACCGACGCCGATGTGGACCGCCTCACCACCGAGAGCTCCGGGGCGACGGCGCTGCCGGACACCTTCACCGTGGGAGCCACCCTCGTCGCACCCGACGCCGCCACGCTCGATCGCGGCGACGGCCAGATCCTGCTGACCATGGTGACCGGGCCATCGGGCGCCGAGCTGCTGGGTCGCTTCGCCCACGGGGACGCGACGCTCGAAGCGGGCATCCGCGAACTGGTGCGCGGCGAGGAGGCCCTCGACCCCGACGCGATCTACGCCGAGCTCGTCCACCTCCCGGACCCGCGAGGCGCCAACGTGGTGCTGCGCCCGGTGCTGCGGGAGTGGGAGCTGCCGTACCTCGGGCTCTCCGGTGCCCCGGTGGAACGTCAGCTGCGCGCGGACGACCTCGACATCGCGGTGCGCGGCGACGGTCTCGTGCTGCGCGCCCGGTCCCTCGGCCGGCGCGTGGTCCCCCGCCTGTCGTCGGCCCACAACCACTCGACGTTCGGCGCGCCGCTCTACCGCCTGCTGGGCGCGCTCGCCACCGACGACCGCGATGCGGCATGGACCTGGGGCCCGCTCGAAGCCGCGCCCTTCCTGCCGCGCGTCCACCACGGCTCTGTCGTCCTGGCTCGCGCCCGGTGGCGCGTCGAGGTCGACGAGGTGGGCGGGACGCGTGCGGTGGGCACCGCCGACCTCGATGCGCTGCGAGAGCGTCGCCGCCTGCCGCGCCACGTCGTGCTGGCGGAAGGCGACAACCGGTTGGTGCTCGACCTCGACGACGAGCTGGGGATCGGCAACCTCCGCCGCGCGCTGCGCGCGGCCGGGCAGGTCCGCCTCGAGGAGCTGCTCCCGGGCCCGGATGAGCTCCCGCTGACCCGCGAGGGGCGGGCGCTGACCCACGAGGTGCTGGTGCCGTTCATCACCACCAGGGACCCCGCTCCCGCGGGGCCATCGAGCACCGGGGCGGCGACCGCGCCCGTCCGCGAGGTCACCTGGGCCGCAACCACGTCGGTGGCTCCGGGCCGCACCTTCCTGCCCGGCTCGGAGTGGCTCTACGTCAAGCTCTACTGCGGGGCGCGCGCCGCCGACGACCTGGTCGGCGAGCTGGACGACCTCGTCGCACCGATGCTCCGACGCGGCGTCGCACACCAATGGTTCTTCATCCGCTACGCCGACCCCGACGAGCACCTGCGGCTGCGCATCGGGGGTGACCCGACCGCGCTCTCGGCCGACGTGCTGCCGGCGATCACCGACTGGGCCACCGCCCGGCACGAGGCCGGCCGAATCACCCGCTTGACCATCGACACCTACCGCCGGGAGACGGACCGGTACGGCGGCCCGGAAGGGATCCAACCTGCGGAGGCGATCTTCGAGCAGGACAGCCGGGCGGTGTCCGTCCTGCTGGCCGACCGCGACAGCCGCGTGATGGAGAAGCGCTGGTTGCTGACGCTGCTGGGCCTGCGCGACCTGCTCGTCGATCTCGGCTTCGACGACGCGGAGCGCCTGCACATCGCACGCCGCTGCAAGGAGGCGTTCGCCGCCGAGCACCAGCCCGACCGCGCCCTCACCCGAGCGATCGGTGCGCACCACCGGGCGCACCGGGCGGCGATCGATCAGCTGATGGCCGGCGACGCCGCCGGCACGGCCGAGGCCCGGGCGCTCGCCGTCTTCGCGGCGCGGCGCGTCGAGCTGGTCCCGTGGCGCGACCACCTGCTGCAGCTCGAGCGGGAGCACCGGCTGCTCGAGCCGCGGACGGCCCTCGCCGCGAGCTTCCTGCACATGCACGCCAACCGGATGCTGGCGACGCAGGCCCGCGCGCAAGAGCTCGTGCTCTACGACCACCTCGAGCGCGTCGAGCGCGCCGCGGCGGCCAGGTGAGGGGATGGCAGATCGGGGCACGGCGACGACGGTTCCGGCGACGAGCGAACCCGTTCGGGGCGAGCCGGAGCCGAGGCGCAGCGAAGCGAAGGGGCCCGAGCGCGCCGAGGGCGCGGTGACCGTTCCGCGACCGGACCTCCCGGTCTTCTCGGTCCGCGAGCACACCTGGAGCCGGCGGTCGGTCGTGGAGGCCCACGACGCCGACCCCGGCGCGGATGCGACGCGGCGTCGGCTCGAACGCGAGATCGCGGCTCGGAGGCTGCACCTCGAGGTGGTGGGCGCCGACATCCCTTCGGCCGACGTGCGCGCCGCCCTCGACGGGATGCGGCGCGAGCGCCGCCTGCTGAGTCGGGACGACACCGACCGGTGGCTCGCGCAGCACGACCTCACCCGCGCCGACCTCGTCGAGTGGGGGGAAGGCGTCGCGGCAGTTCGCTCGTTCTCGATCGACCAGCTCGATGCCCATCTCGCGCGAGCGCCCGTGGATGCGGCCGAGCTGACCGCTCGCCGGTGGCCGTCCCTGGTGCTCTCGGGTCGGTTCGAGGGCGTCGCCGAAGCGCTCGCGAGCGCCGCTGCCGCATGGGTGTCGACGCGACCTCCGACCGGGGACCCGGCAGGCCTGGCCGCCGTGTCCCGCGAAGCACGACCGGGACCACACACCCTCGACCTCGCCCGCCGCGCCTTCGTCGCCCGCGCCGCCGCGGACGATGGTGCGCTGGCCGCGCTGGTCGCGCGCCGGCGCTTCGAGTGGATCGTCGTCGACGGCACCCGGCTGGTGTTCCGGCACCCGGACGCCGCGACGGAGGCCGCCCGCAGCTTGCACGACGGCCGATCGATCGAGGAGATCCGCACGTACGCCATGCACGCCGGCGCGGCGTCGATCGACATCGGGTCGCTCGATGGTCCGGCGCAGGCCGCCTTCGCGGGCGCCGGCCCCGGCGACGTGCTCGGCCCGCTGGCGACCGGGATGCAGGGAGACGACGTGGAGGTGTGGATCGTGACGGCCCGCCGCGAGCCGGACCTCGCAGATCCGGCGACCCGACAGCGGGCCGCGGCCGAGCATGCCACGCAGGCCCTGGCGGCCGTGGCGACCAGGGAGGTGGTCTGGCATGGGTGAACCCGAGGGCGCCGAGCTGCTCGTCCGCGAACGTGCGCTCGACGACCTGCCCGTCTTCTCCGTCCTCGCCTCCGAGGACCGCGCCCGGTTGGCCGCCGGGCTCGTCGAGCGCTCCGTGCCCTTCGGCGAGGTCGTGGCCGGCCCCGGCATCGATGCCACGTTCTCGGTCGTCCTCGAAGGGCGGGCCCGCCTGCTCGCGGTCGACGAACAAGGCCGCGAGGTCTCCCTCGAGGTCATCGGGCCCGGCGCCACGTTCGGGGAGCACGTGCTCTTCGGCTCGGACGACCCTGGGCCGATCGTGCGGGCCACCAGCGATCTGCGCATCGCTGAGCTCGCCGCCGACGACCTCGCCCGGATGGTCGATCGGCACCCAGAGCTGGCCGCGGGTCTGGCGCGCCAGGCCCGGTACCGGCTGATCGAGGGCTTCCTGCGTTCGCGCTCGCGCCTCGCGGCGCTCCCGAGCGAGGTGGTCGTCGATCTCCTGGATCGCCTGGAGAACGTCCCCATCGATCCCGGCGACGTGCTGGTGCGCGAGGGCGACGACGCGGGTGCGATGTTCGTCGTCGAGGCGGGCAAGCTCGTCATCACGCGCGTGATCGACCCCGACCCGGGGGCGCGGCCCGAGGTGATCGGCTTCCTGCGCGCGGGGGACGTGTTCGGTGAGCGGGCGTTCCTGCTGGGGCAACGGCGCTTCGCCACCGTCACGGCGGTGACCGAGGGACGGCTGCTGCGACTGCCCCTGGCTGCGGTCCAGGAGCTCGCGGCCGCGCACGCGCCGTTCCGGCGGCTGATCGAGACGCTGGTGGACTCGTACGACCATCGTCGCCGGGCCACGATCCCGCTCGACTTCGCCGACGAGCTCCTCCCCGCGGACGCCATGCCCGTACCCGTCGTGGACGCGACCGGCCCATCCGCCCCGCCGACCGACGGGGCGAGCCTCGCGGCGGGCCCTGCTGGCGGTGACGGCCTCGAGCCGGGCGCGGACGCGAGCGCGGACAGGGGCGAGGATCGTGCCGGCCTGTCGCCGCGGTTCGCCGACGACCCGCGGCGCGACGGCAAGGCCATCCGGCGGTTCCCGGTGGTCCGACAGGTGGACGAGGCCGACTGCGGCGCCGCGGCGCTCGCCACCGTGTGCCGCTTCTACGGGCGCCCGATCAGCCTCGGGCGCGCCCGCCAGGCCGTGCGCACCGGCATCGACGGCACGAGCCTGAAGGGCCTCGTCAGCGGGGCCGAGTCCCTCGGCTTCGACGCCCGGGCGATGAAGGTCTCGGCGAGCAACCTCGACGCGCTCGCGCTCCCCGCGATCGCGCACTGGGACGGCGACCACTGGCTTACCGTGTACCGCGTCGACGAGGACGAGGTGCGCGTGTCCGACTCGGGTCTGCGCCGCTTCTCGCGCGAGGAGTTCGAGCGCCGCTGGTCCGGCTACACACTGCTGCTCGAACCGACCGACCGGCTGTTCGAGCTGCCGAAGAAGCACGGCCGGTACGGGTGGCTGTGGCCGCTGGCCAAGCCGCACTGGAAGGTCTTCGCGATGGCGGTCGTGCTGGCCCTGGTGGTGGCAGGGCTCGGCCTCTTCGTGCCGATCCTGACCCAGGTGATCGTCGACCAGGTGCTCGCGCCGGCCGATCTCGGCCCGCTCCCGGTCATCATGGCCGTCATCGCCGCCGCGATCCTCGCGATGGCGGGGGCGACGATGCTGCAGCGCTGGCTCCTGGGTCGCTCGGCGGTGCGCATCGACGGCGAGATGCTCGACCACCTCACCACGCGCTTGCTTGCGTTGCCGATGCAGTACTTCTACGAGCGACGCGTCGGGGACATCCAGCGCCGGCTCGTCGGCCTGCGCCAAGCGCGGGAGTTCGCGGTCCAGAACGGGGTGCGCGCGATCGCCGCCGCCGCCCAGCTCGTCGCCGCCACGGTGCTCATGCTCGTCTACAGCCCGGTGCTCACGGCGGTGTTCCTCTCGCTCGTGCCGGTCTACATCGTGCTCGTGCGCTTCGCGACCAAGCGCATGCGGCCCATGATGGACAACCTCGAGGACTCGTTCGGGCGCTACTCGTCGCGCCAGATCGACGCCATCAAGGGCATGGAGACGGTCAAGGCCATGGGCGCCGAGGATCACCTCCGCGGCGACCTGAACACTGCGTTCGAGGGCCTCGCCCACCGCCAGTTCCGCGTCGACTTCGCGTCGATGTCGTACGACGGCGCGGTGCAGGTGCTGTCGTTCGTCTCGCTCGCACTGTTCCTCTGGGTCGGATCGGTGCAGGTGGTGCACGGCGCCATGAGCATCGGCGAGTTCGTGTCGTTCAACGCGCTGGTGGCGCTGTCCGGGGCGTCGATCCTCACGCTCATGGCGATCGTGGACGAGGTGCAGTACGCCTCGGTGCTCGTCGACCGGCTGGAGGACATCTTCGAGGCGACCCCCGAACAAGGCGCGGACCACTCGGGGCTGCGCACGGTCAGCTCGCTCGAAGGGCGCGTGACGCTCGACGGCGTGACGTTCCGCTACGCACCGGATGCGCCGGCGGTGCTGGAGGACGTGCGCCTCGACGTGGCCCCCGGTACCACGGTGGCCGTCGTCGGCCGCAGCGGGTCGGGCAAGAGCACGCTGTTGAAGCTCCTCGCCGGGCTCGTCGAGCCGACCGAGGGAACGATCAGCTACGACGCCGTGCCCCTGCCCGACCTCGAGCACGCCAGCCTGCGCAGCCACGTCGGCTTCGTGCTGCAGGACAGCTACCTGTTCTCCGACACCATCGGGGCCAACATCGCGTTCGGGGCCGACACCATCGACGACGAACGCGTCGTGTGGGCGGCGCGCATGGCCAACGCCCACGACTTCGTCGCTCGGCTCCCGTTGGGCTACGACACCCGGGTCGGCGAGACGGGCCTGCTGCTCTCGGGTGGCCAACGGCAACGGGTGTGCATCGCCCGCGCCCTGTACCACCGGCCGCCGGTCCTCCTGCTCGACGAGGCCACGAGCGCGCTCGACGCCGAGAGCGAGCGAGCTGTGCGCGACAACCTCGACGAGCTGCTGGACGGACGCACGGCGTTCGTGATCGCCCACCGCATGACCACGGTGCGCGAGGCCGACCTGATCCTCGTCATGGACCACGGGCGCATCGTCGAACGCGGCACCCACGACGAGCTCATCGCTCGCCGCGGCCTCTACTTCTTCCTCGCCGGCGAGTCCCTCGAGGAGTGACGAGCGCGTCGGCGGCCGCCGGGTGATCGGGACATGTGTCCCTACCCGACGAGTGACCCGGAGCGGACACTCGGTGCAACTCCCTTCCGAGCACCCCCGAGCCAGGAGCATCCGATGACCAAGAAGACGAAGGCCCCCGCCGCACCGATCAGCCTCGACGCCGAGCTCATCGCCGACCTCGACATCGCCGGCGACGCCACCGCGATCAAGGGCGGCGCGTCGAAGACGCGCGTCGCCGGCGAGAAGGCCGGCGGCGGCGCTGGACCCGTGCTGGAGGCGTGCTGACCAACCTCCCGTCCCCTCCGACACCGGCCGTCCGGCACGACGACCTGCCGAGCGCCGGTACGGCGATGGATGCGTCGGTGCCCCTGCGAGCCGCGAGGCGAGCCTTGGCGCCCGTCGCCGAGCACCTCGAGGCCTCGGGGCCCGCGCCCTGGACCGGTGCCGTCGTGCACCCCGAGACGAGCACGCTGCAGGTCGCACAGCTCTCGCCGAGCCTGTACGACGGCCTGAGCGGGCTTGCCGTGAGCTTCGCCACGGTCGGTCGAGCGACCGGATCGCTCCGGTTCGAGCGGCTCGCACTCGAGGCGACCCGCCGCACCCGCGCCCAGCTCGAGGCCGGCGCCCTTCGACAATGCGACCTCGGGCTGGAGGGGCTCGGCGGCATCGCGTGGGCGGGCCTCCAGGTGTGGTCCCTACTCGGTGCCGCTGACGCTGCGGCGTGCCTCAAACAGGCATGCGAGGCACTCGTGGCCCTGGTGTCCCGGCGCGAGCGCGCCGGTGCCGTCGACCTCGTCGGCTGCGAGGCCGGCTCCCTGCTCAGCGTGCTGACGGTGGTC
>CAYUOL010000207.1:0-11638 GCA_964446345.1 uncultured Iamiaceae bacterium | reverse complement strand
CCTGTTTCCGCGGCGGCGCTTTTCCTTTTCCGGCGGGCGCACTCGCCTTGGCAGTAGCATGTCCGCCATCGCTCGGCACATAGGAAGCGGGCGACGCCTCGAACTTGCCTTTGCATTTGGCCGAGCAGAAGTGGAACGTCTCGTCCTTGTATCGGGCGTGATGCTCCGTCTTCGCAGGATCGACATCCATCCCGCAGACAGGATCCTTCACCGTGTTGCCCGGAGCCGAGGCATGATCGTGATGAGCACCCCCATGGCCTCCCGGATGTTTGTGTCCATGGTGATGGTCGGACATTTGGGCTTTCCTCTTCTTGTGCGTTGACGCCTGGTCTCGCCTTGACCTTCCCGGAACGTCAGTGTGCAGGTTCCAACGCTGGTAAGGTCAAGGGCGCAGCTCAAAAATTCTCCGATTGACCTTGCCAGCGTTGGAAGGCCCACTTTCCTGAAAGCCAAACCAAGGAGGCTTTCATGTATCAGTTCAATATCCCCAACATGACATGCGGCGGTTGCGCCAAGTCGGTCACCAAGGCGCTGCAGAGCGTCGATGCCGGCGCCCGGATCGAGACCGATCCCGCGAAGCGCGAGGTTCGTGTCGAAACTTCCGCAACCGAGGCCGACTTGCGCGAGGTTCTGGCCGAAGCCGGCTATCCGGCCGAACAGAAGGCTGCCGCCTGATCGTCGGGTAACCATGCCGGCGCCGGCCGGCCCTCGGCGCCCGGATCCTCTTGGCGCCAGAACAAAGGGCAGCCCAGTGCTGCCCTTTGCAATTTCTGGCTGGCCCGGGCCGTTCCCAGGCTCTGGCAGGGGAGCGTGGGAGGAATTGAGAAGCGGTAGAGAAAATTCCTGGCGCTGGCGTTGACACACCAACATATGAACATGTATTCAACTGTTGAAATCAACGAACCAGACCGGACCCATCCAATGGCAAACGCACCGCACGCCGCTCACGGCGATCACCAGGGACATGATCACTCCAAAGGGCATGATCATGCCGATCACGGCCATGGTCATGATCATGATCATGACCACTCCCATGTTCCGACCGTGACAAAGGACAACGAGCGCAAGATCCTCACCGCCTTCCTGATTATCGTCTCCTACATGGTCGTCGAGGCGGTCGGCGGCATCGTTTCTGGCTCGCTGGCGCTTCTGGCAGATGCCGGACACATGATGACCGACGCGATCGCGCTCGGCCTTGCCTATGTCGCCTTCCGCCTTGGCCGTCGCCGCGCCGACGGGCAGCGCACCTTCGGCTATGCCCGCTTCGAGGTGATCGCCGGCCTCGTCAATGCGCTCACCTTGTTCGGCATTGTCGGGTGGATTCTCTACGAGGCGTTCGAGCGCTTCAACGATCCGCAGCCGGTGCTCGCTGGCTCGATGTTCGTCGTCGCCCTCATCGGCCTGCTCGTGAACGTGTTCGTTCTCTGGTACCTGACGCGCGGTGATACCGAGCATGTCAACGTCAAGGGCGCCGTGCTGCACGTCATGGGCGATCTGCTGGGATCGGTCGGCGCTATCGTTGCCGCCGTGGTGATCTGGTACACCGGTTGGACGCCGATCGATCCGATCCTGTCGGTGTTCGTCTCGCTGCTGGTCCTGCGCAGCGCCTGGAGCCTACTCAAGAATGCCCTCCACATCCTGCTCGAGGGCGCTCCGGCCAACGCCGACGCCGGCAAGATCTCCGAGCACCTCAAGAAGACCGTGCCTGGTATCGAGAAGGTCAGCCATATCCACGTCTGGTCCCTGACTTCGGGCCGCGCGCTGGCGACGCTTCAGGTCCAGCCGATGGAGGGGGTGGATATCCGCACGGTCGTCGGTCAGGTCGAACATGAGCTGAAGACCAAGTTCAGCATCGAACATCCGACCGTGGGCATCGACTGGGACGGAACGGCATCTTGCAGCGTGGAAGAAGCTCCCAAGCTGAATGCGTCCCATGTCGGTCATTCCCACTAGCGGCGCTGTCTCTGCGCCGCCGGGCTCCAAACGCAGAAGGGCCAGTGCAATGATCGGGATCGAACCGCTGTCGCATCACGAACTGGTCAACCTGCCCGAGACCTTTCGCCTGCTGGGTGACCCCAGCAGGCTTCGGATTCTGCTCCACTGCACCGACGCTCCCAAATCCGTCACGCAAATCGCGGATGATCTCGATCTGTCGCAATCGCTCGTCAGCCATCATCTTCGGCTGCTCCGTGGCGCCAGACTTGTCAGAGGGGTGCGGCAATCGAGGCATATTTTCTACAGGATATCGGATCAGCACGTGAACGCCTTCCTTATCGACATGATCGCGCACATCAGGGAAGAGCATTGTTACAGCTGAGGATCGGAGGGCGAGGAACATGAGCAGACCGCTCAACGATCAACCGGAGTTGACCTTCGAGGAACTGCTTGCGGACCCCATGATCCGCTTGGTCATGCGAGTGGACGGCGTTGAGGAAGACGAGCTCCGGGGAATCCTGCAGCGTCTGGTTGAGCAGGAACGAATCCGCGGAGATCACCCGAGAGGCGTTGAAGGGGCCATCCTGAAGGGCAAATCCCGAGAAGAGTAGCTCGACTTCAGCTCAGTATCTTCGCGCGAAGACCCTGGAAGACCAGAGCACGCCGCTGAGGAAGCGTCTGGCCGAGCAGACGATAGACACTCGGTTCAGATCGACCGTCGCCTGAGACAGATACCGCCTTGCCCGCGCAAGCCAGAGACTATCGCGATGGCATCATGATTGTGTGCTCCATGCAGACGCGCTCGACGGCCGTTCCGGCTTTTGCCCGGCTGAGATCCGCTGGAGTTCCGCCTCGACCGGCTCGCCAAAGATGTGCTCATAGAGATCGGCGCCAAAGCTCGTCGACAGGGGCGGCCCTTCGATGAGCCTGAAACTACGGTTGCCGGACGAGCCGCGCTCGGCTCGCAGGAAAAGAAAACGCCGGTCCTGTTCCTGCTGGAGGCTGTCGGCCAGTTCGAACATATGCGTCACGAAGAACACCTTGACGCGGTCGTCAAGCAACGCCCGGATGACGTCTGTCGCGATCTGCGAGCCCTCTCGCTCATTGGTGGAGGCGAAGGATTCATTGAAGAGAACAAGCGCGTCGGGCCGGATCAGATCGACCATGGCGGACATGCGCGCCAGTTCCTCGTCGAACTTGCCGCTGCGCAGGGTGCTGTCCTCCTCCCGCTTGTAGTGGGTGAAGACGCCGCTGACGATCTCAGCCGAGAGAGCTGTCGCAGGGACGAACATCCCGGCCTGCATCATGAGCTGCGCGAGACCGACGCTGCGCAGGAAGGTGGACTTGCCGCCCTGATTAGCACCGGTGATCAGGATGAGCTGTCGTCCGTCCCCTCCGATGTCGTTGCCGACAATGCCACGCTTCAGACCAAGCGCGAGACAGACGTCATAGAGGCCGGCACATGCAAAGTCGCGACTGTCCGCCTCGTCCGGGACGGGCAGGCTCACCAGAGCGCCATAGCCCGAAAGCGTATGATTCAGATTGAGGCAGCCCACATAGAAGGCCAGTTCCGCACGGAGCATGCGCAGGAAGCCCAGCATGTGCTCGACCGCCTCCGCGATCGCGGCCGCCGCGATTGCCAGCCCGCGATCGCGCAGTTCCGAGAAGGCGCGCGCTCCAGCCTCATCCCGTGGATGAAGCTGCAGGACGTAGCATTCTCGACGGGGCTCGAACAGTCGGGACCACAAGCTCTTCGCTGGAGCCTGTCGGCGCAGAATGTAGTTGCTGCCTTTGCTTCCGGCCCCGAGCTCGGCGCTCATGAGAATGCCGCGGCGGAATCGAAGCACCTCGATATGATCGACGAGGCGGGACAGATACGCATCGTCCAGCTCTCGCTGTAGTGTCGAGAACAGCGCCGTGAAGCCTTCCGAGTGAAAGGCCGCCGCATGCGCATCGACAAGCCCGCGCAAGCGGCGCAGCAGATCGACTAGCATAGCCAGCACCTCGACCGCCCGCCCGACGACCGACTGGGGCGAGTCTGCGAACAGGCCAAGATGATGGATCTTCTTTTCCCGTTCCTGTGCCTCAACGGCTACCGCATAGATGGCCCGAACGAGACCGGGCTCAGCAAGGCAGTCGCTGAGGATGTCCTGGCGGTAGCGGATCGCGGCGACCGAAGCCGGTACGGCCGAAAGCACCACCTTGCGTGCAACGTCGAACAGGAAGCGGTCCTCGCCGGCCATCGCTGCGAACAGCGTGTTCAGCTCGAGGTCCTGAATGAGCGCCGCTTCCTGTGCACATGATGGCGCATCGAAATCGAAATCCCGATCGCGGTGGAGAAGGAAGGCTTTCATGCTCCGAGCCTCCGTTTGATGTCTGCATAGGTGAGACGGTGTTTCCGGGCGACGGCGATCGCATAGGCGCGCCCGTCTGCGAGCTTGCGCACGATCTTGTAGGTACGCGAGGACGGATCGTCCGGGATGACGGTGCTGGCAGCGCTGACGATCGTCTCTCCCAGCGTTGCGAGCTCGTCGATGAAGGGTGACGCAGACGCACAGCGCGTCGAGAGCGATTACCTTTTCGAGCACCTTGCGGCCGAGGATGATAGCGTCGCTGAGCGCAGTCGAGGTGAAGATTTCGTTCATGATGATGACGCTCCGAGGCGTCGCGGCCTTAAGGATGTCGTGCATGCGCACGAGGTCGTCCTGCAGCTTGCCGCGCAGGTCGTGGATGTTCTCCGCCCGCTCGAAATGCGTGAAGATGCGATCCGGCAGATAAAGCCGCGCCGCCGAACCCGGCACGGGAAGGCCGAGGCTTCCTAGAAAATGCAGCTGGCCGAAAGTGCGCGCGAAGGTGGTCTTGCCGCCCTGGTTGGGGCCGGAGACGACAAAGATGCGTTCCGCGCCGGCGAGGTGGAAATCGTTTTGCACCACCGGCTGCTGCTCCTGCAGGAGCTTGACGGCCAGCGCCAGGTCGAAGGTCTCCTCGCACGATACCGATTTGCAGGTGGCCGACACCTCCGGATAGCAGAATGGCAGTCCCGCCGCATCCAGCGGTGCGATGAGATCGGCGGCGGCGAGATAAAACTGGATCTCGCGATCGAACGCCATCACGCGCTCGTCTGTGAACGCGGCATGCCGATCCGCATAGGCGGCGAGTTCCCCGAAGATGTCAGGGTAGACCAGTGCCACGCGGTCGAGCACGCCGGCCTCGATGTGGTTCATCTCGGCATAGTCGGGCAGCTTGAACTGTTTCGGCGCGACATTCCCGACGCGAAATCGCCGGAACGTCTCCTCGACGTCGGCCGTATAGTCCGCCTCCTCGCCCCGGCGGCGCACGATGATCGTTCCATCTCCGATCAGCAGGTCGTAGCGGACGCCGGCGAGGCCTTTCTTCAGGTGCCGGGTCTGCTCGACACGAGCCTGGAAGGACGCCGATGTGGTGAGACCCTGCAGATAGCCGAGAAAGGCGCGCAGACCCTCGGAGACGGGTCCGGCGGCGGAAAGTTCCGCGCGGAGGCGCAATACCGCCTCGCAATAGATATCGACGGCATCGGCGAGCCATCGCATCTGCTGGAAGCGGTAATGCAGTTTTTGCGAAAACGCCGCGGTATCCCGCATCCTGTTCATCTCAGCCGCGAAGGTGCGAACCGCAGCGCTGACTGGCTCGCTGCGGACGTCGCGCATCACATTCTGCCGATAGCCGACCCTGTCGGCGTCATGAAGCGGTGTGTGAAAGAATGGCCTGAGATCATAGGCCTCGTGCCCCGCCGTCAGCGCAGCGACGACCTGGTCGAGGTTCAGGTCACTGAGGCAATCCGGCTGCTGGGCATTGTAATGTGGCGCAGCTTCGCGCGACCCGGGATGGAGGATACTGGAGAAATCCGTAGGGCCGACAGCGACTGGGATAGGGGAATTCTGCAAAATAACCTCCTTCACGCCGTGGAACATCACGTGGAAGGAGTCATCAGCCCAACGGGGCGGTTAAAGGCGAACTCCATCGCCTAAATCGAATATGGGACGGAACGCGTCCTCTTTCAACGATCGCGGCGTTTCACAGAACGGCGAGGGTGGGCGCGGATGGCCATTCGCTTCTTCTAGACATGTCGCCATGCGAGCATGGCGACATCATCTTTCGCTCTCCCGGCCCATTGTAAAACGTCAGCATTGTCTCAGGCCGCTCCATTCAGCGTGCCGAAGGTCGACGAAAACAGCGCACTCGCGCCGAGGCGTCGCTCGATCCACAGCAGGCGGTTGTATTTCGCGATGCGTTCGCTGCGGCTGAGCGAGCCGGTCTTGATCTGCCCGGTCCCGAGCGCGACCGCGAAATCCGCGATGAACGTATCTTCCGTCTCGCCGGAGCGATGCGAGACCACCGAACGCCAGCCGGCGGAACGCGCGAGCTCGATTGCCGTGACCGTCTCTGTCACGGTGCCGATCTGGTTGAGCTTGATCAGGACGGCGTTGGTCGCCTTGCGGGCGATGCCCTCGGCGATGAAGGCCGGATTGGTGACATAATTGTCGTCGCCGACGATCTGGATGCGGTCGCCCATGGCCGCGGTCTGCGCCACATAGCCGTCCCAGTCGGTTTCGGCAAAGCCGTCCTCGATCGAGACGATTGGATAGGCTTCCACCCAGCGGGCGTAGAGATCGAGAAGGGCGGCGCGCTCCAGGTGGCTGCCGTCCGCTAGATGATAAAGACCATCCGCGAAGAAGGACGAGGCGGCGGGATCGAGCGCGATCGCCACATCCTTGCCCGGCGTTAAGCCGGCCTGCTCGATTGCCGCAACGATCAGCTGGCAGGCCTCCTCGTCGCTGTCGAGGTCGGGGGCGAAACCACCTTCGTCGCCGACGGATGTCGGCAAGCCGCGACGTTCGAGCTGCTTTTCGAGCGCCTTGAATGTTTCGGCGCCATAGCGCAGCGCTTCGCCGAAGCTCGGCGCGCCGTGCGGGACGATCATGAACTCCTGGAAGGCCAACCGGTTGCCAGCGTGCTTGCCACCGTTGATCACGTTCATCATCGGGACCGGAAGGCGCCGCGCCGTGGGGCCGCCAAGCCAAGTATAGAGCGGCAGGCCTAGCGACGCCGCAGCGGCGCGAGCGACTGCCATGGAGATCCCCAGGATGGCATTGGCGCCGAGTTTCGATTTGCCCGGCGTACCGTCCGCCTCGATCAGCCGAGCATCGATATCCGCTTGCCGGGTGGCGTCCTGCCCCGACACCGCGTTCGCAAGCGCGGTGCGGACATTCTCGACCGCCTGGCGCACCCCGCGCCCACCGAACCGGGCCGGGTCGCCATCGCGCAGTTCGGCAGCCTCATGCTGACCCGTCGAAGCGCCGGATGGGACGCAGGCGATCCCGATGCTGCCGTCCTCCAGCGCTACCTCGACCTGAACGGTCGGGTTACCGCGCGAGTCCAGGATCTCCAGGGCGTCGACGGACAGGATGTGATGGCCAGACATGTTGCTATCTCCAGTTGATGAACCAAGCGTCACCGGCCGTTCGGAGTAGACGGGTGGAAGCGGTCATCACGGAGTGCGGAGGTCATCTCCGGGCATGGCCCTACCGTCGCGCCCAACGGTAGGAGTCATCAGCCGGCCGGCTCGCGAAGGGGGACCCCATCCCCTTGCGGCAATTGTGCGCGAGCCGCCTGCATAGGTCAATATAGGTCGATGGCCGGTATTGACCGGCTCTGTACCAGTAACTACAAAGAAGGGGCTTTCGCGTTCCCTCGCGATAGTGGGGAATGGAGTCTCCCGAAACCGCCATCCGGCTGATGACCCCTGCCAACCGCCCATTGTGGGCAAAACGGGCGAGCGTGCCCGGCGGCAGGAGGCACGGTGCGTTTCGACACCCATCAAGATCCAGATGTTCGATCATTGGTGCGTGCCCGTCGCGGCGCGAACAAGGTCATGCGTCGCGTCGCCTGTAGTGGCCGCGCCGACATCGGCCACGACCTCCAAACCACTGGCGCCGACGCGGCTTTGCCACGTGTCAGGGTCTGCGGGCTCGTCCCGTCCTTCCCACGCGAACGATCAAGGATACTCATCCCATGACCCTTCTTGTCCTGACCCGCCACGGCCATGTCGAGGGCATTTCCCCACCGCGCTTCCGTGGGCGTCACGATCTGCCGCTGACCCCGGCAGGGCGCAATCAAGCCCGACAGCTCGGTGCTTTTCTTGCGACCCGCCCGCCGATCGACGCGGTCTATACGAGCCCGCTCTCGCGCTGCATTGACACGGGCGCGGCGATCGCAGCAGCCACCGATGTGGGTGCGACGGCCATCCCTGAGCTTGAGGATATCGACTATGGCGCCTGGACCGGGAAGACCCATGAGGAGGTAGAGCGCAGTGATCCGGAGCGCTACGCTCTGTGGTGGCACGCCCCCCAGCTGGTGCGCCCGCCGAAAGGCGATTCCCTGCAGGACCTCGTCGCCCGTACCGCCGAAGCGGTGCGGCAGATCATCGATCGCCACCCGCAGGGCCGCGTCGTCCTCGTCGGCCACGACAGCTCTAATCGCGCGCTGCTGCTGACGCTGCTCGATCTGCCGCTTTCGGCTTTCTGGCGTTTCGAGCAATCACCGTGCAACCTCACCGAGATCGAGGTGTCGCCGAAGGGCGTTCGCGTCCACAGCATCAATGAAACCCTGCACCTGCAGGAACGACCGCTCCATCAAGGGAGCGGGCAGCCAGCTTCTAAGGAGCAGGCCTCATGATCCAGACGACCTTCTGGGTTGCCATCGGTGGAGCGATTGGCACCGTTGCACGCTACTGGATCGCCCTTTTGATGTCGCCCGTCAGCCGCGACCTGCCCTGGGGCACCTTGTTGATCAACGTCGTCGGCTCCTTCGCCATCTCATTCTTCGGGACGATGACAATCGAGCAGGGTCGGTATCCCGCTCCAGAGCTATGGCGCACGGCCTTCATGGTCGGCATATGCGGTGGCTTCACAACCTTCTCGTCATTCAGCCTCCAGACGCTTGAGTTGATCCGGGCCGGAGCACCCGGACGGGCGCTTCTCAATATCGGCCTGTCGGTCGTGCTGTGCCTGATTGCCGTCGCGCTCGGTTATGTGGTTGCTGAACACCTGAACGGCGGCGTCCAGCAGATCGCCGAGGCGCAGATCGAGGAGGATGCGGGATGACGAGCGATGTCGAGCTGAACGTCAACACGATCTTGGCCATTCTCGCCGAACGTGCCGGCGCCCGCCCGTGCCTCGATGCGGCCGGCATTGCGGCGTTGGCACTCGATCACCCTACCGTGACCGGACTTCACATCCGCGTCGATCCTCGCCGGGACATCCTGGCGACCGAAGAAATGCTACTCCCCGAGCAGGAAAGGGCGATGGAGATCGAGGCGATGGCCGAGGGGCGCGCCTTGCGTAATGTCTTTTCCGCCTGGACCGCCGGGCTCGACCGGCATGTCCACACGAGCTGGTCGATATCACCGACGGCATCGACGACGAGATCACGGCGCTCGGCAAGCAGGCTGCCCTCAACGTGGTGGCGAATCTCACGCCGGAGAGCCGGGGCCATGCGCGGGCCGCGTTCCACGCCTGCCTGTTCAAAACGCATCGGCCCTTGCTGGTCGTTCCCCATGGCTACACGCCGCGCCCTCTACGGCGCGCCCTAATCGGTTGGAAGGATACGCCAACGGGCCGGCGCGCGCTCGACGCGTCGCTTCCTTGGTTGCGACGCATGGAAGAAATCCGCCTCGTTTGTATCGGCCGCCCCGACCGGCTCGAGCTTGATTGGGCCCGGGAATTCCTCGCCGACAAGGAGGTCAAGGTCGCGATCGTCGATGTCGAGCGCGAGGGGAACATGTCCGTGGGGACGCAGATCCTTGAAGAAGCACGACGATTCGATGCCGATTGGCTCATCACGGGGGCCTATTGGCACAGCGAATTGGCCGAGTGGATCCTGGGTGGCGTAACCGATGCGTTGCTGCGTCAGGCGACGGTGCCGCTGTTCATGTGCCACTGACGCGGAGAACTCCGTCCTCCCGTCCCCGACGCGAGAGCTGATTGTTGCGATCCTGGCAACGTCGAAGGTTTAGCGGCCGGTAGCCCGGGCAGCGGTCCGAAGGTTGCGGCGGCGAGTCGGTAAGGTCGGGCAAGACGGTTCATCCGAAGAAGCACAGGCCAACGGGAGCAGACCAAGCCCGCTCTGCGATGTCTCCTGGTCCGGTTCCGGGTCTTCCACGATCAACCCGCTGCGGGGTCGGCTACGTGAACGTGCCGCCGCTCTCGCCTTTGCCTTCGCAGTGATCGCGACCGGGCCTGGCCCTTCTGGGGAGCCATCGAGCGGGAATTGGCCCGCTCCCGATGGAGCCTCACAATGTCGAATGACCTTTCACTCGCCCAGAACGCCCCTTCCAGCTCGCCCGCACCCTGATGGCCCCGGTTTCGCTCTTCGAGGTCGATGGGGCCTATGGCGTCTTGGCGGCCGACGAACTCGACGGCGGCGATGTCACGGTGCTCTTTGAGTATGATCCCTTGCGGGTGCCGCTTGCGAGCCGGCGCCCGCAAGGGAAGCTACGCCGCGGGCCGGGTCGGTCACGATGGGGCTCATCAATTCGCCAGTTGCAGCCCGCGCCCTTGCAGGCTTGGCTCTTCGCGGTCGGTTGGAGCGGTCCCGCGAGATGCGGGAAGAAGCCAGAACAGGAAAGGCCGGGCGGAAAATCGTCCAGGAAGAATGAGATGGAGACGAGCGAGGTCGAGTATCTGAAGGAGCGGGTCTCCTGTGCGGCGGTGCTGGAGAAATCCGGCTTCGCGGTCGACGTGAAGGAAAGCACGCGCCGGGCGGTGAAACACCGGCGCGGCGATGACATCGTCATCGTGATCCATGACGGCAAGGGTTGGTTCGATCCGATGTCGGACGCCAAGGGCGACGTGTTCTCGCTGATCCGCCATCTCGACGGGGGCAATTTTGCTGAGGTGCTCGCCACAGCCGCCGAGCTCGTCGACTTCACTCCGGCGGAACCGGCCTGGACACGAGAGCCCCGAGAGCAGGAACCGGCTGCCCCTCTTTCCGAACGCTGGCGCAACCGTCGCGCACCATGGTCCGGCTCGGCGACCTGGCGCTATCTGGGCGACGGGCGCGCGCTGCCCGAAACGATCATCCGCGCCGCCATCCGGCAGGACTGGCTGCGCGAAGGCCCACGCGGCAGCGTGTGGGCGGCACATGTCGACGATGCCGGCACCGTAACCGGCTGGGAGGAGCGCGGTCCGGAATGGCGCGGCTTCTCGACCGGAGGGTCGAAGGTGCTTTTTCGTCTCGGAGCACTGGACGGTCTGCGCCTCTGCGTGACCGAAGCGGCGATCGATGCGATGAGCCTCGCTGCCCTCGAGGGGCTGCGGGAGGGCAGCCTCTATCTCAGCACCGGCGGCGGCTGGTCGCCGGTAACGGAGGCTGCGGTGCGGGTGCTCGCGGCACGCCCCGGTGCGCAGCTCGTTGCTGCGACCGACGCCAACGCGCAGGGCGAGACCTTCGCTGCCCGCCTTCGGACCATCTCTGAGGAAGCAGGATGCGACTGGCTGCGCCTGACTCCAGCGGCCGAGGACTGGAACGACGCGCTACGCGCGAAGATACAGGAGGAAAAGGAATGGAGGGAGGAAAGACGGGGCCTGCCGCATGCCCGCCGGCCGCGTCAAGGGTGAAGCTTCGCCCGGCTACGCCGGCCCTTGACCCGCCCGGACGGAGAGGC
>CAYUOL010000206.1:0-11668 GCA_964446345.1 uncultured Iamiaceae bacterium | reverse complement strand
CGACGCGTCGGGTCCGACGCCGAGCACGGCGCGGTGCGCGGCCTCCTCGTCGCTCGCCATCGCGGGCGCGATCAGCCTTCGTAGGGGTGCATCAGCGCCATGTCCCAGTAGGCGCGCAGGCTGGCGATCTTGGCGTCGTCGGTGAACGTCATGACGTCGATCGCGTCGAGGGCCATCGTCGTACCGCCGAGGTCGTTCAGGATCGTGATCGGGAACGCCGCCTCGCCGTTGGCGATGCCGGCCGGCCCGGCGGCGAGCAGCGTGATCGTCGGCGAGAGCTCGTGCACGAAGTCCCAGAACGCGCCGATGGCGTCTCTGCCCACGTTCACGTCGGCGCCGACCGGGTCCTCGACGGTGGCGTCGTCGGCGAACAGCGCCAACCAGCCTTCGCGGTCGGTGGCGCTGAAGGTCGCGATGTAGGTGTCGATCGTGGTCTGGATGTCGGCGCTCGTCGCGGCCACGGTGGTTCCCCCTGTGAGTCGATGCCGCCGCAGCCTAACGATCGGCGCGACCGGTTCCCGCCGCGCCCGGAGCAGGGGCGCCGGTGCCCGGGGCCGCCGCGTGCGGGTGGGGCGCCTCGTCGGGGCCGTCGGCGTGGGGGTGGGGCGTGTGCGGCAGCACCTCGGGACGCAGGATCAGGCGCGGCCCGCGATCCCAGGTGAAGTAGTTCCACGCCCAGTTCACGAACACCGACACCTTGTTGCGCGCGCCCAACAGGTACACGAGGTGCAGCAGGAGCCACGCCACCCAGGCGATCGGGCCCGTCAGCTTGGGGCCCTGCGGCAGCTCGGCCACGGCGGCCCGTCGCCCGATCGTCGCCATGATCCCCTTGTCGAAGTACGAGAAGTCGGTGCGCGGTCGGCGCTCGATGGTGCGCATCACCTGGTCCCCGGCGTGCCGGCCCCCCTGGATCGCGACCTGCGCGAGCTGTGGCAGCCGCGCATCCGTGCCGGCGGCCTTGCCGTCGCTGATGTCGGCGACGTCGCCGATCGCGAAGGCGTTGGGGTAGCCGGGGATCGAGAGGTCGGCGTTGACCGTGATGCGCCCGCCGCGGCCCTGCGTGGCGTCGATCTCGCCGGCGAGGTCGCTGGCCCGCACCCCCGCCGCCCACACGAGCGTGCGCGTGGCCACCACCGTGTCGTCGCCCAAGGTGATGTGGTCCGGCGTGATGGCCTTCACCGCGGTGTCCAACCAGACCTCGACCCCGCGCTGCTCGAGGGTGCGCAGGGCGTACGCGCTCGACTTCGCACTGAAGCCACCGAGCAGCCGCGAGGCCTGCTCGACCAGGATGATCCGCGAGCGCCGCACGTCGAGGTCGTGGAAGTCCTGCGCGAGCACCTTGTCGACGAGCTCGGCCATGGCGCCGGCCACCTCGACCCCTGTCGGCCCCCCGCCGACGATCACGAAGTTGAGCACGCCTTCGTCGAGCAGCTCGGGGACGGAGTCGGATGCCTCGAACAAGCTGAGGATGTGGTTGCGCAGCCGGATGGAGTCCTCGAGGCCGTACAGCGGGAAGGCGAACTCGTCGGCTCCGGGCACCCCGAAGTAGTTCGTGGACGACCCGGCGGCGATGATGAGGTAGTCGAAGCGGATCGGCTCCTCGTACTTGAGCAGCACCTGCTGGTTGGCCCAGTCGACGCCCGTGACCTTGCCCTTGCGGAAGAAGACGCGCTGCTGGCGCCGGAACATCCCCCGGGTCGCGTAGCCGACGTCAGCGGGGTTCAGGCCGGACGTCGCCACCTGGTAGAGCAGCGGCTGGAACGTGTGGTAGTTGTGCTGGTCGATCAGGATCACGTCGACGGGCTCGCGCTCGAGGCGCTTGGCGGCGCTCAGCCCTCCGAACCCTGCCCCCACGATGACCACCTGCGGTCGTTCCGGCATGGCTGGTTCCTTCCTCCCGGTCGTGGTTCTCTCTCGGTGCCAACCGACTGCGTGCCGCAAGCATGCCCCGCGACCGACGTCACCGGTGCAAGAACATCTGGATGCGCGCCGCGACGTGCTCGGGGTCGTCCATCCAGGGCGCGTGCCCGGCCCGTGGCATCAGCTCGAGCTCGGCGTCCGGGAGCCGACCCACGAAGGTGCGAGCGATGCCGGCTCCGCCGTTGGGATCGTCGATCCCCCACACGAAGAGGGCGGGGCACGCCACGCGTGCGAGCAGCGCCGCGGGCAGCAAGGTCTCGTCGTTGAAGCCGCGCAGGGTCACGAGCCGTGGCACCGTGTCGAGCTCGTTGCGCATCGTGTCCGTGTCGCGAAGCAGCGACAGGAACCAGCCCATCTCCGCTGGGCCGAAGCGCCCCGATTCGACCGCGTGGCGCAGCCCGATCTGCTTCAGGAGCGAGCGCGCCATGCGCTCGGTCGGCGGGATGCGCGCGCCCAGCCGACCGACCAGCGGAACCATCGCGAGCCGCATGATCACCGGGGTCGAGTCCATCGGCGCCCCGAAGGGCCAGCTCAGCTCGACCAACCGGTCGATGCGCGCCGGGTGGGCG
The DNA here is from genome assembly GCA_964446345.1 of uncultured Iamiaceae bacterium. Taxonomy (GTDB): domain Bacteria; phylum Actinomycetota; class Acidimicrobiia; order Acidimicrobiales; family Acidimicrobilacustridaceae; genus CAYUOL01. The sequence continues at coordinate 9,179 of CAYUOL010000206.1, read as the reverse complement.
GCCGCGGCACGCAGCGCGAAGTACCCGCCGAACGACGTCGCGATCAGGTTTGCGGACGCCAGCTCGAGCGCGTCGAGGACCGCGACGACGAGCTCGTCGGCGAACGCTCCCAGCTCGGCCATGCCGGCGAACCGGCGATCGAGGGCCGGGCTCAGGGCGCACCCCGGCCGGTCGACGAGGATCGAGCGGAACCCGGGGAGCCCGGCGACGAGCGGCGCCCAGCTGGTGCCGCCGTTCGACGCCCCGTGCACGAAGAGGACGGGTGGCCCCTCGCCGACCTCTTGGACCCGGACCGTCGCGCCCACCGCCGGCAGCTCGAGGAGGCGCTCGGAGGGTCGGAGGCCCACCTTGCGCCACAGCGCAGCTTCCGCCTCGCGGTAGCGACGTTCGTCCATCCTCGTAGAGTCTGCACGACGGTGACGTGCACCGACCGAGGAGCGCACATGCCGAAGGTTCCCTCTCTCGTGGTCGTCGGCCTGCTGGTCTGCCTGCCGGCCGGTGTGCTCGCAGGATGCGCCAAGGACGAGGCGGTCACGAGTCCGGGCACCACGGCTCGTGCTGCCGCCACGACGCCATCGAGCTCGGGGACGACGCCTGGCACGCGGGCGACGGGGACGACCGGGACGGCGGTGCCTGCGACCGCGAGACCGGGCACGACGGCGACCTCGACGATCACGCCCCCGTCGACCGCTCCGACCACGCGGCCGCCGACCTCGGCCCCGCCCGGTTCCGGCACACCGGCGCCCCCGCCCACCACCCCGGACGGGTTCGCCAAGGCGTTGGTCGACGCCTGGAAGGCGGGCGACCAGACCGCGGCCGCGCAGGTGGCGGAGGCACCCGCGGTCGCGAAGCTGTTCGCGTCGCCGGACCAGGACCCAACGTCCTACGTGTTCCTAGACTGCGGGGGCGCCGCCGGCTCGACGATCTGTCGGTTCAACAGCGGGAGCGAGACGCTGCTCGTGTACGTCCGCAACACCACCGGTGGGCTGCCCATGATGGTGACCGATGTGCGCATCACCGGCGCCGGGGGCTGATCGGGCTCAGCGGGGGGCAGGGCCCTCGGGCTCGGGCTGGCAACGAGGGCACCAGTAGGTGCTGCGGGCGTCGGCCCCCATGCGGGCGCTGCGGATCGGGGTGCCACAGCGCCGACACGGCCGGCGCGTCCGCCCGTAGACGGCGACCGATCCGGGCGGCCCGGCGACGGTCGTGCGGCGCCCCGTCGTCAGGTTCGCCCGGAGCTGCTTCGCCGCGATCTCGACGAGCGCGCGGCGGGTCGCGAGATCGATGTCGGCGATCTTCGTGGACGGAGCCACCTTCACCGCCCACAGCACCTCGCTCTTGAACACGTTGCCCACGCCTGCGGCGACGCGCTGGTCGAGCAGCACGTCGACGACCGGGGCATCGCCCTCGGGGATCGTCGCCATCCGCTCGACGACCTCGTCGAGATCGGCGTCGGGCCGGCACAGGTCGGGGCCGAGGTGCCCGATGGCGCGGCGCAGGGAGGGCGACGCCCCCGAAGCGCTCTCGCGGTGGATGCGGACGACCGGGGCGTTGAAGCACACCGCCACGTGGTCCTCGGTCTCGATGACCGCACGGGCGAGGTGCGACGGCTTGCGCCAGCGCTCGCCGCGGCGGTACACGTCCCACCGACCGGTCATCCGCAGGTGCGTCTGCAGCACGTGACGATCGTCGAAGTGCACGAGCAGGTGCTTGCCGACGGCCTCGACGCTCGTGATCGTGCAACCGGGCTTCGGCATCGAGCCCGCGGCTCGGGCCGCCTCGAAGCGCACCACCGTCTTGCCCTCGAGCACGGGCCGCAAGCGGGCGGCGGCCTTGAAGATCGAGTCACCCTCGGGCATGGGTTCAGGCTACGGCGGCCGCGTCGCGGGCGGCAGGGCGAGATGCGCCCTCAGGGTCGGAGGAGCAGGCCCTTGTAGCCGTCGACGAAGCCGGCGGCGCGGAGCGCGTCGGCGGCTTCGGGCGCCTCGCTGACGGGGGCGCCGTCGATCTTGGTGATCTCGATCTTCTTCACCCGGCCGTCCTTGACGAGGTGGGCGAGCCCTTCGGCCCAGTGCGGGTGGAGCGCGGTCGCGGGGAACGTCGCGATGCTGCGGGCGCCCCGCTCGAGGTACGCGACGGGCTCGCCCGCGACGAGCACCACGAACGCACCCGCAGCGCGCGCCGGGCGGCCGGACGACTCGGGCCACGCCAGCGCGGCGCCGAAGGGCTGCGCCGGGTCGGTGGCGGCCAGCACGACGGGCGCGGAGACGTGCTCGTCCTGCTCGTCGATCTCCCGGGCGGCCCGCAGGCGATCGATGGCCCCGGGCAGCGCGAACTGCGCGGCGCCGAGACCGGCGACGAAGTAGCCCCGCCGCACCTGGCCCCGCTCTTCGAGCGCCTTGAGCACCGGGTAGACCGCGGCGAAGCCCCCGTCGACGCCCTCGGCCAGCACGGCCTCACGCGTCAGCACGCCGTAGCGCTCGAGCAGCTGCATCGCCTGCGCGTGCGCGCGCTCGGTCGGTGACGGCCGCGGGGCGAGCAGCGGCCCCACCAGCGCCCACCGGCCGGCGGCACTGGGCGGCCCCAGGCGCGAGAGCGATCCGACCGCGGGGCGGCCACCGAGGTTCGGTCGGCGCGCCCGCGAGCGCCCGGCCGCGGCGCCGCGCCCGCCCTTGCGGGCCGCGCCGAGCACGCGGGCGCGCACCGGCGCCAGCGAGTCGTTGGTGATCTCGCCCGACCACACCAGGTCCCACAGGGCGTCGAGAACCGTGGCGTCGTCGTACGGCAGGTCGGCCTGCTGCGCCGCCGCGACCAGCTCGCCCCAGAAGGACGCCCCGCGCTGCTCGAGGTGGGCGCGCATGGCGTCGCGCAAGGCGTCTTCTTCGCGCACCGCGCCCGGCGAGGGCTCGGGCGCGGCCGGGGTGACGCCCTCGTCGGCTCGCGCTGTGGGTCGTCGCATCGGCGCCCGCTCGACCACGGCGTCGGCCGGGTCGGCGGGGGTCGGGACGAGCAGCCCGGCCTGGTCGCGGAACAGCAGACGGACGCGACCGTCGTTCGCGCCGAGCGGCCCGGCGCCGATCCACACGACCTCGCCCGCGGTGCACAGGGCGTCGAGGTCGCTCGTGCGGTAGTCGGAGACGCGCGCCGCCAAGATGTCGGGCTCGAGGACCGACGCGGGCAGCGCCATGCCCTGCAGCGACCCGATCACCTCGACCAGCGCGTCGAGGCCGCGGCGGGTGACGCCGACGCCCTGCCACTTCGGCAGGAAGCGCCCGAGCGCGGCGGCGTCGACCGGCTCGACCTCCTTGCGCAACGAGGCGAGCGACCGGCGCCGGAGCTGGCGCAGCACGTCGTCGTCGCACCACTCGCGCTCGACGCCGTCGGGCCGGAACTCGCCGCGGATGATGCGCCCGTCGGCTTCGAGCTGCTCGAGCACGGGGAGGACGCGCTCGACCGGCAGGGCGTAGCGGGCCATGACCTGGTGCGTGAGGAAGGGGCCGTGGGTGCGGGCGAAGCGCGCCACGAGGTCGACCAGGGGGGCCTCGACCGGATCGGTGTAGGCCGCCGGGAGCCCTTGGGGCAGGGCGACGCCGAGCGCGTCGCGCAGTCGAGACGCGTCTTCGGCGGCGGCGATGCGCTCTTCGCCACCGACGAAGCACCGGATGGCGCGGCGCTCGTCGACCAGCGCGTCGACCCACGCCTCGGCCGAAGCGGTGCCGGTGGGCAGCGCCGACCGGGCATCGATCTCCCACTGCGACAGCGGGCCGAGCACCCGCAGCAGGTCGTGCACCTCGTCGGCGTCGCGGGCGCGACGGCCGTCGGCGAGGCGCTGCAGCTCGAGCTCGAGGTCGCCGAGCACCAGCGGGTCGATGAGCTCGCGCAGCTCTTCGGCACCGAGCAGGTCGCGCAGCAGGTCGCGGTCGAGCGCGAGGGCGGCGGCGCGCCGCTCGGCCAAGGGCGCATCGCCCTCGTACATGTAGACCGCGATCCACCCGAACAGCAGTGACTGCGCGAAAGGCGACGCCCGCTGCGTCTCCACCGCCACGACGCGGATCTTGCGCGAGCGCAGGTCGGTGAGCACCTCGCGCAGCGCCGGCAGGTCGAACACGTCGTTGATGCACTCGCGCGTCGCCTCGAGCAGGATCGGGAACTCGGGATAGCGCGCCGCGACGGTGAGCAGGTTGGCGGCGCGCTGGCGCTGCTGCCACAGCGGCGTGCGGCGATCGGGGCGCCGGCGGGGCAGCAGGAGCGCCCGGGCGGCGCACTCGCGGAAGCGCGACGCGAACATCGACGTGGTGGGCAGCACCGCCATGATGATCTCGTCGATCTCGTCGGGGTCGATGAGCAGCTGGTCGAGCGGCAGCTCGTCGGCGACCTCCGGCAGCCGCAGCACGATGCCGTCGTCGCTCCAGATGAGCTCGACGTCGAAGCCGTGCTGCTCGACCAGGCGGGCCTGGAGCGCCATGGCCCACGGCGCGTGCACCTGCGCCCCGAACGGCGTGAGGATGCACACGCGCCAGTCGCCGATCTCGTCACGGAAGCGCTCGACGACGATTGTGCGATCGTCGGGCACGACGCCCCCGGTGGCCTCGGCCTGCTCCTCGAGGTACGAGAGCAGGTTCTGTGCCGCCAGCGCGTCGAGGCTGTGCGTGCCCTGCAGCGCCGCGAGCGCCTCGGGCACCGGCAGGGCGCGGATCTCGCGCACGAACGAGCCGAGGGCCCGGCCCAGCTCGAGCGGCCGGCCCGGGCCGTCGCCGTGCCAGAACGGCATCTTGCCGGGCTCGCCGGGCGCGGGGGTGACGACGACGCGCTCGTGGGTGATGTCCTCGATGCGCCAGGTGCTGGCGCCCAGCAGGAAGGTCTCGCCCGGCCGGCTCTCGTACACCATCTCCTCGTCGAGCTCGCCCACTCGGGTGCCGTCGGGCAGGAAGACGCCGAACAGCCCGCGGTCGGGGATGGTGCCCCCGCTGGTGACGGCGAGGCGCTGCGCCCCGGCGCGGCCGCGCACGACGTCGTTCACCCGGTCCCACACGATGCGCGGCCGGAGCTCGCCGAACTCGTCGGACGGGTACCGCCCCGCGAGCAGGTCGAGCACGTTGTGCAGCACCTCGTCGGAGAGGTCGGCGTACGTCGCCGACGAGCGCACGATGCGGGCGAGCTCGGCCACCGGCCACTCGTCGAGCGCGCACATCGCCACGATCTGCTGGGCCAGCACGTCGAGCGGGTTGCGCGGGTAGCGGGTGTGCTCGATGAGCCCGTCGTGCATGCGCTGCACGACCACCGCCGCCTCGACGAGGTCGTTGCGGTGCTTCGGGAAGAGCTTGCCCCGGCTGGGCTCGCCCACCTGGTGCCCGGCGCGCCCGACGCGCTGCAGCCCCCGCGACACCGCCCCGGGGGACTCGACCTGGATCACGAGGTCGACCGCGCCCATGTCGATGCCCAGCTCGAGGGACGACGTCGCGACCAGCCCCTTGAGGCGGCCCGACTTGAGCTCGTCCTCGATGGCGAGCCGCCGCTCTCGGGACAGCGAGCCGTGGTGCGCCTTGACGAGCTCGAAGCCCGGGACAGGCGGGCGCCCCTCCGCCTCGGCGGCCCGGTTCTCGCCTTCGACGTAGAGCTCGTTGAGCCGCGTGGCCAGGCGCTCGGCCAGGCGACGGGCGTTCACGAAGATGATCGTGGAGCGGTGCTGCTGCACGAGCTCGAGCAGGCGCGGGTGGATCGACGGCCAGATCGAGCGGCGGCTCGGCGCCGCGCCGTAGGGCACCTCGGCGGCCGGGTCCTCGACGATCTCGCCGAGCGCGCCCATGTCTTCGACGGGCACGACGACCTCGATCTCGAGCGGCTTGCGCACGCCGGCATCGACGATGCGCACCGGTCGGGGCGTGCGCACGGCGGCCGTCGGGTCGAAGCCACCGAGGAAGCGGGCGATCTCGTCGAGGGGGCGCTGCGTGGCGGACAGCCCGATGCGCTGCACGGTGCGCGCGGGCGCTCGCAGCCCACCCGCGTCAGGCGCGGCGGATGACGCCGCCGCGGCCGCTGCGACCAGCTCGTCGTGGGCGCCGACCGGGGTGCGCACGAGCTCGTCGAGGCGCTCGAGCGTGAGCGCCAGGTGCGACCCGCGCTTGGTGGGGGCGAGCGCGTGGATCTCGTCGATGATGACCGCCTCGACGTTGCGCAACGTGTCGCGGGCCTGCGACGTGAGCATGAGGTAGAGGGACTCGGGCGTGGTGATCAGCAGGTCGGGCGGGTGCGTGACCAGCTTGCGCCGCTCGTCGGCCGGGGTGTCGCCGGTGCGCATGCCGACCGTGGGCAGGTGGATGGTCTCGTCCATGCGCTCGGCCGCGAGCGCGATGCCCTTCAGGGGCGCCCGCAGGTTCTTCTCGACGTCGACGGCCAGGGCCCGCAACGGCGAGATGTAGAGCAGCCGGGTGCGCGCCTTCTTGTCGGCCGGGACGGGCTGGGTCATCAGCCGGTCGATCCCCCACAGGAACGCCGCCAGCGTCTTGCCGGAGCCGGTGGGCGCCAGGATCAGCGCGTGCTCGCCGGCGGCGATGGCCGGCCAGCCCTGCGCCTGGGCCCCCGTCGGGTCGCGGAACGTGGTGGCGAACCACTCGCGGACGGGCCCGGAGAACAGGTCGAGGGGGTTGGCCCCGGCGGGCTCGGAAGGCACCCTTCCCACGCTACCGGGACCCTGTGACACCGGATCCGGTGCCGACGCGTCTACGTGATCCAGATCAGCCGAACGCCTTGATCAGCTGGAAGACGACCCACAGCATGAGCAGCAGGCCGACGAGCAGCAACGCCCGGCTGATCTTCTGGCCGGGCGTGCGGCCGACGATCGAGTACTCGCGCTCGGTGAACGGCGTCGGGGTCGGGGGTCGATCCCGGTCGGGTCGAGGCGCGTCGGGCCCGTCAACACGGTCGGACATGGGCCCCACCGTACCGACGGCACCCGTGCCGCGCGTCAGGATCGCCGCGTAGACTCTCGGGCGATGGCGCCTTACCAGACCCCCGAGTACCACCCCGCGTTCGAGGAGTACTGCGAAGCGATCTTCGAGCTCCGCGAGGACGACGTCGAGGTCATCCAGGCCCGCATCGCGGAACGGCTCGAGGTCTCGAGACCAGCGGTGTCCGAGATGATCAAGCGGATGGATCACGAGGGTCTGGTCACCATGAAGGGCGGCATCCGCCTCACCGAGGACGGCTTGGGCCTCGCCGAGCGCGTCGTGCGCCGCCACCGCCTCGCCGAGCGCTTCCTCACCGACATCCTCGGGCTGTCGTGGTCCGAGGCGCACCCCGAAGCCGGCCGCTGGGAGCACGTCATCTCCGACCGCGTGGAAGAGGCCCTGATCCGGCTGCTCGGCGAGCCGACCACCTGCCCGCACGGCAACCCGATCCCCGGCTCCGACTACCACGCACCCGAGACCGTCAGCCTCAACGCGCTCGCCGTCGGCTCGCAGTTCACGGTGTCACGCATCCCCGAAGAGCTCGAGTTCGCACCCGGGGTGCTCGAGTTCCTCGAGACCTCCTCGCTCGTACCGGGCCAGACGGGCACGATCACCGCGGCGTCGCCCGACGGCACCACCACCGTCGAGATCGACGGCAAGCACGTGGGCGTCGGCGGCTTCGCCAGCACCCGCATCCTCGTCACCGCCGGCTGATCACCAGCTGATCACCGACCGACCATCCGGTCGCACGAGCCGTCTGGTCCGTCGGTCAGGCTCGAGCCCGTCCTGATCACTCCAGGAGCTCGACCGGCAGGTCGCGCTGGTGGACCAGCGCCAGGCGCTTGGTGGCGCGGGTGAGCGCGACGTAGAGCGAGCGCAGGCCCTGCGGCTCCTCCTCGACGATCGCCGCGGGCTCGACGACCACGCTGGCGTCGAGCTCGAGGCCCTTGACGAGGCTCACCGGCACGACCGTGACCTGCTGGTCGAGGCCGTGACGGGTGGCGCGGCCGTGGTCGATGCCGGCCAGGGTCAGGGCGTCGTCGACCTCTTCGACGAGGGACGACGGCACGATCACGGCGACGTTGCCCGGCCCGATCGCGTCGAGCTCGACGCCCACGGCGTCGACGACCGTGGCGCCGATCGGGGCGCCGGACGGCGCGCGGACGATGCGCGGGGCGTCGCCGTCCTCGCGGATCGAGCGGGGCGGCTTGAGGTCGGGGGCGGCGAAGCGCAGCACGCGGGCCGCGAGCGCCATGTTGGGCGCCGGCAGGCGGTAGCCGACGGTGAGCTCGGCGCGCCGGGGCTCCCGCTTGGCCGGGAGCAGGTCGAGGATCTCCTGCCAGCTCGCGTGGGCCCACTGGCCGGTCGACTGCGCGATGTCGCCCACGATCGTCATCGAGCCGTTGAGCGAGCGCCGGTTGAGCATGCGCAGCTGCATGGGCGAGAGGTCCTGCGCCTCGTCCACGACGATGTGGCCGTAGGTGCGGGGCTCGTCCTCGACCACGATGCCGTGCTCGAGGTCGGCCTGCTTCTGGCGCTTGGAGCGGGGCTTGGGGCCGAGCAGCTCGCGCGCCTCGTCGAGCATCGGGCCGTCGTCGTTGGTCCACACGACGTCGTCGACCGACGTGGACCGCGGCCGGTGGAGGGCCAGCCAGTCGGCTTCCTTCAGCAGGCCCTCGCCGGCGTGCTTCAGCAGGGACTTGGCGCCGTAGAGGTCGTGCAGCAGCTGCGCCGGCGTGAGCACCGGCCACATGCGCTCGAGCGCCTCGATCACCTGCGGCGAGCGCCGCATGCGCTCGCGGACCTCGCGGGGCGAGATGTCGCCGCGCCCGCTGCGGGCGAGGGCGTTGTAGAACTCGGCCTCGACGTGCTTGCGGCCGGCGTTGTGCTTGCGGAAGCGCCGGCGCGCGTCTTCGATGATGTGGCGGCTCTGCGCCCGCGTGAGGCGCAGGTTCTGCAGGCCGTAGCCGAGCACCAGGTCTTCGCGCAGGGGCATCTCGCGGTCGCGGATCGCGCGGGCGAGGAAGCGGGACATCCGCTGGTCGCCCTTGACGCGGGCCGTGCGGCCGGAGTCGAAGCCGAGGATCTGCACGTCGGGCACGAGGTCGGCCAGCACCGACAGCTCGACGCCCGCCTCGCCCAACGACGGGAGGACCTGCTCGATGTAGCCGAGGAACAGGCGGTTCGGGCCGACGACGAGCACGCCCTGGCCCTCGAGCGGGAACCGGTAGG
>CAYUOL010000205.1:0-11756 GCA_964446345.1 uncultured Iamiaceae bacterium | reverse complement strand
GGGCCATGAGACGCTCGCTGGGTGAGATGATGCCTGGGGGAGTCACCAGGGCTACGCCGGTTGGTTCCCCGAATGCATGGTCTGTGGCGCAGGCAACCTGAACCGGTTCGTGTGCATCACCCCGTTTCAGCTCGAGGAGCACGGACTGGTCGAGGTCGACGACGGATCGTCGCCAGAGGCTGAGTCCTTCGAGGCAGACGGTCACGCATGGAAGCTCTGTGCTCTCTGCTCGACGGTGGCGCTCGCTGATCCGTTCTCATGGGGATCCGTCGGCTACTGCGCCGACTGCTGGAACGCGTCGGTACGTACTGGTGAGTTCCCTCGGCGGTTGCCGTAGACCGGATCTGGCGAGTGCGTTCCATCAGGATCCCGGTCCCCAGCGACCCGGGAGGCTGAACCGGAGCGCCGCCGCGATGATGATCGCGAGCAAGAGCATCGCGATGCACGACAGAGCCACGAGCTCGGCCGCGAAGGTCACGTCGCCGAGGCACCCGCTGCGCTCAGCGCCCGCATCCACGATGTGAGGGCCACGGCACTCGACGTGCGTTTCGTGGCTCGATCCCGGGCTGCGGCGCGAGCGAAAGGTGTCTGGTTGTGTGCCGGAACCCGAAGGGAAGGCGGGGAGCCGGTCAGGGCTTGGGTGGGGTGATCGCCACCGTCCCCAGCGCCACCGCGACGAGGCGGTCGCGGTTGGTGCACTCGACCTCCACCGTCGCCACGCGGCTCGTGATGCCGCGCACCTCGCCCCGTGCCGACAGCAGGCCCTCACGAGCGGGGGCGAGGAAGTTCACCTTGTACTCCAGGGTCGCAGGCCAGCTCCCGGCCGGGAGCAGAGGCAGCGCGGTGGACCCGAGCGTGTGGTCGACGAGCGAGGAGACCACGGCGCCGTGGGCGACGCCGACGGGGTTGAGCAGCTCGCCGTGCACGTCGAGCTCGCAGACGAGGTAGCCCGGGCCGACCTCGGTGATCTGCATGCCGAGGTACGCCGGGATCCCGGTGAGCACGCCCCGCTGGTTGCTCCCGGTGAGCAGCTCCGAGAACGCCGGGTCGTAGCGGTCGCCGTAGCGCTCGGCCAGCTCGTCCCGGTTCATGCGGATCGGTCCGTCGCGGCGCGTGCGGTGGCTCGTCGCGCGGTCACTCGTAGCGTCCTGGCGCCAGCACGTGGTTCGGGTCGAGGACGTCCTTGATGGCCGCCTGCATCGTGCGCGTCGTGGGGTCGGCGTCGTCGAGCGCGTCCATCGTGATCGTGGTGAGGCGCCCGAGCGTGAAGCCGGCGCCCTGCATGGTGGCCGCGAGCTCGCGGGCGCACGCGACGGCCCGCTCGTCGGCCCCCGGCTGGTCGCGGTTGTAGACGAGCGCGAGCGTCATCGTGGTGGCGCGCTCGGTGACGCAGTTGAAGCCGAGGTTGGGCTCGAACCCGTGGCGCTGCTGCACCTCCGACGCGAGGGCGGCGGCCTCGACCATGTCCTGGCCCCGGAACGGCACGATCGGGTCGACCCAGATGAACCCCACGTGATCGGTGTCGAGGTCGGTCTCGTCGTAGGCCTGGCCGGACGGCGCCACCGCAGGCATGCGCCAGTACGCCCCGTGCACGCCCTTGCCGGTGACGTTGCCGAGCATGCGCGTGTGGTCGAAGTAGTGGTCGCGCAGGCGAGAGATGTCGTAGCCCGTGTCGGCCGCGATCCTGTCGCGCAACGCCGCCTCGTCGTCGAGGATGGGCTGATCGAGGAACACGATGGCGTCGACCAGAGGCTCGAGCTCGCGGCGCACGATCGCTTCCTCGGCGCGGAGCTGCTCCTCGGACCAGCAGTAGAGCGCGCCCAACCCGTTCCACTCGCCCAGGCCGTGCTCGCGCTTCAGCTCGGCCAGCCGCTCCGGGGCGAGCGCGGCTTCGTCCGACGAAGTGACGAGCGGGAGGCGCTCACGCTCCATCAGCATGCGGTAGGTGTTCTGCAGCTTGAAGTTGGTGCGGATGATGCCGGCCTGCCGCAAGCGCCGCAGCGCGTCGACGAGATCCGCGAACCGGTCGAGATCGTCGACGTGGTACAGGAACGAGGCGTAGTGCGGCGGCACCGCGGCGAGGAAGATCGTGGCGCGCGTGACGACGCCGAGGTTCGACTGCGTGAAGAGCCCGTCGGTGGACGGGCCCACGCCCCAGCGGTAGTTGGTCGCCGCTCGCGAGCCGGCGAAGCGCGCGTGGCCCGTCTCGACGACCGTCCCGTCCGGGAGCACGACCTCCATGCCGCAGCTGTTGGCGAAGCGGTCGCTGTAGGGCCCGAAGCCCCAGCCCCGCTCGACCAGGTTGCCGATCAGGCTCGCCTCGGGCGTCGTGCCGGGGACCGAGAGGAACCAGCGGTTGCCCTGCTCCTGCAGCGCCGTCGCGAGCTGGCGGAACGTCACGCCCGGCTCGACGGTGGCCGTGCCCATCTCGTCGTCGATCGCGAGGATGCGATCCATGCGCGAGAGGTCGAGCAGCACGGCATCGCGGCCGACCGGAGTGCGCGACCCGTAGCCCCAGTTCTTGCCGGCGCTGACCGGGTAGACCGCGAAGCGCTCGGTCTGCGCGAGGCGCAGCACCCCTGCCACCTCCTCGGTGCTGCCGGGACGCACGATCGTCGTGATCTGAGCGGTCGTGGGATAGGTGGCGGTGCTGGCGCCTGTCAGCGCGGCGCGGTCGTCCGAGACGTTCTCGGTGCCGACCAGCGCGTCCAGCGCCTCCCGAACCTGTTGATCCATGCGTCTCCCTCTCGTCGCGATCGGCCGTCCCCACGACCGTGGCGTCGGCATCATGCACCGGATCCCGGCGGACGCGCGGGAGGGCGCATTCCCGGCGCGGGGCGGAGCGACGGCATAGGTTGCTGCGCCATGGCGACACCCCTTCTCGAATCCGTGGCGGCGACCTCAGCGATCGCGGCGGCCGCCGCCGAGCGACCCGACGACTTCAAGGCCTTCCACGGCGAGCTCAACCAGCGTCTGCGCTCGGAGGTCGACGAGGAGTTCTACGGGCACTGGGACGTCACGCCGTCCCCGTTCGTGCTCGACCAGGCCGCGTTCCAGCAGGTGCGGGGCGCGTGCCGGCAGATCTTCACCGTCGTCGAGAAGATCATCCACCTCTACCTCGAGGGCCAGGACGACGTGGGCGAGCTCTTCGCCCGCTACGAGCTGTTCCGCCCGTACATGACCAAGCGGAACCTCTCGTGGCAGGAGTACGGCCGCTACGACTTCCTCGTCACCCCCGAGGGCATACCCGTGCTGTGCGAGCTCAACACGGCGATGGCCAGCGGCTACCTGCCGATGTTCCACGTCAACCAGGTGTTCCACGAGTCGGCGCCCGACTTCCTGCGCCCCAACGCCGAGCGCGTGCTGCTCCCGTACGACCACGAGTCGGCGCTCGGCGAGCAGTACTGCCGCATGGAGGCGCTGGCGAACTCCGACTACGGCGCGGTGGCGATCCTCGTCGACGAGAACGCGAAGTACCACGAGTCGCAGATGATCAAGCAGTCGCTGGAGGACCTCGGCCGCGAGGTGGTCATCGGCAACGTCAAGGACACGCACAGCATCGGCCACAACCTGTTCCTGGACGACGTGCGCATCAGCTCGACGTACAACAAGTTCCGGCTGTTCGGGCTGCAGCACCACTGGAGCGAGCAGGCCTACCTCGACAACCGCCGCTTCCTCGAGGCGATCCGCCGCAACGACATCCTGGCCGTCAACAACTTCGCCGCGATGACGATCAGCGAGGACAAGTCGATCTTCGCGGCGATGCGCCTGCCCGCCGTGCAGGCCGCCCTCGACCCCGACGAGAAGGTGGCGGTGGAGACGCACACGCCGGCGACCTACGTGCTCAAGCCCGGCCTCGTCGAGGTCAACGGCGAATCCATCGACCTGATCAGCTGGGTCAAGGCGGACAAGGACGAGTTCATCCTCAAGCCTCGCTCCGACTACCGCGGCAACGGCGTCATGAGCGGGCGCGAGCACGAGCCCGCCGAGTTCGCCGCGCTCGTCGACCAGCTCGCCGACGAGGGGCTCTACCTCGCGCAGCGCCGCATCGACTCGGCGATGTTCGACATCACCCACGTCACCGAGGACGGCGAGGTGGCGACGCTGCCGATGCGCATGGCCGGAGGCCTCTACTTCGCCGAGATGGACTTTCACGGCATCGTCGCCCGCCTCGCCCCCTGGGAGATCGTCAACGCGATCAAGCACGCCTACGTGCTGCCCGTGAGCTGCACGGCGTAGGCACAGCTCTTCCGTCGTCCCCTGTCGCCCCCGGTCGTCGACGGACGCCAGGAAACGGTCGGCGCCTCAGCGCGGGTCGGCGAGCGCCACGCGAGCACCGCCACGGCGCTTGGCTGCGTAGAGCGCACCGTCGGCCTGCGAGATGAGCGCATCGGCATCGGCGCCCGGCCACGCGCGGGCCACGCCGACGGTCGTGCGGATGAGCACCTCGATGCCGCCGGCCGCGGCCGGACCGCTGATCGCCTGCAGCACGCGCTCACCGACGCGCCGCGCCTCGTCGTCGTCATCGATGTCGCGGACGAAGGACACGAACTCGTCGCCGCCGAGCCGCCCGACCACGTCGCCCGCGCGAGCGCAGCCGCGGAGGCGGTCCGCCACGATCTGCAGGACGCGGTCGCCGACGCCATGGCCGTGGCCGTCGTTGATGGCCTTGAAGTCGTCGAGGTCGAGGTAGAGCATCGCGATGCGGCCGGCCCCCTCCGCCAGCGCCTCGTCGAGCTGCTCGATGAAGCGGCGACGGTTCGGCAGGGCCGTGAGGTCGTCGTGCGCGGCCTGGAAGGCGAGTTGCTCCTCGAGCGCCCGGCGCTCGGAGATGTCGCGCAGCGTCTGCACGACGCCGCGCACGCTGGGCTCCTCGATGAGGTTCTGGCCGACGATCTCGCACCACACCCACGATCCGTCGCGGCGCAGGATCCTCAGGATGCTGCGGTACGAGCTGCCGGGCTCGGCCCGCAGCGCGATGGCGGTCTCGGTGGCGGCCGGCAGGTCGTCCGGGTGGATGAGCTCGTAGGTGCGCATCGAGGTGAACTCCTCGGGCGTGTACCCCAGCACGTTCTGCACAGAGGGGCTGACGAAGGCGATCGTGCGGTCCTTGCGGTTGATGAACACGACCTCGTCGATCAGGTGCCCGAGCGCGGCGTACCAGAGCGTCGAGTCGTCGGCGCGGGTCGGCGCCTCGGGTTCGGCGGCGCCGGATGGGCCCAGGTCCCCCTGGTCCAGAGACATGCGGGGATCCTACGCAGGCATCCGTGAAGCTCCGATGACTCGCGCCCGCCGACGGCGCGGGTCGGCGGGGGAGCGAAGCCACCAGGCCAAGAGGCCGGCGACGACGAAGCCGAGTGCGTTGGCGACGCCGTGGGTCCGTTCCATCGCCGGGATCGACAGGGCGGGGAAGTCCCCGTGCTGGCCGGCGGCCCACGCCACGGCGAGCACCATCGGGAGCCAGATGGCCGCACCCGAGACGAACAGCAAGAGCCGCTCCGCGCGCGAGCGCGGGCCCGTCGTTGCGAGGTGCAGCTCCAGCGTCGCCGTGCACCACACGCCGACCGCCATGGCGACGGCGCCACCGACCTGGGCGAGCGCGCTCCGCGTGACGAAGCCGGTTGCGACGATCGCCGGTGCCGCGACGGTCATGGTCACGGCGCAACGGCCCACGCGCGCCCATCTCCCGCTGACGTGCTCCAGCGCCTTCACCGCCAGCATCGAGGAAGCGCTGCCGGCGTAGGTGAAGTGGACGGCAGTGAGCTCGACGATGGGCTCGCCGACGCCGAACGGACGCAGGCCGAGACGAGATGCCAGGAACGCGCCGGCGGCCACCAGCGCGAACGCACGTGCGGCACCGCTCGCGACTTCACGCACCGACGGCTGCCGCGCCGCCAGACCCACGGTGTGCACCGTCGCTCTCGCCGCGACCACGAACCAGACCGCGGCGGGTGCCGCGGCAATGGGTCCGACGGGCAGTGCGAGCGACGCGCCGGCGGCGACGGCGGCGACCACCCACTCCCACCCGCCGCCCAGCGCGAGCGGCAACACGATGGCAACGCCGAGCAAGACGACCACATCGACCAAGCTCAGGTCGATCCACCCCGCGGCGGCCGAGCCACCGACGAAGCAGAGGACGATCGCGGCGGTCGCGAGGTGCGTCGCGGACGGGGCTGACGCATCGTCGCCCTCGGTCGACGGCGACGTCATCGCCAGCGACGTTCGATGGGGCCGACCTTCCTCGTCCACGACCTCAATGTAACTGTTTACTCTGTGAGCAGCAACTCACAGAATGACAGCGAACGGGGTGCTTCAGGTGCAGTGGAGTCGATGGGATCGAACCCACGACCCCGTGCTGGCAAAGCCGCCCCGGGGGGCCGGTTGGTGACCCCCGACGGGAATGAGGGCGTACTCATGGCTTGTGGCCTCGGGCCCGGGGGCAAGCCTGGGCTTGCACTCCGATCGGGTTCCGCCGGCGACCGAGTGGCGCCGGGCCGTCTGTTACGTCAGACTGCGTTCTTCAGGATATCGCGCAACACACAAGGGCTGTGGCGCAATATTCCGACGTAGGATCGAACGCGTAACCACCAGCACGAAGGACGGTAGCCATGGCCCTTTCCACCCAGTTGGCTGAAGCGCGCTCCCGGATCGGCTACTCCCAGGAGGACGCCGCCAACGCCCTCGGGGTGAGCCGAGCGATGCTCAGCTACTGGGAGTCGGGCAAGCGAGAGCCGAACGCCCGCCAGCTGACGGCGCTGGCCGGCTTGTACAGGGTTGACCTCGACGTGCTGGTGCTCGGCGGAGATCTCAACCCCGCCGGGGACGTTGCGGCGATGCTCTTCCGAGGAGCCGACGAGGATCTTCCCGAGGATGCCCAGGCGGGGATACGCGAGTGGGTCGACTTCCTCGACCGCTACGCGGAGCTGGCGCGTGCTGCATCGTTCGACGTGCGCGGGATGAAGCAAAGCCCGTTCACCCTCACGCCTGGGTTCGAGGGCGCCGACGACGCTCGACGCAAGGCCGAGGAGGTGCGTGCGCACTTGCGTCTCGGTCTCGGGCCGATCGGTGACCTCGATGCCGTGTGTGACCTACTCGGGGTCACCGTGTTTCGCACAGGTTTGGGAGAAGACCTCACCACGACGATCTCCGGTGCGTTCTTCAACCATCCCGAGATCGGCTTCGCGCTCTTGGTCAACCTGGACATGACGCCCGGCCGTCGGCGGTTCACCGTCGCGCATGAGCTCGCGCATGCCTTGTTCCACGCGCCGACCGACCGGTACGTGCTCTCGCTGGCTCGCAAGGATCCTCGTGAACGGTTCGCCGACACGTTCGCCGGTGAGTTCCTGATGCCGACAGAAGGCGTTCGACGCGTCATGGAGGAGCACCGCATCGGGCCGCGCATCGAAGACCCCGCGGACGTGATCCACCTACAGCGCTACTTCCGCGTCTCCTTCGTCACTGCGCTCGTGCGGCTCCGCCAAGCTCGCATCCTTTCGCAATCGAACTACGACGCCTTCAAGGACGTCCGGCCCGTCGTGCTCGCACGGTCGCTTGGCTACGAGATCGACGACGAGGAGTACGGCACGAACCATGACGCCTGGCGCATCCAGCGGTTCCCTCAGCGGTTCCTCCGACTGCTGCGGTCAGCGGTACTGAACGAAATCCTCTCGGTGCCGACCGCAGCGAACCTCACCGGGCTGTCGATCGACGAGGTCGCCGAGCTTGTGAGCGAGGGCGAGGCGGTCGGCGAACGCGCCGACGAGGCCGAGATCCGACAGTTCGAGGAAACCGGTGTCCCTGCCTGATGCGCCGTCCGCGGTCGTCGACACCGTCATATTGCGCTACTTCTACGTGGTCGATCAGGCCGAGTTGCTGTTCGCGCTGCTCGAGGAGCCGCTGCTCGTCCCCCGTGTGGTCTTCGATCCCGATGAGGAAGCACACGTTCAGGAACGAGCGATGAGCGAGATCACTCGAAGCCTCCACGTGCAGCGGATGCGCTCGAACGATCGTCGACGGGACGAGAGCGAGCGGGCTCTCGCCGCGGAGCACGCCGCCAGACTCGACCAGGTCGCCACCGATGAAGCCGCAGGTCGCATCGAGGTTGTCGATCTGACCACAGCGGAGACCGAGACCTTCGTCAAGCTCAGCAGCCGCGGCGACCCCCTCGGAGTCGGATTGACCTTCGCCCTGGATCCCGGCGAGGCGGCGTGCGTCGCCATCGCGGTCGAGCGCAGGCTCGTGTTGGCGACCGACGACGGCGACGGGCTCAAGGCCTACCGCGCGTTGCGCCCGAAGGGCCGTTACGAACGGATCCGCAAGCTGCTGAAGCGTGCGGGAGATTCGGGCCTCGTCGAACGCGCCGAAGCGAACGCGATCCACCAGGCGATGTGCGACGCCGGCTTCTGGGACAAGGGTCGGCCGTTCCCCACGCCGTGATCAGTTGAGGGCAGATGGGTTAGGTACGGCGGACCCCGACTCCAGTCGTCCCAGAAGTGAACGCGGCTTGGACGGTGGCGGCGAGCGGGCCAAGGGGCCGTGCGCGGCGAACCGTCAGTGGTCGAAGTCGGCGAGCTCGCCGAGGTGGCGGTTGTGTTCGAAGTCGGCGGGGTCGAACGCTTCGGGATCGAACATGCCGCGCCACTCCATCATCTCGGCGTGGCGGGGATGCGAGGGGTCGGCGATCGCGGTGAGGTACTCCTCGTAGCCCCACGAGCCGCCGCAGTCCTCGGGCGGGCAGGCCCGCTTGCCGGCGATGCAGGCCGGGACGGTGTCCACCTCGCTGCGGGCGAGGACCTTCTCGACGACGACGTCGTGCTCCCAGTCGTCGCCGAAGTCGTAGACGTAGCGGAACCTGTCGCCCTCGCCGGCCACCTTGTCGAGTCGGGAGCAGGTCTCGTCGAGCACGGTCCGCATGTCCCAGTCGGGGTCCGGCACCCCGTAGTCGTCGCCGCCGATGCGGAACTCGTGCAGGTGGTAGTCCCACCAGCCGAACGCCGCTTGGATCACACCGTGCACCTCGTCGAGCGTCGCCGATCCGTCGACGAGCACGCGTCGCCAGATCGGCGGCTTGATCTCGCGCAGCGTCACCTTGAGCTGGAACACCTTCCCCGTCGCGGACCGCTTCCTGTTGGCGGCCTTGCGGGACTCGCTCGCGGCCTTCTTGGGAGAGATCGGTTTCGGTGCCGGCCCCCGCTGGTCGCCGAACAGCGGGATCACGTCGGCGAGCGGGTTGCGCTGATGCGCTGCCGTCGAGTCAATGCCGAGTACGGCCGCCAACTCTCGCCCGGGCGTCCCGGCCCGATCGCCCAGCGGGCCGACGATGATGTCGGACATCCTCAGCGACAGGGCGTCGAGGTCGAGGCCGTTCTCGATCATGAAGATCTCGCCCAGGTAGGCGAACTCGTTCATCACGCCCAGCACGGTGCGGTCGTTGGTCGGGGCGAGACGCACCTTGCTCATGGCCTTGCGCTCGTCGGCGAGGGCCTCCTCGGGCACGCCATGAGCCCGAAGAGTCGACTCGATCGCGTCGGGGATGCGCTCCAGCAACGTCTTGGCCGGCGCGAGTGGCACGTACACCGGGAGGAACGTGCGGCTGTTGACCAGCAGTGCGACTTGCGGCTTCCAGAACAGCGCGTTGACGAACCAATCGCCGAGCAAGGTCGTCGACTCTTCGTCCGGACCGGCGGCCGGCGCGGTCTTCATCCGGTCTCGCAGCTTCTTGGTCCCCCGGACGATCAGCATCATCAGAGTGTGTCACGGCGCGATCACCCCTCTGGCGGTGCGCGCAGAGGGTGGTCGCATGCGGGAGCTCGCTGAACGCCACCCCGAGACCGTCTCGATTCGGAAGGTCACGTGGAGGTCACGCCGGCCCACGCCAACGATGGCCGATCGCCACCGCAATGCTCTGACCAGGACTTTCGGAGTGGAGCTGATGGGACTCGAACCCACGACCCCCTGCTTGCAAAGCAGTGCAGAGGCCGTGCGAGGCGTGTCGCCGAGGGTCGCGCGTGGTTGCTTGATGTCGTCGCGTTCGACGTGAAGGTGCAGGTCAGCAGGGGTTCAACCGTGCGACGCGTGTCGACCCGTTCGTCGCGTCATCGTGCGTGCCGTCGCGCGAGTTGATCGACGCGACCGGTCGTCTGGCTACGTTCGCGGCTACGTCGATCACGCCGGAACGACCCCCTGCCGCAACGTAGGCGCTCGCCACAAGCGCGACGAGCACGTAGCCTTGCCGCCATGGAACTCGACGGCCGACCATCGTTCGGGAGGCGATGAGCTCGTTCCCGGAGTTCATACAGCCGGCGGCACGCGGAGAGCGGTGGTTCGCCAGCGCGTGGCCCGGACGGTGGCGATACATCGACGCGGATTGGTCGAGGCCCGACCGTCCCGATGAGGATCGCGAGCTGCGCGCACTGATCGACGCGGAGCTACTCGGCGTCGACCTTCCCGACGGCGTAGATCGAACTGACATTGCGCCACTCTTCGTCTGCGACGACTGCCACGCACTGATCATCGGGGTATCCGGTGATGTGCGACCGCGTCGAGAGTGGATTGGCGACTGGGATGGGACCACCTGGACATGGCGTCCGATTCCGCCGCGCGATCCGAACGAACCGTGCGACTCGTCGAGCATCGCCGCACGGCTTGGCGGCGACCACCGGCACGACGAAACGTCGGGACCCACCCAGGGACGAGTCCGCTACTACCACCAACACCCCACGGGGCCGTACAAGGTCGAGGTGATCGGAGCGCTCTCCGAGATCGTCGAGGAGATGCCGTACTTCATCTGGTTCGGTCACCCATTCCCGCCGCTCGCCGTCGTGAACGATGCGCTCTCGGCGGGCGAGGACAACGCTGGGATGAGCGGCGGGGTGGAGTTCCCGCCGTCCGTGATGTCTGGCGACGAGTACGAGCGGCTCAAGCGATCTCCCCGCTGGGACAAGATCGGCTACGTCGACGTCGAAGTGCCGGATGACGTCCTTACGCGGGAAGACCTGACCGCCTGGTGGAACGGCGTCCTTGCGCGGTTCCCCTCCTACGCTGTCGATCGCTTTTGGGAGGAGTTCCGCTCACAGATGCCGTATCGCGAGTCGAAATCGTTCACCGACGATGAGCGTCGGCAACGTCAACGGCGTCAGGTCGAGCTGTCTCGCAACATGCTGCACGAGATCGACCGGATCGTCGACGAGGCGAAGTTGGTCATCGAGGTCCGCGTGCCCATGGTGCTGCCCGGGAACCGAGTCACGGGCGGGTCCCGACGGCCACCGGACGGTGAGCAGGGCGACACGTGGCGCTGGGTGGAGGAGGTCCTCCGATCGCGACTGTCGACCGGAGTTGACGGGTACACCCAGGTGGAGTGGCGCGACGGCGAGCTCATCGCCGCCCTCGTCGTCAGAGATGCCCATGTGGACCGTCAGGGCGTATGCAGTGCGGTTCTCGCACGGCTCGCAAAGCGAGACGAGCCCGGACTCGTTGTCCGACAGGATGGTGAGCCGGTATGGCCGTGAGGGCTCCGCTCTCAGCGCAGGAGCGACAACGCAAGCTCGTCCGGGCATTTGCGCTCGGGCGCGCCTGCCCGGTCGCTTCAGGCACCCACCCTATGCGCGCGTAGTTGCGCGCGACTATCCGCGATCCTGTCAGACCCCCTGGTTAGGGTGAACCCATGGGTCGTCCCCGAGTATCCAACGAGAGGCGGATCGCGACTGCTGTCCGCCTGCCCGAGTCCCTCCACCGCCGGCTCCAGCATGCGGCCAGTG
>CAYUOL010000204.1:0-11778 GCA_964446345.1 uncultured Iamiaceae bacterium | reverse complement strand
GGCGAGGATGCTGTGCGGCGACCCGAGGGTGCTCGCCAGCCGTTCGAAGGACCGGGCCCGCGGCGGGCGCAGCGCGTCGGGTCGGGCGCGCAGCAGCTCGGCCAGCTGCGCGTCGTCGAGCGCCGCGAGCCGCGCCGCCAACGCCAGCGGCCGCACCGGGCGCGGCGGCGCGGGTGGCGCAACCGGCGCCGCGGTGGAGGCCTCCGCTCGCGCAGCCGCGTGCGATTCGCCGGCACCCTCGGTCGCAGCGCCCTTCGCCGCAACACCCCTGGTCGTCGTGCTCTTCGTCGCGGCGCCCTTGGTCACGGCGCTCTTGGTCGCGGCGCCCTTCGTCGCGGCGCCCTTCGTCGCGGCGCCCTTCGTCGCGGCGCCCTTCGCCGCGGCGCCCTTCGCCGCGGCGCCCTTCGCCGCGGCGCCCTTCGTCGCGGCGCCGTTCGCCGCGCGCCGCTTCGACGCGCCGGCTTCGGTGGCGCTGCGCTTCGTCGTCGCGGCCTTCGCCGGGGCGGCCCCGGTAGATGCCGCCTTCGCTGCGGCTCCCGTGGCGGCCGGCGCGTCCCGGCCCGCGGCGGCCCGCTTCGCCGGCATCAGCCACCACCCACGAACCGTCGACCAACCACGAGACTCACCCTACCGATCGTGCTCCCGCCGGCGACCAGGCCATGGGGGCGCCGGGACCACCGCCGTCCCGGAACCACGAGGCCGGCGCCCGGGTCATCAGCGATGCGCGATCCTCCCACGAACACCCGTTCGGCACAACGCCGCCACCACTTCCCGAGCCGGTGAGCCGTCCGGGCGGGCCGCGTCGGACGGACCCCCGTGAGCGCTCGCGGGGTTGCGATCCGCCGCGACGACGTCTGCTCAGGACCCCTTGCCGCACTCCGTCAGGCCGTAGTCCGTGAACTGCTTGTTGACGGCGGGCTGCTTGGCCTTGCCTTCGGTCTGCAGCTTCTGCACCGCGGCGTCATCCTGTTGGCCGGTTGCGGTGGCCATCTGGTGGGAGAGCGCGGCGAGCGCAAGGACCGAGTCGTACATGGACGAGAGCTGTGCCTCGTCGCCTGCGGGCTGCGGCAGCGCCTTGAGGTCGGCGACCGATCCCTCGATGAGATCGCCGTTCGCGTCGAGCAGCTCCTGGACCGCGGCGGGCGTCTTCGCGCCGCTCTGGTACTGCTTCGAGAGCTCCGCGGAGGTTGCGTTCATCTTCTTGCAGATGGCGTTGCCGGCGGCGAGGAAGGAGGCCTTGTCCGCCGCCGTGCTCGCCGGTGCGGAGCCGGACGTCTCGTCGCCGGAGGACGGCTTCGCGCTGGTCGAGGCGGTGCCGGCCGCCGCCGTCGGGGGCGCCGACGTCGCCGTGGTCGCCGTGGTCGAGGTGCTGTCGGTCTTCGTACACGACGCCGCGAGCGCCACGACGAGCGCGCCCCCGACGATCCACCGTGCCGCTCTGCGCATGGCGCCCACCCTCTCGCTCGTCGAGCACTCGTGTGCCCGGCGCCGAACGCTACCGTTCGGGCGATGGATTGGGAGGACCTCGCAGCGCTCATCCGCCCGGCCGGCTTGGCGCACGTCGCCACGGCGTCCGCCGACGGCCAGCCGCACGCATCGAAGGTGGCCGTCGTCGTCGACGGTGAGGCGCTCGTGTTCTTCACGATGCGCAGCTCCGGCAAGGCGAGGAACCTCGCCGAGAACCCGCGCATCGCGCTCATGTGGGACCCGATGGCCGAGATCTACCTGCGCGGCGACGTCGAGCTCGTCGCCGATGTCGCGGAGAAGACCCGGCTGTGGGGGTCCGGCCTGTTCCCGTACGACCCGTCCGGCTTCTTCGGCTCACCCGACAACGAGGACCTCGTCCTGGTCCGCATCCACCCGACTCGGGCCAGCGTCGCCACCGCAGACGCCAACGGCCCGCGCCGCGACACCTGGCGACGCTGACGGCCGCGCGGCGTCATCACGGCGCCCGCAGCGGTGCGTCCGCCTCCAGCGTTCGGGGTCGGATGCCTCGCTCGCCGGCGATAGGGTGCCGCCCACCTCGTGCGGCAGAGGCGCCGCACGGTCCACCCGGGGGAACCGCACCATGGCCACGATCCGTCACCATGCTCGCATCGACCGCCCGGCCGACGAGGTCTGGGCGCTCACGACCCAGGCCGGCGACATCACGTGGATGGACGGCGTCGACGCCTGCTCGCTCGACGGTGACGTGCGCACGGTCTCGACCATGGGCATGGAGATCCAGGAGCAGATCATCACCAACGACAGCACCTTGCGCCGCCTCCAGTACTCGATCGTCGGCGGCCCGATGGTGCCCGAGCACCACGTCGCCACCATCGACGTGATCGACGAAGGCGATGGCTGCCTCCTCGTCTACAGCTGCGACATCCGTCCCGACGACCTCGCGTCGGTCTTCGACGGCGTCTACGCCGGCGCCACGAAGACGATCGCGGCGCAGTTCGCGGACTGATCCCCAGCGCGCGCCGAGCCGCGACCCGACGCGCACGAGCGCGCGGCGCCCGTCAGGCGTCGAGCGCCGACCGCACCCGGCGCACGGCGTCGGCATCGACGGCGTCGTCGAGCAGCGCGATGCGTTCGTCGGTCGCCTCGTCGGCGAAGCGCAGCCGCTCGATGCCCTCGTCCGCCGGCGTCGCGGACGGCATCCACGCGGAGTGCAGCAGGAAGGGCATGGTCTCGCCGTTGGCCGCGGCGAGCACGGCGATCGGCCCCTGGCCGACGTCGGCGGCGTCGAACACGTCGACCCGGAAGCCGTCGTCGTGCAGCACCGGCACCACCACGTAGCCGTCGTGACCGCCCGGGTCCGTGCCGGCGTACGCCGAACGGCCCGCGGCCGTGGCGCCCGCCGAGCCGGCGTCGCGCGGCACGAAGCACGGCGACGTCGGGTAGTCGTCGACCGAGTACTGGTGCTCGCTCGTCGGCTTGAGGGACTCGCGGCCCAGGGTGGCGAGCGCTGGCGGGATCTCGTGGTCGGGGAACGGCAGCAGTCGATCCTGGTACAGGTCGATGGCGCGGCCGGTGATGGCCTCGGGCCGGAAGCCCATCGTCACCAGGTGGTGCGAGGTCGGCCTCGTGATGCCTTCGGTGCTCCAGTCCATCGCCGAGAGCTGCACGGCGTAGTACCGCTCGGGCTCCCAGAACCGCGCCCGTTCCGTGACCGCCCCCGACACCGGGTCGAAGCGCAGCACCGAGATCTCGGCCGGGTGCATCGGGTGGTTGTACATGCCCGCCAGACCGGGATCGACGGGACGACCCCACGCATCGGTGTCGCCTTCCTTGACGTACATCGCGAGCTCGGAGTTGTGCGTGTGCTCGAAGAGCACCGTGATGCCGTCGGTGTCGTCGTACTGCGCGTAGTAGTGCATGACCTCGGGCCCCACCCGGAACGCGGTCGCCGGCACCGAGCCGCCCGAGGGCGTCGCATCGACGGCGTCCTTGCGGATGAGGTAGATCGGCTCGTCCGTGAAGTTCGTGACGGTGCGTTCGCCGAGGCCGAAGATCTCGTTCGGGTCCGCCCGGAACGCGCAGTCCGCGAGGATCAGCCAGTCGCGCGTCTGGGTGATCGTGTGCATCGACTGCGGGATGGGGGCATCCTCGACCACCCAGCGGCTGACGTGCGCGCCCTCGCCGTCGTAGCGGATCAGCTGCACCTGCTGCGTCATCGGGTTGAGCGACACCGTCCACATGCAGTTGCGGTCGGGATCGATCACAGGATGAGCCGTGCTCGCGATCAGCGGGAGCACGGGCGCGTCGATGGCCGGCGCCCAGTCGTCGAAGTGGCCGACGTCCCCGAGGAACGCGAACGTGACCGGATCGATCTCGACAGGGCGCCCCGCGTCCCACGTCGCGAAGAGCCGGTCACCCCACGGCAACGGCGCGGTGTTGGCCGAGTTCACGTACCCGAACGGTGAGCGCGTCCCGATCACCGAGGCGGTGAAGGTCTCGGGACGCAGCTCGCGCAGCCGGCGCGACGGCGTGTCGATCACGGCCTGCCGCCACGCCCAACGGTCCGCGGCGGCGCCGTGCGAACCGGGTTGCAGCGAGAGGCGGGCCATCACACCGTCGCCGAAGAACGCGTGCAGCGGCGCCGTGGCCTGGTCGGCCGTGCTGATCACGATCTCGCCGCGGAGGTCCTCGGGCCAGGTGCCGCGGCGCAGCTGCAGGTCCAGGTCGGGCACGCCGTCACGCGACAGGATCGAACGTGGGATGGGCATCTGGTCTCCCCCCGGAGGCGCCGTGGTGAACACCGTTAACCTACTGGCACCCATGGCCCCTGACAAGGGGCTCGACCACTCTCGGGACGTCCACCCCCGAAGACCGGGGGCAGAAGGCCCGAGATGTCAAGGCCCGCCCCGACTGGCGAGCGCCTGCTCGATCTGAGCGAGCACCAGCGCCGGGTTGCGCATGACCGCCTCCCACGTGAAGGCCAGCACCATCCAGCCCGCGAGCTCGAGCCGGTTCCGCTTGCGTCGATCCGCCTCGAACGCCTCGACGGTGAGGTGGAACTGCTTGCTGTCGAGCTCGATGGCGATCTTTGCCTGTGGGTACGCGATGTCGACCCGCGCGACGAAGCCCACATCGTCGTAGATCTTGAGTTGCCGGACCGGTCGGGGCAGGGTCGACGATCGATACAAGCGGTACCACGCGCGCTCGAGCGTCGACTCGTCCACATCGTCGCCCAGCCGCGACGAGACGAGCTGTCGCAACGCACCCACCCCCGGACGACCGGGACGCGCATGGCGCAGCAAGGCCTCCACCGCCTGGGGCCACGTCAGGAGGCGCCGGCCGACCAGCTCGTCGACCGCCCGCTCGAAGCGCGGGAACGCCACGACGGCGCCGAGGTCGACGGCGAGGCGTGACACGGGCGTGACCGGGATGCCGTCGATGCGACGCGGGCGGAAGAGGTGGACGTCGCCGCTCCGATGCACACGTGCCCCCACCGAGGCGGACTTCCGCTGGTGCGGGATGGTGACGTCGATCGCGCCCTCCCGGAAGTCGTGCACCTCGTTCAGCACCGCCGCCGTCCGGTGAGAGGCAACGCCGTCCGTGGCGAGGCACGCCGCCAAGACCTTGACCCGCCACGTGACGGGAGCGCCGGCGACCAGGTACACGCTGCGTTCCAGGCGGAACCAACGCCCACCCGCCAGCCGGCGATCGATCCCCGTGCTGGAGACCCCGGCGCGGAGCGCCTGTGCTCGGGTGACCAAGCCCTTCTGACGAGCCGCGATGATCGCGACCGCCGCATCAGCCGACGACATCGTGAGCTCCGTGCGTGGAACGGACGGGACGGGGCCCCACGGGCAAGCCGCCGGCAGCGGTGGAGGGAGCCTACCGATGTCCGGTCTGCGTGTCACCGGTCGGAGTGCTCCCTGGCTCTCGGGACGTCCACCGCCGAAGACCGGGGGCAACGGGCCCGAGAGCCCGGGAGCGTCGCCGCCACGATGCCCCCTCGGCGCCCGGGTTCGTGCCATGCTCGGACCATGTCCCCTTCGGCGGCCGAGGTCGAGCGCGAGACCCTCACCCGCGCTGCGGTCATCGACGCCACGCGCGCCCTCATCGTCGCCGACGGCCTCGATGCGGTGTCGCTGCGCCGCGTCGGCGCGGCGCTCGGGGTGACCGCCCCGGCGCTGTACGCCTACGTCAAGGACAAGCGCGACCTCATGCGCGGCGTCGCCGAGACCGAGTTCACCAACCTCATCGCGCAGTTCCTCGCCATCGACGACGCCGACCCGCTGGTTCGCATCCGGCGCTTCAGCCGCGTCTACATCGACTACGGCCTCGAGAACCCGGAGCTGTTCAAGACCATCTTCCTGTTCCCACCCGACCTCTCCCTCGGCGAGCCGACCGGCGAAGAGCTCCCCCTGGCCACGCAGGCGTTCGAGCTGCCGCTGGCGGCGATCAACGACGCGGTCGAGGCGGGCCTGTTCAAGCCCGTCGATCCGCTCATGGCGGGGCTGACGCTGTGGACCGCGACGCATGGCTGCGCGACCGTCCTGCTCATGGGCTTCGAGCTCGACCCCAGCGGTCGCGAGGCGCTCATCACGAACGTCCTCGACACCGTCATCGCCGGTCTCTCCGTGTAGCCCGGGGCACGCCGCCCGTCAGCGCAGCGCGGCCATCGCCTCGAGCGCCTCGGCGACCGAGCAGTCGAGCACACCGACCTCGGCCACCACGGCAGCCAACCACTCGGGGCGCACCACGGTGCACACCGCGATCGGTTCGTCGAGCTCGGACCACTGCATCATCTGGCGGACGAACTCGACGGCGTAATCGGGCGGGCGCACGTCGCGCGACAGCTCGGCCAGCACGAACGGATCGGGCGTGCGATCGGACGGCACGACATCGGGCAAGTGCGGTGACCCCGGACGGATGCCGCCGCCGACCAGCCCGGGGCCGTCGGCGAGGATGATGCCGCGGACCTCGGTGGGTCGGGCGCCGCCGATGAGCAGCGCGATGTAGGCGCCGAGCCCGCGCCCGTAGATCGTGGCCTTGCCGAGGTGCGCGAGCGCGGCGTCGACGTCGGCCATCAACATCTCCGCGGTGTAGCCGCCGCCGGCCGGGATCGTCGAGGCGCCGTGACCGGTGAAGTCGAGGGCGTACACCGGGCCCGTCCACGACTCGAGGTGAGCCGGCACCGCCTTCGGCGAGCGCTCGCCGAGGCCGTGGAGCAGCAGGAGCGGCCGACCCCAGCCCTCGCGCAGCAGGTGCAGGGCGAGCCTCGACTTGCCGTGCACGAGCGTGATGATGTTGCCCTCAGCCGGCGCAACCGTGGGGCTCGCGCTCATGCGGTCCGCCTCTCGACGAAGTCGAGCACGAGGTCGGCGATGCGGCGCGGCTGCTCGATGTGCACGAAGTGGCCGATGTCCTCGAAGGCGTGGAACTCGGACTCGGGCGGGAGGTTCGGGTACACGTCGTCGGGCGTCGTGCCCCACCCCATCATCTCGGGTTGCAGACCGAGCACGCCCAGGAACGGCACCGGGATGCCGGGCAGGCGCTGCATCGACCACTCGGGCCGCCACGGTCCGAAGCCACCGAGGCGCAGGCTCGAGTCGATCATCCAGCGGTAGCCGTCCGCCGACTCGGCGGCGCCGATCGGCACGAGGTACTCGAGCCACTCGATCGGCAGGCGCGAGTTCATCTGCGAGCGCCGCCGGGCGAGCTCTTCGAGGGTGCCGGGCTTGCGCTGCCCCGTCGCCACGCGGCGCCGGTGCTCGAGCCAGCCTTCGAGCTCGCCGCGCAGCATCTTCGTGCGATCGTGGTCGGCCATGTCGGGCCAGTTGTTCTTGGACGGCAGCCCATCGAGGTTGATGAGCACCGACAAGCGGTGCGGGCAGGCGTGCGCGAGGTCGAGCACGATGCCGCCGCCCTTCGAGTGCCCGAGGATGGGCATCGGGTCGGGGCTCACGCTGTCGAGCACGGCGACGGCGTCGCGCAGGTCGGCCTGCCAGCTGTAGAGCACGGCGTGCTCGGAACTGCCGTGGCCCCGCGCATCCCACGAGATCACCCGCAGGCCACCCGCGGCCAACATCGGTGCGAACACGTCGAACGTGCCGGCGAAGTCGAACCCGCCGTGCGCCAGCAGGATCGGCGGCGCGTCGGGATCGCCCCACTCGTAGGTCGCCAGGTGCAAGCCGGCGGACGAGACCCAGCGACTGCGATCAGGGCGCTGGGCGCCGGGGAACGTGCGCCCGGTCGGCCCGATGGCGGGTGGTTCGTCGAACCGCGAAGGGCTGGTCGCGGGGGTCTCGGTTGCCGTCATCGCCGCAGAGCCTACGAGGTCGCTGCGTGACTCCCTCCGGGCGGCGCCGGCGAGACGCCGATCCGGTCGTTCTCAGGCATTCTCACTTCGGTCGTGCCGGGTACGCTGGGTCCATGTCCGCGCCCCCGGTCTCGTCCGAGATCCATGTCACCGCCGCCCAGCGGCTGCGGGCCGACGGGCAGCGGTACACGACGAACCGCCGGCTGCTCGTCGAGATCCTCGAGGCCACCGACCGCCCGCTGACCATCGCCGACATGCTCGAGCAGAACCCCGAGCTCGCCCTCAGCTCGGCCTACCGCAACCTCGCCGTGCTCGAGCGGGCCGGCGTCGTGCACCGGTTGGTGACGAGCGACGAGTTCGCCCGCTTCGAGCTCGCCGAGGACCTGACCGAGCACCACCACCACCTGATCTGCTCGAGCTGCGGCTCGATGGCCGACTTCACGATCTCCCCCGAGCTCGAGAAGGCGCTCGACAAGGCGTTCAGCCGCGTGGCCGCGGACGTCGGCTTCCACGCTGAGCACCACCGCCTCGATCTGCTCGGGCACTGCGCCGACTGCGGGTGACGTGGCGCCGCCCGTCGAACCCACCCTCGACGGCCGCGTGCTCGCCCTCGACGTCGTGGCCGCGGCGCTCGATCGGGCGGCAGACGAGCATCGGGGAAGCATCGTCCTGCTCACCGGCGAACCGGGGATCGGCAAGAGCTGGTTGCTCGATCGCATCGGGGAGCGCGCCGCACCGGTGGCGACGGTCGGTCGCGGCGGGGCGCTCGAGGGCGGGTGGCAGCCGCCGTTCACGGTGTGGCGCGACGCCCTCGGATGGGAGCCCACCGACGCCGGCGCCGACCTCGCGCCGGAAGAGGCCGTGTTCCGGCGGGCGGCACTGACGCGCGACGAGCTGCGGCGGCGCGCCGCGGCCGGGCCGGTGCTCGTGCTGCTCGACGACCTGCACTGGGCCGACGACGACTCCCTCACGCTGCTGGCCCTGCTCGCGCAGACGCTCGACGACCTCCCCGTGGTCCTGGTCGGTGCGCACCGTCCGGCCAGCGAGTTGCTGACGCCACGGCTCGCCGACGTACGGGCGACCATCAGCCGCCAGGAGCCCTTCGTCGAGATCACGCTGCAGGGTCTCTCCGTGGGCCAGCTGCGTCAGCTCCTCGCCGATGCCGGCGCCCCCTCCCTCGCGGAGCGGGCGGAGACGATCTGGGCGGACACCGGCGGCAACCCCTTGTTCGCCCGGGAGTTCGCCCGCGACGCCGCAGCATCGGCGGCGGTCACCGAGAGCATGTCCGGCCCCGTCGCGCGGGCCATCGATGCCGACGACACCGTGCCGATCGGGGTCCCGGCGCGTGTGCGCGAGCTCGTGCGCCACCGGGTGCGGCACATGAGCGCCGACGCGCAGCAGCTGCTGCCGCGCGTGGCGCTGCTCCCCGACGGCGCCTCGTTCGCGGTGCTCGCCGCGATCAGCGGTCTCGACGACGACGCGCTCACCGCGGTGTGCGACGAGGCGATCGCCGCCGGCATCCTCCGCGCCGACGGACCTTCTTTCTCGTTCGAGCACGCCGTGCTGCGCCACGCGCTCGCCGACGACTTCAACCCGGCCCGCATCGCCCAGCGCCACCGGGAGATCGCGCACGCCCTGCGGACCTCCTTCGGCGAGGCGGCGCCGCAGCACGCCGCCGCGCTCGCCTTCCACCTCTGGTGCGCGTCGCGGGTCCCCAGCGCCGGGAGCGGCACCGCCCCGGACGACCCGGGAGCCGACGCCGACGACCTCGTGGGCCTCGTGGCGGAAGGCGTGCGGTTCTGCGGCATCGCCGCCGAGGCCGCGCGAGCGGAGGGCGGCTTCCAGCAGGCGGCGCGCTTCCGGCGCATGGCCGTCGAGATCATAGAGCGACACCACCCGGTCCTGCGCACGGGTGCCGAGCCGGCGACGACCGCCGACGTGGCGGCCACCGAGGCGCTGCGACCCCTGCTCGAGGACCTCGCGATCGCAGAGGCCTCCGCCTTGCAGTTCGACACCGCCCTCGACACGGTCCATCGAGCGGCCGCCCTCCACCGTCTCGACGAACCGGCTCCGTCCCTCGCCCCGTTCCTCTACAGGGCGGCCCGCGCGCTGCGCGACGCGGGCGCGCCACCCGCGCGGTGGGTGCCCCTGACCGAGGAAGGGCTCGCGCGCCACGCCGCGGCGGACGACCTCGAGTGGGCGCGCCTCACCTTGCTCCGCGAGCCCGTCGAGCCCGTGCACCACGGCTCGATCCACGTCGGGCGCTGGACCGGCCTCGACCCGCGTGCCGTGGCGATCGGCCGAGCCCAGGGCGACGAGTCCGACCTGCCCCTCGTCGTGCAGCCCTACGAGTGGCTGTCGCGCGCCGAGGTCGATGCGCTCGTGCACGACGCCCGCCTGTGGCGCCACCCCACCGCCCGGAGCCACGGGCTGAACGTCGCGGCGCGCGTGTGCTGCTTCCGCTTCGGCGACATGGCGCACGCGGCAGCGCTGCACGACGAGAGCGCGGCCAACGCTCGCCGGGGTGGCGCCCTCGCCGGCGAGGTGGACGCGCTCGCCCAACGAGCGTTCTGCCTCGCGCTGACCGGTGACCTGCCCACCGGCGAGGCCGCGCTCGAACGCCCGCAGCTCCTGGCCGATCGCCTCGGCCCCTCGCACCGGGTGCGGTTCGTCGTCGAGGTGCTCGCGGCGTCGGCCGTCGCCCACGTGCGCGGCGACGGACCGTTCCGGTTGTGGGCCGACGCCGCCCGCGGGGCGGTGACGGACCCGGTCGCCGGCGCCAACGTCACGGCGCCCACGCTGGCCGCGTTCGCCGCCTGGGCCTACGCGATGGCCGGCGACGCCCCGGCGGCCGCCGCCGTCATGGCCGACATCATCCCGATCTTCGAGACGTTCCCCGTGCGGGACTACACGCTCAACGGAGGCACCGTCGTGCTCGGTCGGGCCGCGTGGGAGCTGCAGGACCCCACGCATGCCGCCGCCCTGCTCGCGATCGCCCAGCGGCTGCTCGACGCGGGGATCGACGAATCCGCCTTCGGGCCGGTCGCCGCCACGGCCGCGGCCCTCGCGTCGCTCGTGGGGGACGACCGGGCAGCCTTGCACCTCTTCGCCGACGCCCGAGCGGCGCTCGCTCTGCAGGACCGCCCGCCCCTCGGTGCGCTGCTGTCCTTCGACGAGCTCCGCGCCGAGCGGCGCGCCGGGCGGGAACCGGTGGCGGCGCGGATCGACGAGGTCGGCGCGGCGTTCGATCGGCTCTCGATGACCGGATGGCGGGCCCGCCTCGATCGGTGGCGCGGCGGCGACGCTCCTGCCGCGAGCGCCCGCGCCGCGAGCCCGCCGGCGGGGCTGAGCCCCCGCGAGGTCGAGGTGCTGCGCCTGCTCGCAGCCGGCGGCAGCAACAAGGAGATCGCCGGCGACCTGTACCTCAGCCCGGCGACGGTGCAGCGCCACGTGGCGAACATCTACCTGAAGATCGAGGTTCGCAACCGAGCGGAGGCGACGAGCTACGCGCACCGCCACGGCCTCGCCTGACCGGTGCCGCCCCGCCGCGGGCCCCACCCACCATGCAGTGTGCGCGGCCGATTGCATGGTTTGGTGGATGCGGCGCCGGCACGGTCCTTCGTACGTTCCTCGGACACGGTCGATCACCCCGATCGGCCCCTCCCCGAGGAGCACGACCATGAGCACGACCAGCACCGCCGCCGCCCGCACCACGACCAACGCCGAGATCGTCGGCGCGATCTACGAAGCGTTCGGGCGGGGTGACGTCCCGGCGATCATCGAGCGCCTCGCCCCCGACGTCCGGTGGGAGGACTGGGCCGACAACGAGGCGCAAGCCGCCGACGTCCCCTGGATGCGCGCCCGCCACGGGCGCGACGAGGTGTACGGGTTCTTCGCCGAGGCCGGCAAGCTCGAGATCACCGACTTCCAGGTGCTCGACCTGCTGGCCAGCGAGCACCAGGTCGTCGCCGAGGTCGTGATCGCGGCGAACGTGCCCGCCACCGGCGGCTCCTACCGCG
>CAYUOL010000203.1:0-11811 GCA_964446345.1 uncultured Iamiaceae bacterium | reverse complement strand
TCGATCGCCGGCACCGTCACCGCGGCCAGCGGCGGGGCGCCCGTGGCCAACATGTTCGTGTTCGTCATGCCTGCCGCCAGTTCCACTTTCCTCGCGCTCGGCGCCACCGCCAACGACGGCACGTTCCGCATCGACAACCTTCTCCCGGGCACCTACAAACTCGCGGTAATCGACCCCGCGGAAGCCTCCAGCCCGAGCCACTACCAATCCCAGTACTACGACAACAAGGGCCCGGCCACGCTCCCCGAGGCCCCTAGCGGTCCCGCGTTCGCCGCCGCGACGAGCATCAACGTCGCCTCAGGCGCGACGCTCACCCTCAACAACCCCATCGCTCTCGTCCACCTCCCCTGAGTTCGGGGGTGGTCGATGCAGCTGGCAACAACGGGTGGTCCTATCTACCTGTGAGAACTCGCTCAAGTGTTCCCCTGCGTCTGGCGGGGCGATACCTGCGCCCCCTCAGACCGCGGCCGAAGTTCGAGTTCCGCCCTGTGACCACGAAGCCCTTTGAGGTCAGCGTCAGGCCGGCATTTGTGTCCCTGACCTGGGCGTATCTGCCTTCGGCTCCATCGACGATATCTGACACTGTGCTCGGCATTGCCTTAGTCTCCCGTTCCCCGTGCCAGCGGCGTGCCTCGCCACGCGGTGGAGCCTGCGTCGAGGCACATGTTCCTCAGCCAACGTAGATTCTTGACGACGGAGAGCACCCCGCAGCGGGCCTTCCAGCGGGTGGCAGTTGAGCCCATCGAACGTCGCCAGCGCACGGCGCAATCCGCCTCATTCGGATTGTGCAGCGGGCGCGTTGGCGCTGGTCACGGGGCCGCATTCGCGCGCCCGTCACAAGCGTTCGTGACCAGTTCGTGACCAGAAGCGCCGTTTCGTGCCATCTCGCTGGGGGCCGAAACGCCGCCACCTGCACGTTCACTGCGCGGCGTGAGCTCGGGGGAGAGGACTCGAACCCCTAAGACCTGGACCAAAACCAGGCGTGTTGCCGATTACACCACCCCCGAATGGGTCCTGTGATCCTACCGGCTGGCCCCGTGCGACTAGAAAAGGGATCCGGAAGGAGCGCCCATGTCGAACGCCCCCGTTTCCCCCCAGCCACCCCTCTCCGCCATCGTGCTCGCCGCCGGTGAAGGCACCCGGATGCGATCGCAGCGACCCAAGCCGCTGCACCTGCTCTGCGGCAAGGCGATGCTTGTGTACGTGCTCGACTCGCTGCTCGACTGCACGATCAACCGCGCGGTCGTGGTGGTG
Organism: uncultured Iamiaceae bacterium; assembly: GCA_964446345.1. Lineage (GTDB taxonomy): Bacteria > Actinomycetota > Acidimicrobiia > Acidimicrobiales > Acidimicrobilacustridaceae > CAYUOL01. Next base: position 10,557 of record CAYUOL010000203.1, on the reverse strand, counting down.
GGCCACGGAGCCGAGCGCGTCACCAAGAAGCTCCAGGAGCACGAACCCGATCTCGTCCTCGACTTCGTCGAGCAGCACGTGCAGCGGGGCACGGGCGACGCCGTCAGCGTCGGGCTCACGGCGTTCCCCGACGACGAGGTCGACGGCGACGGCGACGTGCTCGTGCTGCCCGGCGACACGCCGCTGCTGCGGGCGTCCACGATCGCCGATCTCGTGCGCCGCCACCGCGAGGCCGACGCGGCGTGCACCGTGCTCACCGCGAAGGTGCCCGACCCCACCGGGTACGGCCGGGTCGTGCGCGGCAAGGACGATCGGGTCAGCCGCATCGTCGAGGAAGCCGACGCGGTCGACGAGGAGCGCGAGATCGACGAGATCAACACCTCGATCTACTGCTTCCGCCAGTCGGTGCTGGCGCCGGCGTTGCGCCGGCTGAGCCCGGAGAACGCGCAGGGCGAGTACTACCTGACCGACGTCGTGGAGGTGCTGTACCAAGCGGGGTACCCGGTGGTGTCGCTGGTGGCCGCGGACTTCCGCGAGACCCAGGGCGTCAACGACCGCCTGCAGCTCGCCGTCGCCGAGAAGGAGCTGCGCCGGCGCACCAACGAGAACCTCCTGCGCCAGGGCGTCACGATGATCGATCCCGACCGCACCTACGTCGACGCGACGGTGCGCGTGGCGAGCGACGTGACCTTGTTCCCCGGCACGATCCTGCAGGGCCAGACCGTCATCGAGGCCGGCGCCGAGATCGGCCCCGATGCGCGCCTCGTCGACTGCATCGTGCGCGAGCGGGCGGTCGTCGAGAAGACCTCGGGCCGCGACGCAGAGGTCGGCGAAGGGGCGATCGTGGGGCCGTTCGCGGCGCTCGAACCCGGGAGCCACGTGGCGTCGAACGCCCGGACCGGCGCGTTCTACACTGCGACAGCCGACGATCGCTGAGTCGACCCGGGCATCGACCCGAGGGTCTGATCCAGGAGTGAGGAAAACCTGATGGAGCTGGTCCCGAAGAAGCGTCTGCACCTCGTCTCCGGGAGGGCCAACCTGCCGCTCGCCCACGAGATCGCGAAGCACCTCGGGGTCGAGCTGGGGGAACCCAACACCGATCAGTTCCCGAACGGTGAGATCCACTGCAAGTTCGGCGAGTCGATCCGTGGCACCGACGTCTTCATCGTCCAGAGCCACAGCCACGCCGAGGGCATGACGCTCAACGACGCGCTGATGGAGCAGCTGATCATGGTCGACGCCGCCACGCGTGCGTCGGCCAAGCGCGTCACCGTCGTGTGCCCGTTCTACGGCTACGGCCGCCAGGACCGGAAGTCCGAGGGGCGCGAGCCCATCACGGCGAAGCTGGTGGCGAACATGTTCGCCGTCGCCGGTGCGACTCGGATCATCAGCATCGATCTCCACTCCGGGCAGATCCAGGGCTTCTTCGACGGCCCGGTCGACCACCTCACCGCGATGCCGGTGCTGTGCGACTACATGGCCGGTCTGGGCGACGATCTCGTCGTCGTGTCCCCTGATGCCGGGCGCGTCAAGGTGGCCGAGCGCTACGCGCAGAACCTGCACGCCGACCTCGCGATCGTGCACAAGCGCCGCCTCAAGGGCGTGAAGAGCTCGGTCGAGGCGCGCGACGTGGTGGGCGACGTGAACGGCCGCACGTGCGTGCTCATCGACGACATGATCGACACGGCCGGGACGATCGTGGCGGCCGCCGAGCAGCTGAAGGACCACGGTGCCGCCGAGGTCTACGCCGCGTGCACCCACGCCGTGCTGTCGGGCCCGGCGGTCGACCGGTTGAAGAACTCGGTCATCTCGAAGGTCGTGGCGACCAACACCCTGCCGCTCCCGTCCGAGAAGCGGTTCGACAAGCTCGAGGTGCTCTCGGTGGCAGGCATCATCGCCGACGCCATCGACGCCGTGTTCGAGGACACCTCCGTCAGCGAGATCTTCGGCGGCGCGAACCAGTCGTGACCGCGCCGTGAACGCCGACGTCGACTGGCCGCTGGTCGGCAGGTCCGCCGAGCTCGACCGCGTCGCGGGAGCGCTGGCCCGGCCCGAGTGCTCCGGCGTCGTGCTGATCGGCCCCGGCGGCGTCGGCAAGACCCGCCTGGCCACCGAGTGCCTCGCGCTCGCGGAGCAGTCGGGCTTCTCGACCGCCCGGGCGGTGGCGACGCGCTCGACGTCGACGATCACCCTCGGGGCGCTCGCGCCGCTGCTGCCCGACCTCGGCGACAAGTCGCTCAACCTGCTGGGCGCGGCCCGCGAGGCGCTGGCCCAGCGCGCCGGGACCCGTCCGCTGCTGCTCTTCGTCGACGACGGGCACCTGCTCGACGAGGTGTCGGCGGCGTTGCTGCTGCAGATCGCGTCCGAGCGCCAGATCTTCGTGCTCGTCACGGTGCGCACGGGCGAAGAGGTCAGCGACGCGATCACCGCCCTCTGGAAGGACGCCCACGCCGAGCGCATCGACATCGAGCCGCTGCCCGACCTCGACCTCGACCAGCTCATCGTCGAGGCCCTCGGGGGCACGGTCGAGCCCAACGCCCGCAGCGAGCTGCTGCGCATCAGCGAGGGCAACCCGCTGGCCCTGCGCGAGCTCATCCTCGCCGCGCGCGACGCCGACCGCCTCGTCGAGGAGCTGGGGGTGTGGCGCCTCAGCGGCCCGATCGCCGTGTCGAACCGCTTGAGCGACCTCGTCGCCGATCGCCTGGACTCGCTCGACGAGCAGGCCTACGAGGCGCTCGAGGTGCTGGCGCTCGGGGAGCCGCTCGGCGTCGCGATCCTCGAGGAGTTGTCGTCGTCCGCTGCGGTCGAGCTGCTCGAGCGCAAGGGCCTGGCGCGCATCTACGAGGACGAGAAGCGACTCGAGGCGTGGCTGGCCCACCCCCTCTACGGCGAGGTCGTGCGCACCAAGCTCGGGCGCATGCGCACGCGCAACGTGCTGCGGGCGCTGGCCGACGCCATCGAGGGCCACGGCGCCCGCCGCCGCGGCGATCTGCTGCGCATCGCCACGTGGCGCCTCGAGTCCGGCAGCGCGACGAACCCCGACATGCTGACGTCCGCGGGGCGCCAGGCGTTCATCGCGCTCGACTTCCAGCTCGCCAAGCGCCTCGGGCGCGCGGCGTGGGGGCTCGAGGAGACCTTCGAGGCGGGCCACCTGCTCGGCCACGTCCTCACCGAGCTCGGCGAGCGCGACGAGGCCGAAGCCGTCCTGTCGATCGCGACCGAGCTGGCCCAGACCGACCAGGAGCGCGTGCTGGTGGCCATGGCTCGCACCGAGAACCTCTTCCGGGGCGAGCAACCCGATGTCGCGATCGAGGTGAACCTCGCCGCCGAGGACACCGTCGAGGACCCGAACTGGAAGCTCGAGCTCGTCGGTCACCGCGCCACGTTCCTGATGGCGCTCGGCCAGATCCAAGAGGCGCTCGACCTCGTGCAGCCGGCCATCGACGGCGACGCGCCGAGGCCGTTCATCGAGGCGGCGATCACCGCCGGGACGGTGCTGGCGTGGGACGGCCTCGTCGACGACGCGCTCGACATCCTCCAGCGGGCCTACGGCATGCACCTCGAGGTCTGGGAGAACGAGCTCTTCCAGTCCGATCCCGGCATCCACGCGATCGGGATCATCTCGTCGCTCGCGAACGCCGGCCACCTCGACGACGCCGAGCAGCTGCTCGCCGTCGCGTGGGAGTCGGCGACCGAGCAGCACGCCGTGCACGCGCAGGCGTGGTTCGGGCTGCTGTACGGCAACGTCATGACCAGCCGCGGGCGGGCGACCTCGGCGCTGCAGTGGTACGACCGCGCCAGCGCGTGCTTCGCGGCGTCGGCGCTCAAGGGGCGCCAGCAGTGGGCGATCGGCGGCGCGCTGCAGGCGGCAGCGGTCCTCAGCCGCACCGAGCTCGTCGCGCAGTACGGCGAGCAGCTCGACGGCGTGCACTCGTGCGTGCGCCTCAACGAGGTGCTGCTCGACGAGGCGCGGGCGTGGGCGCTGGTCGCGAACGGCGACCTCGAGCGCGCCCGCGAGCTGCTCGACACCATCGCCGATCGCGGGATCGCGACCCGCAGCCGCGTGCCGGCGTCGATCGCGTTGCACTCCCTCGCTCGCCTCGGGGCGCCCGAGCGGGCGGTCGAGCGCATGCGCACGCTCGGTGACGAGCTGCAGGGCCGGTTGATCGCCGCGCGCGTGGCCCACGTCGAGGCGTTGGTCGAGCAGGACCCGGTGGCGCTCGCCGAGGCCGCCGCCACGTTCGCCGACCTCGGCACGGTGTTGCTGGCGGCGGAGGCGGAGGCCGACTGCTCGCGGGCCTACCGCAAGGCCGGCCGGTCGCGCGAGGCCGCCGCTGCGGCCCAGCGGTCGCAAGCGCTGGCGAAGGCCTGCGAGGGGGCCACGACCCCGGCGCTGGCGCTGGTGGACGAGGTCACCCCGTTGACGCGCCGCGAGCGCGAGGTGTCGATGCTGGCGGCGCAGGGCATGCCCAGCAAGGACATCGCGGAGAAGCTGTTCCTGTCGGTGCGCACGGTTGAGAACCACCTGCAGCGGGCGTACGAGAAGCTCGGCGTGTCGAGCCGCGACGGCCTGGCGCGGGTGCTCGCCGGCAGCGAGTAGCGGCACCGCCGGGGGGACCGAATAGCTCGCGGGGGCGCCGGACCAGTACGATGGTCCGCTGTTTCGATTCGCCTCAGGAGCACGTACGCATGGATGTCAGTCTCATCGCCGAATCCGGTCGACCCCTCGGGTCCCGGCCCGCATCCCGCCTCCGGGCCCAAGGTCGGGTGCCGGCTGTCGTCTACGGGCTGAACGGCGAACCGACCCCCGTCTCGGTGAAGTGGACCGACCTGCGCAAGGCCCTCACCACCGACGCCGGCCTCAACGCACTGATCGACCTGACGGTCGACGGCGAGACCAACCTGACGGTCATCAAGGAGCTGCAGCGCGACGCCGTGAAGCGCTCCGTGACCCACGTCGACTTCCTCCGCATCGATCGCGACGCCCCGCTGACGATCGACGTGCCGCTGAACCTCGTGGGTTAGGCGCCGGCGCTCGAGGCGATGAAGGGCATGATCGACCAGCTGCTGCACACCCTCACGGTCGAGGCGAAGCCGGGCACGATCCCCACGCAGATCGACGTCGACGTCAGTGGCCTCGACCTCGGCACGCAGGTCCGCGTCGGCGAGATCACACTGCCCGCCGGCGTCACCACCAGCGTCGATCCCGAGACGCCGATCGCGCAGGGCAGCGCGACCCGCTCGACGATCATGCTGCAGCAGGGTGCCGACTTCGACGAGAACTTCGACGGCGAGGGCGGCGCGGCCGAAGGCTCCGAGGACGCGGCCGAGTAGGTCCGCTGCGCACGAGCACCACGCGCCGCGGGACGCCCTCCGACCTCTTGGTGGTCGGCCTGGGCAACCCCGGAGCTGAGTACGCGCACTCGCGCCACAACGTCGGCTTCGACGTGGTGGCCCTGCTCGCCGACCGCCACGGCGGCCGGTTGAAGAAGGGCAAGGAGAAGGCGCTCGTCGACGAGGTGCGGATCGGCGCCAAGCGCGTCGCGCTGGCCGAGCCGCAGACGTACATGAACCTCTCCGGCGAGTCCGTCGCGCCGCTCGTGCGGCGCTACGGCATCGAGGACCCCCACCGGCTCGTCGTCGTGCACGACGAGCTCGACCTGCCGCTCGGCCGCCTCAAGGTGAAGCTGGGTGGTGGCCTTGCCGGCCACAACGGATTACGTTCCATCAAGGCGCATCTGCACACCGACGACTTCGTGCGGATCCGCATCGGGGTGGGCAAGCCGCCGAGCAAGGAGCAGGGTGCGAACCACGTGCTGAAGAAGGTGGGGCGTTCCGAGCGGGCCGTGCTCGACGAGATCGTCAGCCTGGCGGCCGACGCCGTCGAGGTGCTGCTCGCGTCGGGGGTCGAAGAGGCCATGACGCGCTACAACGGCACGGATGTCGCCGCGCCGGGCGCCGGAGCGGCGCGGTGAGCACGAGCGGGAGCGGGGTGGAGGACCTGCAGCGCAGCGCGCTGCTGCGATCGGTCACCCACGACCTGCGCACGCCGCTCGCCGCGATCCGCGCCATCGCGACCGACCTCCGCGACGGCGTCGCCTACGACAACGAGACCCGCGTCGACCTCCTGCAGACGGTCTGCGACGAGGTCGACCGCCTCGATCGCCTCGTGGGCAACCTGCTGAGCATGAGCCGCCTCGAGGCGGGCGTGCTCGTGCCCCGGCACCAGGCGGTCCACATCGACGAGCTCGTGCGCCACCGGCTGCGGGCGCTCGATCCGCTGCTGCGCGACTTCGAGGTCGCGATCGACCTGCCCCACGACCTCCCCCTCGCCGACGGCGACTTCGGGCAGCTCGAGGAGGTGCTCACCAACCTGCTCGCCAACGCCGTGCGCCACGCGCCGCCCGGGTCCGTCATCGAGATCCAGGGGCGGCACGAGGTCGACACGCAGGGCGTGGGCGCGGAGGGCGCGCCGTTCGTCGAGGTCGCCGTGGTCGATCACGGCCCCGGCGTCCCGCCCGAGTGGCAGGAGCGCGTCTTCGCGGCGTTCGAGCGCGGCCCGGGGAGCCGGTCGACGGGGCTCGGGCTCGCGATCTGCGGCGGCATCATCCAGGCGCACGGCGGCCGCTTGGTGCTGCGCGACACCCCGGGTGGCGGGGCCACGTTCGCCTTCACGCTGCCGGTGCGGCCCGAGGGCGCGGACGACGACCGCGGGGACGACCGAGAGGGCGAGGGCGACGAGCCAGGGGGAGGAACGGGATGAGCGCACCGGCGCCCAGGGTGCTGATCGTCGACGAGGACCCTTCGATCTCGAAGGCGCTGCGGGCCGGGCTCGAGGCCCGGGGGTACGAGTGCAGCGTCAGCGACACCTGCAAGAGCGCGATCGAGAAGATCGCGTCGCACCCCTTCGACGTGGTCCTGCTCGACCTCGGGCTGCCCGACGACGCGGGCGAGACCGTCGTGCGCCGCGTGCGCCAGTGGAGCGACGTGCCGATCATCGTGCTGACCGCCGACGGGCACGAGCAACGCAAGGTCGTCGCCCTCGACGAGGGGGCCGACGACTACATCACCAAGCCGTTCTCCATGCCCGAGCTGCTCGCCCGCGTGCGGGTGTCGCTGCGGCACAAGTCGGCCCGCCTCGGGGGCTCCGACGACGCCGTGCTGCGCGTCGGTGACGTCACGATCGACATCCCCGATCACCGCTGCGAGGTCAACGGCGAGGTCGTCGACCTCACCCCGAAGGAGTTCGCCATCGTGGCGCTGCTGGCGCGGTGGCCCGGCCGGGTCGTCACCCACCGCATGCTGCTGCACGAGGTGTGGGGGCCGGAGTACGTGAACGAGACGCAGTACCTGCGCACGTACGCCACGAACATCCGCAAGAAGCTCAAGTGCGATCCCGCGCACCCCCGGCTCGTCGCCGAGCCCGGGGTAGGCTACCGGCTGCTCGACCTCACCACCGCCGCGACCTGACCGAACCGCGACGCCGGTAGATTCGCCCGCCATGCGCAGATGCGGCCGGGTCGTGGCGACGACGACGATCCTCGGCGCCCTGCTGTGCTCCGCCCTGGCGTGCGCGCCCGATCCGACGGTCGCCGGGGCTCGCGCCCCCGGCACGACGGGGACCAGCCGTCCGAAGCCGGCCATCGCGACGCCGGTGGGGGAGGATCCGCTGCCGCCGGCGCTCGAGGAGCGCCTGCAGCGCACCCTGGACGCGACGCGGGTGGAGCTGCAGAAGACCCCGGGGCTGATCGCCGGCGTGTGGGTGCCCGGCACGGGAGCGTGGGCGAGCATCTCCGTCGAGGCCGACCCGAAGGAGACCGAGCCGCTCGCGACGAACGACCACGTGCGCATCGGCACGGTCACGGCGACGATGACGGCGATGGTCGTGCTCGGCCTGGTGGACGAGGGCCGGCTCACCCTCGACCAGCCCGTGGCGACGGTGGTGCCCGGTCGCAGCCCCGACGGCGGGGGCCTCGCGTCGGCGTCGGCGACGGTGCGCGACGTGCTGCGCGCGAGCGCCACCTCCGGCGCCGGGCCCGACGCGGTGGCGGCGGCGACGACCCTCGGCGCGATCGTCGAGGCGGTCACCGGGCAGCCCGTCGCGCAGGCGATCCAGCAGCGGCTGATCGAGCGCCTCCGCCTGCAGCACACGACCCTGCAGACCGCACATGCGGACCCGCTGCCCCGGCCGTACGCGACAGGGGTGCCGGCCAGCGCCCCCGCCGACTTCGTGGCCGCCGCCGACGCCGGCGTCTCCACCATGCTCGACCTCGAGATCTGGGCGTACCACCTCGGGTCGGGGGAGCTGCTCTCGCCGGAGACGTTCGCCGCCCAGCGCGACCTCGTGCGCAGCGAGGACCCGGCACAACCGGCTCGAGGGCTCGGGATCATGGGCCTGCCCAACGCGGTGCTGCCCGCCGTCGACTGGATCGGCTACTCCGGCTCGACCGCCGGCTCGAGCGTGGTCCTGGCGTTCGACCCGGCCACGCGCGCGGTCATCGTGGTCGTGGCGACCGCCGACGCGCCGGTCGCCCGACCCGACACCGCCGCCGGCGCGCCGGCGCCGCGCACCCCCGCCGAGGTCGCGTTCGCCGCGCTGCGCGACGTGCTGCGGGCCGACCCACCGCCGACGACCGTGCCGACAATGCCGCTGCCGGGTACGACCGCGCCGCGCTGATCGATCGGCTCGGCCCGCCCCGCTCTCTGGTCCCGGTCGCTGGTCCTGGCGCTGGTCCCGGTCGGTGGTCCGGGTCGGTGGTCCGGTCGCTGGTCCGGGTCGGGTCCCCGCAACGGCCCGGTAGCCTGGGCCGACAACCTGCGTGCCCCCGGCCCGATCGACCCCCTACCCGGAGCGGCGATCGGGCGCCTCCGCGCGTCCTCCCGCTGCCTTCTCGCGTCCCCTCGCTTCTCTCTCTGCCTCACGAACGGTGCTCATGGCCCAGAACCTGCACGCCCTCCCGAAGCTGCTCGTCGACGAACCCGCCCTCGGGCAGGTGGTCGGGCGCAGCGCCGCGATCCTCGCCGTGCCCGAGCCGGCGCGGGCGATCGTCATCGCCGGCCTCGCCTGCGTGTCGAGCCGGCGCCCCATCGTGGTCGCGACCCCGACCTCCACCGATGCCGAGCGGCTCGTGCGCGACCTGCAGGCGTTCCTCGGGGAGCACGCCGTCGAGCTCTTCCCCGCGTGGGAGACGCTGCCGTTCGAGCGGGTGAGCCCGTCGATCGAGACCATGGGGCGGCGTCTGCGCACGCTGTGGCGCCTGCGCGATCCCGAGCGCATCCCCGAGGACGTCGGGGAGGACAGCGGCCGCGGCGCGCCGCGCGTGATCGTCGCGCCCGCCCGCGCGCTGGTGCAACGGCTGGGCCCGCACGTGGAGGACGTCGAGCCGATCGTCGTCGGGCAGGGCGACCGCCTCGATCTCGACGAGCTCGTGGAGGGGTTGGTGGCCGCGGGCTACCGGCGGGAGTACCAGGTCGAGCACCGCGGCGAGATGGCCGTGCGCGGCTCGATCGTCGACGTGTTCCCGTCGACGGCGGACGGCCCGGTGCGCATCGACCTGTGGGGCGACGAGGTGGATCGGCTGTCCGAGTTCTCGGTCGCCGACCAGCGCTCCACGGTCGTGGTCTCCGAGGTCGAGATCTTCCCGTGCCGCGAGGTGATGGCCACCGACGAGGTGCGGGCGCGCGCCGAGAAGCTCGTCGCCGAGGAGCCCTGGGGGCGCGAGCAGTGGGAGCGGCTGAGCGAGGGCCTCACCTTCGACGGGATGGAGTCGTGGCTGCCCTGGCTGGTGGAGGACGAGGAGCGGGTGCTGTTCGACCTGCTCCACGCAGACGCCCAGATCCTGCTCGTCGAGCCGCGCCGCATGCGGGACCGCGCCGCCGACGTGCTGGCCGAGGAGCGCGACCTCGCGCGCACGCTGGCGCGCACCTGGGGCGCGATCACCGACGAGGAGGCGGCGGCGGACGCCACCGCCGCCGCCACCACCACCACCACCGACGCCGCGCCGCGGTTCCCCTGCCTGCACGTCGACTTCGATCGCCTGCTGGCCAAGACGGAGGCGCCCGCGTGGACCGTCGCCGCCGCGCCCGAGTCACCCGACACGGCCACGGTCGCCGCCGCAGGGTGGAACCCGGTGGTCGGCGACGGTGCCGGGCTCGTCAACCAGCTGCGTCAGCTCATCACCGACGGCTACCGGATCGTCGTGGGCGCCGACGGGGCCGGGTCGGCGGGTCGTCTCGACCAGATCCTGAACGAGCAGGGCCTGCACTTCGCCATGGACCTCGACGGCACGACGAAGCTCACGGAGCCCGGAGGGGTCATCACGGTGGCTCCGCTCGAGCGCGGGTTCATCCTGCCGAGCGTCAAGCTCGCGATGCTCTCGGAGAGCGACGTGACGGGACGCCGCCGGGCCCACCGCCGGGCGCGACCGCGCAAGCAGGCCGCACAGGGCTTCTTCGACGACCTCAAGCCCGGCGATCACGTCGTGCACTACCAGCACGGCGTCGCCCGCTAAGGCGGCATGGTCAAGCGGGCCATCGGTGGGGTCGAGCGCGACTACC
>CAYUOL010000202.1:0-11846 GCA_964446345.1 uncultured Iamiaceae bacterium | reverse complement strand
CGGGTGAACGCGTCGAGCGCCTCGTAGTAGTGGTTGTCGGCGTCGAACACCGGGTGCTCGAGCCCTTCCGGAAACCCCATGGTCGACCACTCCCCCGAACGAGAACCTGTTCTACTCAATGATGCCCCGGCGCGTCCGGGCCCGCCAGCCCTACGGCCCGCGCCCGACGGGAGCCGATACCCTCGTGCGCATGCGGCGGCGGAGGGAGAGGGTCGGCGCGGCTCGCCGGAGCGCTGGTGGCGGTGGTGCTGCTGGCCGTCGTGTGCAACGGGGGGTGGGCCGGTCCGCACTCAGGCCTGGATCAGCGAACCTCGGCAGCCCGGTGACCACGACGGTCGGTGTCGCCGCGGGTCGGGTGTTCGTCGGCACCGAGGACGGGGTGCTGCACGTGTTCGCACCGGCCCCGTGAGCTTCGGGCCCGTGCTCCGGCCACCCGACCCGCCGCTCGCCGATGCCGGCATCCAGCTGCGGCCCTACGAGATGCGCGACGTCGACGCCATCGTCGCCGGGTTCGGGGACGCGAGCGTCACCCGGTGGTTCCCGGTGCCGCTCCCCTTCGATCGGGCACAGGCGACGGCATACGTGCGCGACTGCCGGAACGGGTGGCGCCACGGGGTGCAGGCCACCTTCGCCGTCGTCGAACACCGCACCGGGTCGCTCGTCGGCGGCGTCGACGTCGACGAGATCGACCACCGGGGAGGCACGGGAGACGTGGGGTACTGGGTCGCGGTCGACGCACGCGGCAAGGGCTTCGCCGCGGCCGCCGTCGGGCTCGTGGCGACGTGGGCGCTCGAGAGCGTCGGGCTGACGCAGCTGACGATCCTGGCCGAGCCGGAGAACGCTGCGTCGATCGCGGTCGCCGAGCGTGCGGGCTTCACGCGCGACGCCGTGCTGGTCGGGCACGACACGGACTGGCGAGACGGGCGGGTGCGCGACTTCGTGCGCTTCGTGCGGGGCCGGTGACCTTCGATCCGTCAGGGGATCAGGTGCGGTCGCGCGCCAGCGCCTCGATGGCGCCGAGGCTGAGGCGCACGTAGCGCTCCGTGATCTGCTCCTGGGTCCAGCCGTTGATGAACCACGACCGGATCGCACCCTGCGTGCCGTCGACGAGCACCGCGGCGACGAGCCGGGCATCGTCGGGGGCGAGGTCGAAGCCGGTGCCGATGAGGTCGGCGAAGAACTGGTCGACCGTGCGCTGGCGCGCCCGGCGCCGCGCCTCGACGGGCCCCTCGATCAGCTTGGACTGCTGGAGCATGCCGAGCAGCTCGCCCCGCTCGGCGACGATCTCGACCCAGACCCGCACGACGCCCCGGATCTTCGACTCGAGGTCGCCATCGACCGCGGCCGCCTCGATCATCCGCGCGTCGAGCACCGCCATCTCGCGGTCGAACACCTCGACGAGCACCTGGTCGCGGTTGGCGAAGAAGCGGTACCCCAGCGCCTTGCTGACGCCTGCCCGCGCGGCGATGCCCTCCATCGTGACGGCGTCGGCGCCCTGGTCGATGATGATCTCGACGGCGGCGTCGAGGAACACGGCGCGCCGCTGGTCGCGGTTGAGGCGCGTCCGTGGGGGCGGGAGCTCGTCGTCGGACGGCGCCGGGTCGGTCATGCGGCGAGCGTACTTTCAGCCCCACGCGCGGCCGTGCTGCACGAGGTCCTTCGCCGCCTTGGCGACCGACGCCGCCTTGTGCGTGCGCAGCAGGTCGAGCACGACCATGGTGTTGTCCGCGAACAGCACGTCGAGGGTCGCGTTGAAGGCGCCGGTGTGCGAGTTCACGTCGACGATGTCGTGCGGGGCGAACGCGTATGTCGGCACGGGCGTCGCCTTCGGGCTCGGCGCCCAGAGGAACAGCAACCGACGATCCGTCACGGCGACGGCGACGTAGCCGAGCGGCACGTGGCCGGCCAGCCCGGGGTACCCCGTGTACGTCGGCATCTGCGGACCGCCCTTGCGCAGCAGGCCCACGGCGGCGCCCCCGCCGATCAGCGCCGCCACGGTCTCGCCCCCGCCGTCGCGGTGGTCGGCCCAGGTCGCGGCGATGAGCGTCTCGCCGGGGTCCATCACGGCCTGGATCGGTTCGGCGAGCCCCTTTTGGATCGTTCCCCTCATGCGGGCGTGCTCCGGTCGTGGTCGCCGCGCGGCTCCGGCTCGGGGATCGGCCGCACCGGCTCGTGCGCCCGGCGGTACTCGTCGCGCAGGCGGACCTTCGCGATCTTGCCGTTGTCCTGACGGGGCAGCTGCGCCACGAAGTCGATCGAACGCGGGCACTTGAAGTGCGCGAGGTGGTCGCGGCAGAAGGCGATGAGCTCGCGCTCCATCTCGGCGGCGTCGATGCCGGCGGGCACGTCGTGCAGCTCGACCACCGCCTTGACCTCCTCGCCCCACTCGTCGTTCGGGATCCCGATGGTCGCCGCGTCGGCGACCGCCGGGTGCTCGAGCAGCACCGCGTCGACCTCCGCGGGGTAGATGTTCACGCCGCCCGAGATGATCAGGTGCGCCGAGCGGTCCGAGAGGTAGAGGAAGCCGTCGGCGTCCATCGATCCGAGGTCGCCCAGCGTGAAGTAGTCACCGCGGAAGCTCGACGACGTCTTCTCGTCGTCGCCGTGGTACCGGAAGCGCTCGTCGCCCACGGCGCGCAACCACACGAGACCGACCTGATCCGGTGGCAACGGGTTCGCGTGCTCGTCCCCGACCAGCACCTGCCCCTCCGGGTTCGGGCGCCCGACCGTGCCCGGGTGCGCCTGCCACGTGATCGAGTCGACGAGCGTGCCGGCGCCTTCGGTGGCGGCGTAGTACTCCCAGATGACGGGGCCCCACCAGTCGATCATCGCCTGCTTCACGTGCACCGGGCACGGGGCGGCGCCGTGCACGACGACGAAGAGCGACGACAGGTCGTAGCGCTGCTTGGTGTCGTCGGGCAGCGCGAGCAACCGGTGGAACATCGTGGGGACGACATGGGTGTAGTTGACCCGGTGCTGCTCGATGAGCTGCAACGTGCGCTCCGCGTCCCACGTCTCCATCAGCACCAACGTCGATCCCGACGAGAGCGCGGTGTGCAGGGTGATGGCGAGCGGGGCGGCGTGGTACAGCGGGCCGGTCAGCAGGTGGACGGCGCCGGGCCGGTAGATCGCGCGGTCCACCACGAGGGTGGCGTGGCGCTCGCGGTGCACGCCCTTGGGGCGGCCGGTCGTCCCCGACGTGTAGAGCATGGTGACCCCCGGGACCGGATCCTCGATGTCCGTCCCCGGTTGGGCCGCCAGCGCGTCGTCGTAGTCCTCGAAGGGCGAGCCGTCGAGCCCGAGGTCACCCGCTCCGGGGCCTGCGGGGTCGGCCGCGCAGAGGAGGCGGACGTCGAGCGTGGGGACCGCCGCCGCGGCCGGCTCCCCGATCGCCGCCAGCTGCTGGTCGACGACGAAGGCGCGAGCACCGCAATCGCTCACGATGTACGCGACCTCGTCGGTGCCGAGGTGCCAGTTGATCGGCGTGAAGCGCCACCCGGCGCGCAGGCAGGCCCAGTAGACCTCGACGAACGCCGTGCGGTTGGGGATGAGCACGGCGACGCCGTCACCGTCGCGCAGCCCGCGGGCCCGCAGCGCCCGGACGAGCTGGTTGATCCGCTCGTTGAGCTCGCCATAGGTGCGGGCGTCGCTGCGGTGCTCGTCGACCGTCGGAACGAGCGCGGCGCGATCGGGGGCGACCTCGGCCCAGTGGGCCACGGCCATGCCCTCGGCCGAGCGGGCCCGCCACCGATCGGGATCGTCGACGACGGCGGCATCCGTCGCGGTCATCGGCCCCTCCCGCGCGCTCGCCCGGCGCGACCGTCTCGGTCGCGGATCGGGCCACGGTCGGGCGGGGACGGCGCGTCAGGCACGGAAGGTGTAGTGCTGGCGCACCAGGAGGTCGCCGAGGTCGGGCTCGGGGGCTTCGATGGGGTGCTCGGCGAGCTCGTCGTCGTCCCGCCGCTCGGGCTGCTCGTCGGCGAAGTACGACACCGGCGGCTCGTCGTCCCGGTCGTCGGGTCGCTCGTGACGATCCGGCGCGGTGAGATCGGACCAGGTCGCCGCCGGGCCCTCGTCCTCCTCGAGGTGCATCGCCACCTCTTCGGCCGAGTCCGAGAGGATGACCTCGGCCGTGGCGAGGTCCTCTCCGTTCCAGACGTCGAACGGGACATCAGTGGGCATCGGGCACCCCCTTCGTCGGCGATGCCCCGAGGCGGGCGGGAACATCGGCACCGCCAGCGGCGGATGCTCCTCAGGGTAGGAGGTTCTACGCGCCCGCGCCCGCGCTCGCGGGAGGAGTCGGCGCCGCGGCGATCGCCGCATCGAGCTCCTCCTGCATCCCCTTGAGCTTCATGACGGCCACCACCGTGAAGATCGAGAGGATCGCGACGGCGACGCCCCCGATGATCAGCTCGGCCTCGAACCAGCCGTTGCGGTTCGCGATGTAGCCGCCGAGCACGGTGAAGACGATGAGCGCGGACAGCGCGTACAGCACCGGCGTCGAGACCAGGTACCTGATCGTGGAGAAGCCGGCGAGCAGGTAGAGCACGAACGGGATGAGCGCGGCGGCCGGGATCAGCTCGGACGCGCCGAGCAGGTTCGGCTGCGATCCGGGGGTGTTCTTCAGCAAGGTGCTGGTGGCCAGCTCGTGGAAGAGCGGGGGGACCGCCATGAGGAAGGGCACCAGCGCCAGCATCTCGAGCACGACCTGCCCGGCCCAGAGCCCCACCTTCGATGCTGCGTCGCCGGCGCGCTTGCCCGGGCTGAAGGACCCCAGGAAGAAGCCGCCGACCACCGCAGCCGCGCTCGAGAGCATCAGCAGCTCGACGGTGATGCCGAAGCCGGCGGGCTCTCCTGCCTTCACGAGCAGCAGGGCCATGAAGCCGGGCAGGTAGAAGAGCACCCGCACCATGCGCATGTTCGAGCGCTGGTCGCGCGGCGGCGGCATCTTGGCCTGCAGCGCCGCCACCTCCGCCGAGGGGATCGGTTCGTTCTCTGCGCTCACTCGTGCTCCTGGACTCGGCGTACCCGCGGCTCGTTGCGTCCATGCTCCCGCGCGCGGCGCCGTCAGCTGAGGATGGCGGCGAGCTGCTCGTTGAAGGTGCCGACGTCGAAGTAGTCGCGCCACAACGAGACCAGCCCCTCGTCGGTGACGACGAACACGCCCATGACGGGGAGGTCCATCCACTTGTCGCCGATGCGGAACCGGTCGGTGCGCTCGTTCATGACGGTGTTGCCCGTCGCCGTCTGGCGATGCACGACGAACTGCACCTCGTCGAGGCCCGCGACCATGGGACCGAGCAGCGCCTTGATCCCCTCCGGCCCGAAGTTCTTGCCCATGGGCACGTTGTCGTACTCGACATCGGTGGTGACGAGCTCGCACGCACCGTCGAGGTCCTTGGCCACGACCCGCTTGATGAACTCGTCGACGATCGCTTCGGCAGTCATGGTCGGCAAGCCTGGCACACCCGCGCCGGACGCGATCGGATCACCTCAGAGCTGGGCGTTGATCATCCAGGCGTACTCCTGCGCGCCCTGCGAGCCCATGTGCATGCCGTCCTTGGCGAACCACTCGGGGTGCGCGTCACCCGCGGCCTTCCAATCGATGAGCACGGCGTTGGGCATCGAGGCCGCGAGGTCGGTGATCACCTGGTTGTTCCCCGCCTCCCAGCTCCGCGGCACCTTGTTGTTGATGAAGATCACCTTCGGGACGCCGGCGAGGAGGTCGCGCATCTGGTGGGCCTGATCCTCGGTGTACGTGCCGTTGTTGCCGATGTGCACGACGACGACGTCGCCCAGCAGCCCTCGGTCGCGCCACACCGTGAGGATCTGGAGGCACTCGGACACCTGGCGCCCGACACGGGCATCGACGAACACGCTGCCGGGCAGCGTCGAGTTGAGCTTCGCGACGCTGCCGAGCATGACGGAGTCGCCGATGGCGGTGATGCGCTTGGTGCCGGGCGGCACGGTCGACGGTGAGGTGACCGGCGCGCCCGTGGCCGGGTCGGTCGTGACCGGGTCGGTGGGTGGCGGGGCCGCCGTCGTCGTGACCGTCGGATCGATGGTGGTGGTCGTGCCGTCACCCGTGCCGACGCGGCCGTCATCGGGCGCGGCGCCGCCGTCGCGGGGGGCGACGACGGTCGACGTGCCGGCCGCCGGATCCGCCACCGTGGTCGACGGGGTGGCGGCCGGCGCCGGCGGCAGCACCGCGGCCGGCGGCAACCCGGGATCGGTGGTGCCCGCCGCGAGCAGGTAGTCGGGCGGGGGCGGCGGCTCGGCGCGCACCGCGACCACGACGAGGACCGAGAGCGTCGCCGCGAGCACCGCCGCGCCGCCGAGCCAGCGGCTCTTCTCGCGGCGCGCCTCGGCCGACCGCGACGCGCGCAGGGCCGCCCACCGCTTCGTCAGCGCCCCGGTGCGGATCGGGGTCTCGATGTACTTGTAGGACGCGGTCGCGACGGCGAACGTCAGCGCCAGCCGCAGCGCCAGCAGCGGCGCGCCCGAGAGCGGCACGTCGAGCTGGGGCCGGGTCAGCTGGAAGATGGGCCAGTGGTACAGGTAGATCCCGTAGGACCGCAGGCCGATCCAGCGCAGCGGACGCATGCCGAGGACCTTGCCGATCTTGGCGGCGGGGTGCACCACCACGGCGATGAGCAGCGCGGTCACGAGCGAGACGCGCAGGAAGCCCCCGCGGTAGAGCCAGTCGGAGAACTGGTCCGTGACGAAGAGCATCCACAGCAGGAGGCCCAGGCTCACCACGCCGACGGCGTTGAGCGCGAGCGGCGCCCCGCGCCCGACGGACCTCGTGAGGCGGTACGGCGCCCACACGAACGCCAGTGCGGCGCCGATGAGCAGGCCCGCGGCGCGCGTGTCGGTGCCGTAGTAGACCCGGCTCGGATCGACCCCCGGGTGGTACAGCACGGCCATGAGGATCGTCGAGGCCAGCGCGCCGACGAGCGTGGCGATGAACAGCCGCTTGCGCCCGAGGAACCGCATGCCCGCCGCGAAGATGAGCGGCCACAACAGGTAGAACTGCTCCTCGACGGCGAGCGACCACAGGTGCTGCACCAACGACGGGCGACCGACCGACTCGAAGTAGGACTTCTGCCCGAAGACGAAGAACCAGTTCGTGACGTAGAGCAGCGAGGACACGGTGTCGCCCCGCAAGGTCGCGAGCTCGTCGCGGTAGAACACCGCCGTGATCAGCATCGCGAGGAACAGCGTGAGGAACAGTGCCGGCAGGAGCCGCTTCGCCCGCCGGCTGTAGAAGCGCTTGAGGTCGATGCGGAAGGTGTTCTTGCGCTCGGCGAGCAGGATCGCGGTGATGAGGTAGCCGCTGATCACGAAGAACACCTCGACGCCGAGGAACCCGCCCTTCAGGCTGGCGACGTCGCCGTGGTACAGCAGCACGCTCATCACGGCGAGCGCGCGCAGACCGTCGAGGCCGGGCAGGTACGGCACCTTGACCAGCGCCGCGGTGCGCAACGAGGGGTGCGAGCGGCGCGCCGCGGCCCGCGCGGGCCCGTCGCCCGGGTCGGCCGGTTCGAGGCGGATCTCGGTGGGATCGGGTTCGCCGGCCCGCGGGCGACCACCGACAGGATCACCTGTCAGGGCGCGCGTCGAGGAGTACCCGAGGGTTCCGGCCATCGGGGCATTCTCCCCCATTCCCTTCCGCATGGGCGACATGGCCGCCCACCTGCCCGGACGCCGCCTGGAGGCCGCCACAGGGTCGACGTACGCCGTAAGCCGCGGGCCGTAGACTCCCCCACCATGACCGTCACCGATCCCCATCCCGTCGCCGCGCGACCCGTCTACGACCTGCTCGACCCCGCCTTCTACGCGGGCGACCCGCACACCGCGTTCGCCTGGATGCGGGCGAACGAGCCGGTCTACCGCGACGAGGCCAACGGGCTGTGGGGGGTCACGCGCCACGCGGACGTGCACGAGGTCGAGCGGCGCAGCGACGTCTTCGTGTCGAGCCAGGGCTACCGCTCGTTTCACTCACCGGGCGAGACGAACATGATCGCCCAGGACGACCCGCGCCACGCCGAGCAGCGAGCGCTCGTGTCCCGCCGCTTCACGCCCAAGGCCGTCCGCCAGCACGAGGCGTGGCTGACCGCCACCATCACCGCGCTGATCGACGAGCTGCCCGAGGGCCAGTTCGAGGTCGTCGACGCCCTGGCCGCGCAGCTGCCCTGCCGGCTGACCGCGAAGCTGCTCGGCTGGCCGGAGGATCGGTGGGCCGACATCAAGTCGTGGTCCGAGCGGCTGATGCGCTACGACGCGGTCGCGACCGACGGCGAGGCCCTCATGGGGATGATGAACGCGATCGTCGAGTTCAACACCGACCTGCAGGTGATGGTCGGCGAGCGCAAGGGCTGCCCCGTCGATCAGGCCCGTGACCTGATCGAGGTGTGGGCCAACGCCGAGATCGACGGCATCGGCCTCGACGGCGAGACGATCATGCACGAGACGGGGTTGTTCATCTCGGGCGGCGCCGAGACGACCCGCACCGTCATCAGCCGGGGGCTGCGGACGTTCTGCGACCACCCGGACCAGTGGGAGGCGCTCGCCGCGGACCCGGCGTTGCTGCCCGGCGCCGTCGACGAGCTCGTGCGGTGGGTGACGCCGCTGAACAACTTCTTCCGCACCGCGGCGACGGACGCGATGATCGGTGACCAGGCGATCGCCGCCGGCGACCGCATCGTGCTGCTGTACCCGTCGGCGAACCGGGACGAGGCCGTGTTCGCCGACGCCGACCGCTTCGACATCACCCGGCACCCGAACCCGCACCTCGGGTTCGGGTTCGGCACGCACTTCTGCCTCGGCGCCTCGCTGGCCCGCTTCGAGCTCGGCCTGCTGTTCGGCCAGCTCACCCAGCGCCTCACCAACCTGCGGGTGGTCACCGAGCCCGAGAGCGAGCAGAACATCTTCGCCAACAGCGTCCAGCGCTTCGACCTCGCCTACGACCGCCGCTGACCGGCGGGCGCCGCCGTCGCTCCGTCGGCGCGGCGGCACCGCTCAGCCGCCAGCCGTCAGCCGAACACGACCCGGCTGATCCAGTCCGCGACGACGGCGGGCTTGCTCTCGCCCTCGATCTCGACCGTCATCGTGCGCGTCAGCTGGATGTTGTTCGGGTCCTTCAGCTCGACGGCCTTCGAGGTGGACGTCGCGCGGATGCGCGACCCCACCTTCACCGGCGACACGAAGCGCACCTTGTCGAAGCCGTAGTTCACGCCCATGACGACCCCGTCGAAGTCGCTGAGATCACGCGGGATCGACTCGCTGAGCTTGGTCAGCAGCGACAGCGTGAGGAAGCCGTGGGCGATGGTCGTGCCCCACGGCGAGAGCTCGGCGGCGAGCTTGGGGTCCACGTGGATGAACTGGTGGTCTTCGGTGACGTCGGCGAACTGGTTGATCCGGTCCTGGTCGATCTCCATCCACTCGCCCACACCTTCGAGCTCGCCTTCGCGGGCCTTCAGCTTCTCGTAGGCGATCTCTCCCTTGGTGGCCATTGGCCTCCCCCTCCTGTCAGGCGCCGGTGGCGCTCGGTCTCGAAACGGCCCCGAACCTACTCAGGTCGGCGACACCAGGAAGACGCCGCTGGCGACGATCGCCTTGCTGAAGGGACGGACCAGCGCGCGGAGGCGGTCGCACCCGTCGACGCCGAGCGACCGCCACGGGGCGACGGCGAGCTCGTCGGTGGTGGCTTCGATCCGAGCTCGCAGCGCCCGTCCTTCGTCCGTGAGCGCGTCGCCGCCCACCTCGACGAGGCCGCGGTCGCGCAACCGCTGCACCGCCGCGCCCCACGCGTCGTCGGGCCAGGCCCGGCTCGACTGCAGGATCGAGGCGGGCACGTCGCCCGCGCCGCCGTGGGTCACCAGGGCCTCGCACCCGTCCAGGCCCGCGCCGACCAGCGCGGCGACGTGGCCGTCGCCCCGGAACTCGCGCAGCAGCGAGATCGCGTGCCACAAGGCGAGGTGATCCGCTTCGGGCCAGGCGAGCGCGGCATGGCCGGCGAAGAGCGGGCGTCCCTCGATCGGCAGGCCCGTCGCCGCCCGGCGGGCGAGGTCGGCGGCCTCGTGCATCTCGGCGCTCGCCAGCACGGCACCGCCGAGCGCCGCTTCGAGCGCGACGTCGACCGCGTCGAGCCGGGCCGCGAGCATCGCCGCCGGGGTGGTCGTGTCCCACACCCCGTCCATGGCCCGCTCGACGAGCGCGGGGTTGAAGTTGAAGAACGTGGCGATCACGACCGAGGCGGGCACCGCCCCCATCGGCGCGGAACGGGATGCGAAGTACCCCGACCGGCCGGTGACGCCCAGCCGCGCGTAGGCCTCGGTGGCGGTGGGCGTGAAGTAGATCATCCCGTGGTACGGCTCGAGCGTGCGCCACATCTTGCGGGCGGTCTCGGGGGTGACGTCGCTCGGCACGCGATCGGGATCCGGTCGAGGCGGCGGGGTCGCAGACATGGCCGGGAGCATAGGGAGCCGCGCCACCGATCACGCCGGGGCGGCGCAATGGCCCGCACCGACTCCTGGAACGCGGGGAAGAACGCGGGGAAGAACGCGGGGAAGAACGCGGGGAAGAACGCGAGCGAGCACGCGAGAGGGGCACCCCGCAGGGTGCCCCTCAGAACGTTCGTGCGTGGTGCGCCGAGGCAGGGAGAGCCCGCGACGCTGCTCGCGACTGCTAGCAGCCGGGTCCGGCCCAGGGGCTGCGACCCTGCCACCCGTAGAGGTGGGCGGCCATGGCGTCTTGGTCGGCCGGCGAGACGCTGGAGGGCGCCCGGCCGACGAGATCGCCGCGGCCGGCGTGGCGCGCGGTGTTGTTCCACGTGCTCTGCGAGAACTGGTAGGCGCCGTAGTAGCCGTTGCCGGTGTTGATGTTGTACTGGCCGTGCGACTCGCGCTGGCGCACGCAGGCCAGGAACCCGTTGGCCGGGCCCGAGCTCTGCGTCTGGGCCTTCGGCGCCGGGGCGGCGGGCTTGGGTGCCGTGGTGGTCGGCGCCGGCTTCGGGGCCGTGGTGGTCGTGGTGGGCGGCGGCGGCGTGATGTACGCCTTGAAGGCCGCGGCCTCTTCGGGGGTCATCGCGGCGAGCTTGGCCCGGAGCTGCTCTTCGGGGCTCGGCGGCGCGGTGGTCGTCGTGGTCTCGACCGGAGCAGTCGTGGTGGGGGCTTCCGTCGTCGTGACGGGCGCCTCGACGGCGGTCGAGCTGGAGGTGGAGCTGGCGGTCGTGATCGTGACTGCCGACTGGACGACGTCGCCCTGCGAGGCCATGGCCGGCACTGCGAAGGCAACGGTGGCGACGACAGCGCCGCCGACGAGGAGTCCGGCCAGGCGCCGGACACGGCGTTGTCGGTCGGCGGTCTCGAGGTTCTCTTCAGGCATGGTGGTGTCTGACCTTTCTGGGTCGTGGGAGGGCCCGGTGACTCGTGCGCCACGCGGTGGGGGGTGCCCTTCGTGCGGCCCCGGATGTCGGGACGGGCATCAGGTTGGAGCGGTTCGTCATGAAACCGCAACTTCACCGCAACCGTTTCGTCGTCTCGACCCGGATCCGTGTCGGTCAGACATCGTGCACTGCCTTTCGTGTCGCAGCACCTCCGACGACCCGCCAGAGGGCTACAGCCGTGTAATTCGGCGGGGTCCGGGCCGTCCGACCCAGGGTCGAAAAAGGGGCTCCGGTCGCGACGGGGAGCGATCGTTGCTACATCGACCAAGCAAGCTGTGACGAAGAACACAGCGCCGAGCACGGCGGCAGGACGTCGATCGACCCTCCGAGGGTCGGTTCATGACGACCGGAGGACCGGTGCGGGGGGCGCGTCGTTCGTCAGTGCTCGGGTGCCTGG
>CAYUOL010000201.1:0-11894 GCA_964446345.1 uncultured Iamiaceae bacterium | reverse complement strand
CGCGAACCCGCCCGCGAACCCGCCCGCGAACCCGCCCGCGAACCCGCCCGCGAACCCGCCCGCGAACGTTTGCACCCGGGACAATCCGAGCTGCGTCGCGTGCGCGATCTAGGCCGGTCACGGCCCATCTTTTAGGCCGAACGCTCGATCATGTGGCTAATGCTACTCGCAGTATTCGCCGTATAGTCGTACGGGTATTCGGGCCAGCCCCGGTCTGGGAGCTCCTCATGACTCAAGGCTCGATAAACGCCTGGCGGCGGCCCGTACCCTTCCCGGATCGACCCAGCCCGCGAAGATGTCTGCGTTGGTTTTTCGCGGTGGAGCCATACAGGGCCGAAGACTACCCCCACAAACCCGACAATTAAAATCGTGATAAGGACAATGATACCCGTATACGTCATCACGGCGCGACGATGAGAGCTATCAAAGCGCAAACCGAAATACCGCGAGGGAAACCTGCCGGCCATCCTCGCATCCCAGGCACCGCGGCCCCCGCGATCCCCATCCCTGCCCAGAATGCGGCGACACCGGCCGCCGCGGTAAGGCCGACGGCCGCGCGCCCGGCCGCAGGAACCGCCGCGCGCCCGGCCGCAGGGACCGCCGCGCGCCCGGCCGCAAAGGCGGCGCCCACGAGGCCACTGCAAATGGCAGAACCGGCGTCCAAGCCAATCCCGAGCGCTGAGCTTCTGGATGAGCTGCGGGGCCGGCTATGGAGCCTCAGCAGCCCGGTCCCCGCCGCCGATTACGTGCCGCCATGGAGGGAGCTCGCCCGCGAGCTCAGCGGGAAGCTCGCGTCCGCCATTACGCCGGGCGCCTACCAGGAGGCGGCGGCGGGGTCGAGACTCGGATACGCAGAATGCGTCAAGAAATTCCAGAAGACTCTCCCCTCGGTTTACCGGGCGATGATGGACGTGCGCGGCCTGCTGGTGGCTGCGCACCCGGACAAGGTCCCCAAAAACAGTCCGACCAACGTGGCGGCTCTCCCCGGGAGTCCGCTCGTCTACGAGACTCTTACCCTCAGCTAGAGCGGGAGTCCTCGTTTTCCGGGTGCCCCGGGCGATCGGCTTCGGGGATCTTATCCACGATGAAGCTCATATATGTCGTGGATTCGTTCTGGCTGATCAGTTCCGCAAGAGGCCCGCCGCCGTTGACAGAGAGAGACTTAACGCGGGCTAGGTCATCTTGCCTCGATTTGACTATTTCTTCCAGCGACTCGGCGGCAACGTAAGATAGGTGGACCCGGTGCTGGAGCTCGAGACGCTTCTCCGCCGGGATGCACACCTTCCCGATCGGGTGCTGGAGCTCGTCGAGCGAATTCTCGTATACGAGGCCGATGCGCTCGTATGCAGTCTGCACGCGTGCGGCGTCGTCCCTTACGGTCGACGCGTACACCACAGCGTCATTCGCCCGGTAAATCACAAGCCACACATCGGTTGCGGGGCCCGGCGGGCGGGGGAACACCTGAATCACAAAGGAGGAGGTGGGGAATCGGCCGCGGGTCAGTTTGATCGCCTCCTCGTGCGAAAGGAACGCTCCAACAAACCCAGCCCCATCTGAGACGATATACAGTCTCTCGCTGGGGGGGCCATCGCCAACGATTTTAGTCTCGGTTCGCTCTGAGCTATTGGCCGGGTCGGCGTCCATCCTGATGGGTGCGGTAGCCGCCGTCTAAATCGGGCCGGGGACCCGCCGTGCTGTGCCCGTACCGCGGCCGTAAAAACAGGCCGCCTCCCGGCGACGCGGCTGGGCCCGCAACTCACCAGCCGGCGCGCAGGCCCGCAGATTCGCGCATGCCCATCAGCTCCTCATACTCATTCTGGAGGAATTCGTCGATGTTGCTTCCGTCCTTGGTGTCCGTATCGACCGGGCTCAGCGGGGCCCGGGGCTCCGCCAAACCAAGGATCTCGTCGAGCGGGTCCTCGGGCTCGCCGGGCGGGTCCTCGGGCTCGCCGGGCGGGTCCTCGGGCTCGCCGGGCGGGTCCTCGGGCTCGCCGAACATCGGCCCCCCATCGGGCGCCGGATCGTCACCCCACGTGCCGTCGCGCGCACGGTCGTAGAACGTGCGGTCGAGAAAGATGTTCACCCGGTCGTCCGCCGCCCCGCCGGCCTCCTTCAAGTTCGACGGGATGTGGGGGCGAGGCCCGCCAGGAATCTTATCGTCCTCTGGGGTATGCGAGAACACGAACAGCTTCCCTGTCGGGTTTTGGGTTATTAAATACGCCCCGCCGCCGGTTCGTTTCGGGCACCGGCTAACCTGGATCCCGTACATCATACGGAGGACGGCGTTTATAGTCCGAAGAGCGTTTGCGAGGAATCGGGCCTGGTCCGTCTCCCGCGCCAGCCGGTCAAGGTTCGGGCGCGGGATCTCGAACTCGAACACGATTTTGTCGATGGCCTTCTTCAGGTTTGGGATCGCCTTGCGCAGCGTCGTCTCCATGGCGGTCTCATGGACGCGCCGCCGGTCCGTGATGCACCGGAACCCGCACAGGTTGAGGAGCCAGACCGCGAAGAAGTGTGCGGTGTACACGTACACCGACCGGTCGCGAACAAGGTCGCGGCCCTCGTTGATGTAACCAGAGAGGGGCGAACGCGTTTCCATCACATACGCGTAGTGGCTCGCCTCGCGCTGCCGCATGAGTTCGAGCGAGTCGCTGACCGTCGCGCCTTCCGTGATCCGGATCAGGTTCCGGTAGACCCGGCGGGGCTCGGCCCCCTGGTAGGCCGCAACGAAGCTTGCGTCAAGGGGGCGGCCGTGCCACGCATAAGCCTCCCGCAGCATGTACTTTTCGTACGCGAGGCGGCTCGCCGGGTCAACATCCTGCTGGGCCTGGAGCGCCTCGCGGACGAGGGTCGCCTCGTCCGGGGTGATCTCCATGGCGTCGGCGATGGCCGCACACCGGGCGTCTTTGAGCTCGGCCCGCGTCTCCTTGTGGCTGACCATGAGCGCCGCCCCGACGCGAGCCTCGGTCGGCTCGACGGCGAGGCTCTCGATCCGCGCGCCGGTATCCGCGACCTGGTCGATGAACCGGGCGGCAAACTCGTTTCGGGAGAGGTTGATCATCCGAACGGATTCGAGCCAAAGGTGGAAGTAGTCCGACCCGTAGTGGTCGATCGAGCCGTCGTCGGAGTATGAGAAGTACAGGGCCGCGTCCTCGACCTTCCGGTAGAGGCCCGCCCGCTTGTCGTACACGAGCCGGCGGATGTCCTCGACCGTCGTCGGAAGCGCGGCCCCCGTCGACCGCAGGCAGATCGTGTGCTCCCGGGTGCCCAGGTTCCGCACGCGGCCGAGCATCTGGCGGCAGGTCTCGACGTCGCAAGAAGCGTCGCAGAAGAACCCGAATAGCGCGTCGAAGTGCTTGAGCTCAAAGCTGACCCCGGCCGAGCAGGTCGGGGTGTAGATGAGGACGTCGAGCTCGCCCCAATACGTGTGCACGTCCGCGAAGTGGCGCGCCTTTTCGGATGGGGCAGTCTCGCTGCTGTACAGCATTATCTTGCGGGTCGGGAACTCCCGGCGGAGCGCCGCCTCGAACGCCTTCGCCTCGGAGAGACTGTTCGTGGGCAGAACGATGCGCTGCCCAGCCCGCACGGCTGAGTGGAGCTTCTCGAGCCACGCCCCCTGGTCGGCCGTGAAGCTGTACACGTCGTCGGCCGCCCGCGCGAAGCGGTTCCAGTGGAAGTGCGGCGGGTGCGCCGGGCGCATCCGCGCGAGCGTCCGGTAGGTGCGGTCGCTGAGGTTCGCGTCCATGCACACGACGTGCCGCGCGGTCCTCAGCATCCAGGAGAACATCGCGAACGCCGCGGCGAAGTGGCGGTGCAAGCCGCTGTTGAACTGCGCCAGGATCGACTCCACCTCGTCGAGAACGAGCAGGTCGACGGGCTCGGGCCGGCTCCCCATTTTGAGCCGGTGGAGGGACTCGACCTGGACGATGAGCCGCGGGTGGCGCGCCGGGCAGAGGTCCCCGTTCACATCGCTGTACACCGTGAAATCGGGGAACGTTTCGGCGAGGCTGCGGCTGAACGTCTGGCGGAACGTCACGAAGCGCACCACCCGAGTCTCCAGCCCGTCGCCCGGGAAGTACGTTTCGATGAATCGCCGTAGGGCCTTCGTTTTTCCGAGCTTCATCTGCGCGAGGACGGCGAGGGTCGGCGTGAGCTCATAGTCCCGCATGGCCGGCTCGCTGTACACCGTCTTCTGGCTCTCCGGGAGGCGCTCGAACTCCGAGGCCAGCGCGCTGTGCGGGTTGAGGCGCCCCTCGCGGATCGCCCCGACCCGGGCCGCGATCTGTTCGCGGAGCCCGAGGGGGGCGCGAGCCGGGGCGGCCTTCCGTCGGCGATCGACGGCCGCCGACAGGTCGCGGCCCCCGGCGCGGAGATCTTCCGCCCGCAGCGACACCGTCCCGATTTCGCGCGCCTTCCCGCGCGCCTGCCGGCAGTGCTCGACGACGCGGCAGGTTACTATTCCGGTCCCCGGCCAGGGCCCGTCGTGCCCGCCGATCTCGGGGCTGATGCTCACCATGAGGCTGTTGTCGCGGTGGTGCTCTTCCCCGCAGATCCGGCAATAGCTCGGGGCCTCCCGCTTGAAACATAAGAGGACCCCGCGGACCTCCGTAAACGTGTGGCCAGCGGTCACGCCGGCATTGGCCGCGGCGTCGAGGGCGGCGCGGACCACCGGGTCCTCTGGGCCGAACGCGGGCTGGCGCGGCGTTTTGCCGCTGCGGTCGGCGGCTTCATCCGTGTAGACCCGGGGGAGGATTTTTACGCCCCCGGTCGCCGTGATGAGCACATGCTCTGGCTCGGGGCTCGCGAACGTCCTGAACGCGGCGGCGGTCTCGGGTATGACGCGCTTGAAGCGGGCGGTTCCGGCCTTCGCCGAGCCGAGCATGCGGAAGTTTTGGATTCGCTTGTTCACCGCGCCATCGACCAGCGGTCTTATGAACTGCGGAAGGCGGTCGATGACGCGCGCGGTAAACTCCTGGGCCTCGGCGTTGTCGGCTACGGCGTACGGCCATATGATGATGTGGTACGAGAACTTCCAAGACCCGGAGGCGAGCCCGCTTGATTCGGTCACGACGAGGTCGGTGCGGGTCGGGAATATGTCCTCGACCCCGAAATACGCCACGTACAGCTCGTCGAGGATCGCTTCGATGATAATGTTGATTATCGCGTTCATCTTGCGCTGCTGGGCCGCCCGCGCCTGCTCGTCTGGCGAGACTGGCGAAACTGGCGGCCCTGCCGATAGGATCTCCGTCAGAAGGTCGTCGGCGTCCGTGCTTGGGTCCGTGGGCGGCGGCCCGACGACGTACTCGGTGCCCCCGAGGATCTCTGTCAGGTCCTCGATGGGGAGCTGGTCTTGCGGGGGCTCTTCCGGTTCCTGGTTCGGGCGGCGCAGGGCGGCGGCTGCGATCGCGGAGTCCTGGATGGCGTCGATTTTATGGCTCGGGGCATCGATGTCGAACTTGAGGCGCTGGGGGAGGTACCCGAACACAACTTCGTGCCATGCCTTCTCGCTGCTGGGAAGGCCGCCGTAGTAGTCGAACATCTCGCGGCGCGACTCAAACACAATGTACCGGCCGTTGAGCTCGTCGCGGACGACGGGCCGCCGTACCAGGTCGGCCCGCCTGTAGCTGGCCTCGACAGCCTCGTCGGCCGCCCGTTCGCCGCCGCCCTGCCCTAAACGAGTGAGGTACTTGAATGTGCGTGGCATCTGTCGTAGCCGGTTCCGCTAGGTCTACGCGTATTTCTGCGCATGGCGCGTATTCAATTTAGCGGGGGGTGGGAAGTCTTCTGCCGGCTTTCTTGTCTGGTCCGGGTGCCCTCGCGGCCGCCGCCTTTTATCCGCGGCAGGATACTGGCAGCAGCCGGCGATACACACCGATACCCGGACACAATGGCAGACCTTGGCCAAACCGCTCTCATGGCAGCAGCTCCCGAAGTCGGGATCCCTCTCCAGCTCGGAAAACAGCTCGCGCCTCACGCGCCTCTCATCCTGATGATGCCTCTTGTCGTATTCGCGATCATATTCGTCATCATCGGCATCATCGCCTTGTCCGTGGCGACAAATAAGGTTACGGGCATCATGTTTTCAATGTTGGGGCTTCTGCTGGGCGGGGGCGCCCTGTTCATCATGGCGAAAACCGAGAGTCATAAGGCTTGATCGGGTGCGCTTCTTTTGAAGCCCCCCCGGAGCATGTATACGACCTGCCTCGCCATGTCTATTATCCTGACCGATACATTTCTCATCAGCGCCTTCGCGTTCCTCATCGGGTATGTTATGGCGTTTCTCACGTTGGCCCTCCTGACGGGCGAAGGGGCCCCCAATAGCAAGTATTTCGTCCGCTCGATGGAGCGCGTCATCGAGCGCCTTATTGCGGATCGCGCTTCGGGCAATGCCGGGGCGGCCCTGAAAAAATCGAAGACGTATGACGAAGTTATCAAGAAACTCGAGGACGAACAGGGCGAATGGTATGTAAACCATGTTCTTGAAAAAGCACTTAAGGAGGTTCTCGATCATAACATCAAGTACGACGAGACCGTTGGGAGCGGGCGGGTGAGGCAGTTTCAGACACGACGAAGGGGCGACACTAAACACATTGCCTCGGTTCGGGCACTGGAGCCTGGCGCGCCTTCCGACAGAGAATCCACAGATTCGCGCTCCGTCGATGAGTCTCATGCCGATTGCGACCTTTGCGGGGACAGCTGCGATGAGGATTGCGACTGCGAATGCCATTACGAAAGTGAGGATGATGAATGCGAGTGCATCTGCCACGCTGTCGACTGCACGTGCGACGAGACCTGTACAGATCAGTGCCAGTGCGAATGCCACGACTGCGACTGCGACTGCGACTGCAACGACGAGACCGAGGAAGAACCCGAGGACGACGAACCCACCGACAAAGACGACGAACTCGCCGACAAAGACGACGAACCCGCCAATAAAGACGACGAACCCGCCAATAAAGACGACGAGCACGCCGACAGGGGCGACGAGCACGCCGACAGGGACGACAAGCACGCCGACAGGGACGACAAGCACACCGACAGGGACGACGAGCACGCCAACAATGACAATGACGAAGACGCCAAGCACGACGAGTCCCAGATCGTGGCTGAGGCGAACACCAACGAGAATACTGCCGCCACCCGCAAAGATAGCAAGGGGAATCCTAAACGATCGCGAAAAGATTCCTGAACAGGCTGGCGCTAGCCGTCTGTTGTAGTCGGTGGCGCCCAGGCGTAGCCGCATTTTTACACGCGCGCCTGGTCTGATCCGCCGGTCGCGGGCTTTGGCATGGCCGACGGGATCTTCGCGGCAATCTCGTCTTTCATCGTCACGTATATCCCGATGCGCTTCGACCACGTCGGGTCGACATACAGAGTCGTATTGGTCCGGTCGACCGAGAGGAACATGCAGCTCTTTTTCCTGGCGCTGCCGACGAGCTTTTCGAGGAGCTTCTCGTGGTCCTTCGCGATCGTCGCATACACCTGCCGGCCGAGGGCGACGAGGGTGGAAAGGTGTGCGAGGACTTCTTTCCACTTGGATGGATCGCAGCGGGTTTCCAGCTTTTTGAGCTGAGCGCCCAAGTCGTGGTTCGACTTGCACACAGCGAGGCGGAGGTACGCGGTGGACCCCGTTTTTGCGATCGTATCATAGAAGGTCACTTCGAAGCAGCCCTCTTCCGTAACTGGGGAAAACTCCGTGATTTCTTTAACGACCGCCTGCTTGTCGGCCCCCCGCAGGCCGGACAGACTCAGCATGTGCCGGAACATTGCCCGCGTCGCCGGGAGCCCCATCGACATAACATAGTTTTCATAGTCCTTTATCCCTTCGGCTTCGTTTTTCAGGTCGGACGTGCTGAGGAGGGCCTCTGCTTTGGTGCGGAGCTCCGAAATCTGCTCTTGCGTGGGCGCCGCGTTGCCGGCCATCCTAAGGGCTTCGCGGACTGTACGGTCCATTTGGTCCATCTGGTCCTCGTGTGGGGGACCGCTGTTGAGGTCCATTTCGAATTGCAGATTGTGCTCGCGCTCGTCTCCGCGGTTATCCATGCTCGCCTGCCCGATGCGCCCCCGATGAGTGGTCGCGGCCGAGTCCAAAAGGCTGGTCTTCGTCACTCGGGGAGATCGATATCGATCGCGAGGGCCGCCAGGCTTGTGAGGACCGTCCCGACGAGGAGGTACGCGAACATCGAACGCGGTTTTACGTAGTCGTCGATGAAGACCTCGGCGGCGACGCTGATTATGTAGTATATCGCGATGAGGAGCAGGAGGACCGACACGGTTTGTATACGCATGCGGCCGGTTGGAGCGATGGGCTCGAATCGATAGGCCTGCAGGATTATTGAAACAGCCCGGAGCCCTCTATAGGTATGCACAGAGACAAATACCGGAACAAATTCAAGCCCGGCCACACGGACGCCCACCCGAAAGGGGTTCCCGACAAGCTGACCCAGAAAGGGGTCCTCCGCTGGCGTATGCCGTTCGTCGACGCCTCCCCGGAGGAGCTGGCCGTGGTCAAGCAGTTGCCGCCGGCCGCGGACGAGTTCGACGCGATACGAAGACGCCTCAATGAGGCGAAATCGCGCCAGGATCCGATCCCCCCCAAGGATTTCAGCGATCTCACGTGGGCGCTCGACCTGTACCAGGGGCTGAAAAAGACGTTCCTGTCGGAATACAACTTTCAGATCGCGACCAATGCGACGCTGAAGATGTACGAGCTGATTGTCCAGGAGAAGCTCATCGTCTGCGACGCGAACTCGCGAATTCGGCTGTTTGCGAACGCGGAGCTCCCTGGCGCGTTCCTGGTTGCTGTCAACCACTACGTCCGCACGTCCTGCGCTGGCGCCAATTTCGATTGGCTCGCCAGTTCGTACTACCCAGCCGAGGCGGCCCGGAAGGGGGACACAACGATACTTGGCGACCGTTACGGCATTTACGCCGCAAACCGCCGGAACTGGCTCATGGGTCCCCAGCCTAATGCGCATCCGTTGGCGCCGATAAAAGAGGAGCTGTCGGCGAAGGTGCCCCCGGCGAAGGCGCCCCTCATTGATGGCGATCTTACGTCGGCGGCCGTTGTCGCGGCCTTGGCCGACGCTGTACACGCCAGGTTCGGCGCGGATCGCTCGATCCCGTCCGGCGCGACCATCTATACGAGCGACGCCGGGATCGATGTCAGCTCGGATTACGGCCGCCAGGAAGAGATGACGGCCCTTCTCAACTTTGGCCAGATACTATGTGGCATCCTCTCGCTTGCCCCCGGCGGGAACCTTGTGACGAAGCAGTACACTTTCTTTACCCCGCTGAACCGGAGCCTGATATGCATCGTCGCCAGCCTGTTCGATACCGTCGACATCGTGAAGCCGCTTACGAGCCGGCCCGCCAACAGTGAGATCTACCTTGTGGCCAAGGGCTTCCGGGGCATCGATAAACGGCTCGCGGCAAGCCTCCTCAACGAACTTGCTAGCCTCCAGCAGCGCGCGGACGATGCGTCGGGCGTCTCGAACGTATGCCTGGTTGATGAAGTCATCCTGCGGCTTGTCGATGAAGCCCTCCTCCGGGTCGCCAGACAGCTATACGACCGCCAGCAGGTACTCTTCCTCGCGGAAGCGGTCGCCCTGTACGAAAAATACAAGGGGAATCTCAATGGTCTGGCGCGCGTCCTCCACCCCGAGGCCCGGCGCCTCCAAGATATCTGGCTTGCCGATAACCCGGTTGTGCGGCTGCGGAGCGAGTTTGGCATCCGAACAACGCAGGGTGCCGGGCCGCCGCCCTCCGCCGGGCAGGACGACTAGCCCTCAGCGTCCCCGGCCCGGCGGGCCGAGCAGCCGGAATGAAAGAATCGAATATACTTCGCCTAGCTCCCGGTCGACCCCGGAGGCAATGCCGAAGCCCGGCGTCACATTTTCCTCCGAAGTTTTTGCCGTTTCAAACTGCATCGTGGTGTCCCGTTCGGCGATTTGGAATATGCCTGATATGAAGGTGCGGCCCTGTGTGACGGCCGTGCTGATCGTTTCGGACGTGCCGACCACGAGCGTAACTCCCGCCTTTATGTCCTGCAGGCGGCACTGGTATCCGAGGATATCCTTACTGTTAATCGCGTAGGCCGGCGCGGATCCGTGCACAGAATAGGTCCCGGGTTGGATGGTGATTATGCTTGTTACGGCGTCCAGGGTGATGTTGCTCGCCGACGCGCCGCTCGAGCTGAGGTCGGTGAGGGTTCTCTTTTTCCATCCTGTTCCGGCCCACTGCTGGAATTCGGCATTATCCCCCCCACTGTTTACGCCGCTCTTCTGCTTTTCCCAGATTTCCCATTCAGTGCAGCAGTCTTCGTTTGACGCAATTGTTATGTCGTTGGCATTTTGTGTGATCGATATCCCAGTTCCGGCGTTGATTCGCCGCAGATTGATCGTATTTGCTGTTTTGTTGAGAAATACATCTGCCCCGCTCCCGACATTCGCGCCCGTCAGCGTGTTGTCTATCGTGATCACGCCCGCCGCCGGCGCCGAGACCGTTAGGCCGTTCGCCGTTCCCGCCAGGCTGTTGAACTGCAGCGTCGCGCCCGACTTCGCGCTGAAGATCGTGCCCGTCCCCGCGCCGAGGTTCGCGCCCGTCAGCGTGTTGTCGATCGTGATCGTCGTCGCGTTCTGCGTGATCGTTAGGCCGTTCGTCGTTCCGACGAGGCTGCGCAGGTTGGCCGTCGTGCCGACGACCGCGTCGAACACGCCGGCGCCGCCGCCCTCGTTCGCGAGCCCTGTGAGTGTTCCGGTTCCCGTCGCGCTTATGGTGATCTCTGTCGCCGTCGAGGTTATCGTTACGCCGCCCCCCGCTTTTAGCGTCTTGTACTGCAGCACCCCCGCCCCGGTTTTCGCCGCGAAAATCCCCTCTCCGGTCCCCACGTTCGCGCCGGTCAGCGTGTTTCCGATCGCGATCGTCGTCGCGTTTTGCGTTATGACGATCCCTTCCCGGCCCGCGGCTGGGTCCACGATCAGGGACCGAAGAAGGGCGGTCGAGCCGGATAGCGTGTCGTATATGCCCGCCCCGCCCCCCTCATTGCTGAGTCCGCTGATACCAGTTCCACCGGGCGCCGCGCTTATCGTGATGCTCGTCGCACTTTCTACGATCGTCACGTTGAGGCCCGCCACGAGCTCCCGGAACTGGAGCGACGCCGCCGGGGCCACGCCCGCGACCTTCCCCGAATAGACCCGACCCACGTTTGGGCCTGGGGCCGGGCCAATGTTCTGCCCTGCCAGCGTGTTGCTGATGACGACCTCTGTCCCGGCCGTCGTAATGTCGATGCCCTCGTTCCCGGCTGTCGTGTCGGCAAGGAGGGTCCGGAAGTAGGCGGTGTCGCCACTGATCGTGTCAAACACGAGACCTGTCCCGGAGCCCTCGTTGACGAAGTTGTCGATCGCCGCCTGCGGGAACGCCCCCTCGTAGCGCCAGTAGTCGATGGTGAAGGGCGGCAGGAAGCCAAGCTGCTGCGGCGTTTGGTACTTGAACTCGACGACAGAAAGGACCCCGTCAGCGACCCAGACCCCCGGGTTGTATGGCACGGTTCTCCCGGTCGAATCGCGCAGAGTAGGCGCATAAACGCCGAGGGAGTAGTTGGCTGGGACCATATCCGAGAAGTGGTTGTACGGCGGGGCCGGCGCGGGCGTCGAATACTGGTACGAATACAGGTAAGGGTTCCCCGGCACCTGGCCGAGTGGGACGCCGCTGATGCCCCGCACGGGCCCGGACGGGGCGCCGCCGGGCCAGGGGGCGAGGGCGGGAGGGACATTTGGGATGCCGCTCATATCGATCCAGCACTCGCGGGGGCCGATGGGCCGGCGCTCAGCGGGGGTATCGTTGGCAAGGTCATAGTGGTGGTGGTTGGCGCGGTGGATCTCCTCGACGAAGAT
>CAYUOL010000200.1:0-11960 GCA_964446345.1 uncultured Iamiaceae bacterium | reverse complement strand
TGCCACCACTCTTCGCGGAAGACGACCCGAAAGCAGTCGATCACCCGAGCCCGCTTCTGCGGCGGCAGACCCGGCGGATCCCACGGGCCGCCCACGCGCACGCCCAGGTCCGCCTCGGACAGGGCCGCCAGATGAGCCCGAACCCCGGCGGCGCGCTGCGCCCGAACCAGCAGCACCTCTTCCAACTCCGGGCCGGTGTCAGGTGGTGCATCGGCGGGCAGGTCAGGAGCGACTCCCCACGGGTGTTGCGGGTCGCTGACCCCCAAGACCATCCGCTGCAACCAGGCGTCGCCGGCGAAGAGCAAGTGGCGCTGGGTCTCCACGAACGAGTACTCGCCCGCCACCCTCACGTGCAGCGCCTCCGACGGCAGGCGCCGGGCCCGCACGAGCGTCGGCGCCCACAGCTCCTCGACGAAGTCCATCGCCTCACCGACCCCCGCATGATCCCGGGGTCGCAGCCGGAGCCGTTCGGGATGGAGGCGATCGAGCTCGCTTCGCAGCGCCGGGTCGCTGAGCTCTGCGCTCCAGGGTGGCTCGTCCATGATCGCTTTCCTTCTCGCCGGCCGCGACGCCCAGAACTCTCTCGCTCCTACCACGTGCGCACGGGCCGTGCGCTGGACCACGGCCTGCGCGGCACTGGCCTCGTGGAACGGCGTCACCGTGGCGACGGTGGCGCAGAAGGCGAGCGACCTCACCGCCGGTGTCCAAGACGTCGCAGGAGCCCGGCCGTCGAGCTGCGATGCGAACCTGGAGCGTGAGCTCCCCCGGCGACCGACCCGAGCGCCACGACGGAGTCGCCCGCCGCAGCCAAACCCGCCACACTGACGGGATGGAACGGCTGTCGGGCATGGACGCCTTCTTCCTCTACCTCGAGTCGCCGACGCAGCAGATGCACGTGACCCTGTGCGCGGTGCTCGATCCCTCCGAGATGCCCGGCGGCTACTCGTACACCCGGCTGCGGGACCACGTCGCGAGCCGGGTGCACCGCATCCCCCCGTTCACCCGCACGCTCGTACCGGTCCCGCTCAACGTCCACCACCCCCTGTGGGCCGAGGACCCGAACTTCGACCTCGACAACCACGTGCGTCGCGCCGCGCTGCCGGCGCCCGGGTCCCAGGAGCAGCTCGCGACCCTGACGGCACGACTCGCGGAGAGCCCGCTCGACCGCTCCAAGCCGTTGTGGGAGCTCTGGGTGATCGAGGGGCTGACGGACGGCAACGTCGCGCTCATCGCGAAGGTCCACCACTCGGCGCTCGACGGCGTCGCCGGCGTCGAGCAGCTCGTGACGTTGTTCGACTTCGAGCGTGAGCCCGCCGACGGCGCGCCGCCCACCGCGACGCCGGTCGCGGCCGGCGCCGATCCCGCCGCGGCTCCCGCGGCTCCCGCAGCGCCGCCGCCCGCCGGCGAGGAGGTGCCGAGCGACCTCGAGCTGGTCGCCTACGCCACGGTGGCGCGCGCCCTCAGCGTTGCCGAGGTGCTCCCGCTCGTCGGGCGCACGGTGGGCGCGGTCTGGGCCGTGCGCCGCACGCGCAACGAGATCCGCCGCCCGAACCCCTACGCCGAGGAACCGGTGGGCGCCGCCGCCACGAACGACCCGGACCCGGTCGAAGCCACGGGGGCGACGCCCCTGACCGCACCGGCCTCGCCGCTCAACGGAACGATCACGGGCGCTCGCAGGGTGGCCTTCGCGCGCGTGTCGCTCGACGACATCAAGCACGCACGCACGGCGGTGCCCGGCGCCACCATCAACGACGTGATCCTCGCCATCTGCGCGGGCGGCCTGCGCCGCTTCCTCGTGCGCCACGGCGAGCTGCCCGAGGGCCCGCTCGTTGCGGCGTGCCCCGTGAACGTGCGAGCACCGCACCAGCAGGGGCGCTCCGACAACCGCATCTCCGCGCTCTTCACCGACCTCCCCGCCCACGTCGCCGACCCGGTCGAGCGCCTCGTGGCCACGCAGGCAGCAGCAGCCGCCGCGAAGCGCGAGCACGCCATCTTCAGCCCGGACACGCTCCAGCGCTGGGCCGAGGTCATGGACCCGAACATGGCGTCCTGGCTCAGCGACCTGTACGTCGGCTTCGGCCTCACCGAGCGCCACCCTCCCGCGATGAACGTGATGATCTCCAACGTCCCCGGCCCGGCCTTCCCGCTCTACCTCGCCGGCGCGGAGCTCGTCCGTGCCTACCCCATGGGCCAGATCATCGAAGGCGTCGGGCTCAACATCACGGTGATGAGCTACCGCGACGGCGTCGACTTCGGGTTGATGGCGGCCGCCAACCTGCTCCCCGACATCGCCGAACTGGCCGCCGACCTCGAGGCAGACTTCGCGGAGCTCGTCGCCGCCACCGCGCCGCCCTCCGCACGCCAGGCCCGAGCCACCCGATCCCGATCCCATCCAAGGCCCCGCTCTGCTCCGTAGAGAGGGAGATGGGATCGGATCGCACCGGGCCTCCGGTGGTCGACGAACACGAGGCGTTCATGGACCTCGTCGCCGCGTACGCGGTCGACGCCGTCGATCGCGCCGAGGAGCCCGTCGTCGAGCACCACCTCGATGCCTGCTGGGGGTGCCGGCGCGATCTGCGGCGCCATCACGAGATCCTCGCCCTGGTCGGTGCGACGGCGCCCACGACGCCCCCCGCGTCGGTGTGGCGCGGCATCGACGAGCAGACGACCGCGAGCCTCGTCCCCGCCGCCGGGCAGCCCGTGCGGTCCTTCGGCATCGCAACGGCCCGCACGGCGCGGCGACCGGGCCGGCGCGTGGTGCTCCTGGTCGCGGCCGCCCTTGTGCTGCTGACCGGGGTCTTCGCCGCGTTCGCCGTGAGCCAGCGGCCACGCGAGGCGCGACCGCGCGACGAGCTGGCCGGGTCACCGGTCGAGCGGGCGGCGGCCGACGCGCAGCGCGACGGGCGCCACCGCGAGGTCGCCGTCGCGAGCGCCGACGGGACCCTGCACGGGCGGATCCTCGTGGACGCGCGCGGCGCCGGCTACTTCATCCCACACGACCTGGTGCCGCTGCCCCCTGACCGTGCGTACCAGCTCTGGGGCATCAGCAGCGACGGCGCGGCGGCCCAGCCCGTGTCGCTCGGCGTGCTCGGCGCCGCGCCGACGACGAGCGCCTTCCAGGCCTCCGCGACCGATACCACTTACGCCGTCACGAACGAGCCCGCCGGTGGTTCCCAGGGCCCGACGACGCCGGTGCTGGCCTCGGGCACCGTCACCTGACGCCACGTCAGAAAACCCGCCGGACCGCTTGAAGCCCCGTTCTGAAACGTGTTCTACTTGCCCGCATGGCCTACAACTTCGGCGATCTGTTCGAGCACACCGTCGACGCGATCCCCGAGCGCACCGCCCTGATCTGCGGCGACACGACCGTGACCTTCGCCGAGCTCGAGGCCGAGGTGAACCGCATCGGGCACCACCTGCTCGCCCAGGGGATCGAGCCGGGTGACCACATCGGCATCTACGGCTACAACAGCCTCGCCTGGGTCGAGGCCCTGCTGGCGATCTGCAAGGTGCGGGCGGTGCCCGTCAACGTCAACTACCGCTACGTGGAAGAGGAGCTGAAGTACCTCTTCGGCAACGCCGACCTGAAGGCGCTCTTCTACGACGAGGAGTTCGGACCGAGAGTCGCGGCGGTCAAGGACAACCTCCCGCTGCTGAAGACGCTCGTGATGATCGAGGACGGCTCGGGCGCCAGCCAGGACGGGCTCGACGTCGTGCCGCTCGGCGAGGCGCTCGCCAGCAGCTCCCCCGAGCGCGACTTCCCCGAACGATCCGGCGACGATCAGATCATCATCTACACCGGGGGCACCACGGGCATGCCGAAGGGCGTCATGTGGCGCAGCGAAGACATCTTCTTCGCCCTCGCCGGCGGCATCGACGTGTTCACGCGCGAGCCGGTGCGCGACGAGTTCGAGCAGTCCGAGAAGGCGAAGGCCGCCGCCGGCCAGCTCGTCTTCATGGTCACGCCGCCGCTCATGCACGGCGCCGCGTTCGTCGCCACGGTGATGCAGCTGTTCCAAGGCAACGTGTCGGTGATCTGCGCGAAGTGGGACGCCGAGGACGCGTGGCGCCAGATCGAGCAGCACAAGGTCAACTCGGTCCTCATCGTCGGCGACGCCATGGGCCGACCCCTCATCGAGGCACTCGTCGCGCTCGAGGAGCGGGGCGAGACCCCCGACCTGTCGTCGCTGATCTCGCTCAGCTCGAGCGCAGCGGTCTTCTCCCCGACGGTCAAGGACGCGTTCCTCGAGCGCTTCCCGAACCTGATCATCACCGACTCGATCGGGGCCACCGAGAGCGGCTTCAACGGCCTGGTCACCGTGGTCAAGGGCCAGACCGCCATGAGCGCCGGTGGCCCGACGGTCGCCCCCGGCCGCGACACCGTCGTGCTCGACGACGACCTCAACCTGCTCGAGCCCGGCAGCGAGATCATCGGCAAGGTCGGCCGCGGCGGCAACATCCCCCTCGGCTACTACAAGGACCCGGTCAAGACCGCGGAGACGTGGGTGACCGCCAAGAACGGCAAGCGCTACGCGGTGCCGGGCGACTTCGCCCGGTACGAGGCCGACGGCACGATCACGCTGCTCGGGCGCGGCTCGGTCAGCATCAACACCGGTGGCGAGAAGGTCTATCCGGAGGAGGTCGAGCAGGCGCTCAAGGCGCACCCGGCCGTGTTCGACGTGATCGTCGTCGGCGTGACCGACGAGCGCTGGGGCCAACGCGTCGCCGCCGTCGTGCAGCCCCGCGAAGGTCACGAGGTCACGCTGGCCGAGCTCGACGTGCACTGCCGTGCGTTCGTCGCCGGCTACAAGGTGCCGCGCGAGCTGCACCTGACCGACGAGATCGCCCGGTCGCCGAGCGGCAAGCCCGACTACCCGTGGGCGAAGCAGCTCGCCGAGGCGGGCACGCACAAGGTCTGAAGTCCGAACGCAACTCGAATCCACCACAGGGGGCAGCGTGCAGGTGTACGACAAGTTCTTCATCGGCGGGAAGTGGGTCGATCCGGCCGGGACCGGCACCCTCGACGTGGTCTCGCCCTCGACCCAACAGGTCATCGGGCGCGTCCCCGAGTCCACGACCGACGACATCGAGCACGCCGTCGCCGCGGCGCGCGCGGCGTTCGACAACGGCCCGTGGCCCCACATGAAGCCCGCCGAGCGGGCGGACATCATGGCGGCGATCTCGGCCGAGCTGACTGCGCAGATGGACGACATCGCCAAGCTCATCTCGGCGGAGAACGGCTGCCCCTACTCGTTCTCGATCATGGGCCAGGTCTTCGCGGCCACGGCGGTGCTCGACTACTACACGGGTCTCACGCGGGAGTTCGCGTTCGAGGAGATCCGGGAGGGCATGCTCGGCCCGACGCTGGTGCGCCGCGAGCCGGTCGGCGTCGCCGCCGGCATCATCCCGTGGAACGTGCCCCTGTTCATCACGATGCTGAAGCTGGCGCCGGCGCTCGCGTCCGGTTCCACGATCGTGATCAAGCCGGCGCCCGAGACGCCCCTCGACTCGTACGTCCTGGCCGAGATCATCGAGCGCTCCGGCCTCCCCGAAGGCGTCGTCAACATCGTGCCGGCGGGCCGTGAGGTGGGCGAGCACCTCGTGCGCCACGCCGACGTCGACAAGGTGTCGTTCACGGGCTCGACGGTCGCCGGTCGCAAGATCGGGGCGATCTGCGGTGAGCAGCTCAAGCGGGTCACGCTCGAGCTCGGAGGCAAGTCGGCCGCGATCATCTGCGACGACGCCGTGCTCGACGACGTGCTCCCCCAGCTCATGCCCGCGGCGCTCATGAACAACGGGCAGGCGTGCGTCGCACAGACGCGCATCCTCGCGCCACGGTCGCGCTACGACGAGGTCAAGGACGCCCTCGCCGCCGCCGTCGGTGCGTTCAAGGTCGGGGACCCGCTCGACGCCGAGACCGAGTGCGGCCCGCTGGTGGCCGAGCGCCAGCGCGAGCGCGTCGAGGGCTACATCGCCAAGGGCCAGGCCGAAGGCGCCACCCTCGTGGTCGGCGGCGGCCGTCCCCGCGGCTTCGACACCGGCTTCTACGTGGAGCCCACGCTGTTCGCCGACGTGAACAACTCCATGACCATCGCCCAGGAGGAGATCTTCGGGCCGGTGCTCTCCCTGATCGCCCACGACGGGGACGAGGACGCCGTGGCGATCGCCAACGACTCCGACTACGGCCTCTCGGGGTCGGTCTGGTCGGGCGACGTGGGCCGCGCCGTCGACCTCGCCCGCCAGGTGCGCACGGGCACGTACCAGGTCAACATGCTCGCGATGGACTTCGGCTCGCCCTTCGGCGGCTTCAAGTCGTCTGGACTCGGCCGCGAGCTCGGCCCCGAGGGCCTCGATGCGTACCTCGAGTCGAAGTCGATCGCCACCCCCTTCGGCACCGAGATCGAGCTGCAGTAGGCCATGGCGGAGGACCGAACCGAGGAACCCCACCTGCTCTTCGAGCGGGAGGGCCACACCGCCATCGTCACCCTCAACCGACCGGCGAAGAAGAACGCGCTGAGCGGCGAGATGCTCGTCGGCATGCACGACGCCTGGATCGAGATCGACCAGAATCCCGACATCCGCGTCGCGATCGTGACCGGCGCCGGCGGCAACTTCTGCTCGGGTGCCGACCTGAAGGCGATGGCGGCGGGCCACCCCGACGACGAGTGGACCAAGCGCTTCGCCCAGGACAAGGACCTGCACTGGAAGGCGCTCCTGCGCCACTTCATCCCCGGCAAGCCGCTGATCGCCGCCGTCGAGGGCTACGCCATCGCCGGTGGCACCGAGATCCTCCAGGCCCACGACATCCGCGTCGCCGGCGAGGGCGCGACCTTCGGCGTCGCCGAGGTGCGGCGGGGGCTCTTCCCGCTCGGCGGCTCGACCGTGCGCCTGTCGCGGCAGATCCCCTACACGGTGGCCGCCGAGCTGCTGCTGACGGGGCGGAACGTGAGCGCGGCCGAGGCGAAGGAGATCGGGCTCATCGGCCACGTCGTCCCCGACGGCACGGCGCTCGACGCGGCGCGCGAGATCGCGGACCAGATCTCCGAGAACGGCCCGCTCGCGGTGCAGGCGGTGCTGAAGTCCCTCCGCACCACCCGCGAGATGCCCGAGAAGCTCGGCCTGGCGTACGAGCTCGAGGTCGGTGGGCCGATCTTCTTGACCGAGGACGCGATGGAGGGCCCGACGGCCTTCGCCGAGAAGCGCAAGCCCGAGTTCAAGGGCCGCTGACCCGCCGAGCGAGGAGTCCGATCGTCGCCGGGGCCTGAGTAGTCTCCGCGCCATGACCGTCGACCCCGAGCCCGCCGCCGATGTGGACCTCTACACGGGCATCATCACGACCCGGGCCATCCGTCGCTACCAACCCGACGACATCCCCGACGAGGACCTGAACAAGCTGCTGTTCGCGGCGACGCGAGCGCCCTCGGGCCACAACCGCCAACCGTTCCGCTTCCTCGTGGTGCGGCGCACCCCGGAGATGGCCGCGGTCCGCGAGGTGCTCACCCGGGGGTTCCAGGCGGCGTGGGCCCGCAACCGGCAGGAGCCCGCCCCCGACGACACGAGCCGTCCGGCGCGCATGGCGCGCACCATGAACCACTTCGTCGACCACATCGCCGAGGCCCCGGTGCTCGTGATGGCCTGCCTCGACCACCGCGTCGGCGGCACGGGCATCGACGCGGGTGCATCGGTCTTCCCCGCCTGCCAGAACCTGCTGCTCGCGGCTCGGGCGCTCGGCTACGGCGGCGTCATGACCAACTGGCACCGCCTCGTCACCGAGGAGCTCGACGAGCTGCTCGGGCTCCCCGACGAGGTGTCGATCGTGGCCACGATCCCCCTCGGCCGCCCGGTCGGCCGCCAGGGCCCCAACCGGCGGCTGCCCCTCCCCCAGCTGGTGTACGAGGGGCGCTGGGGGGAGCCGGCGCCCTGGGCCGTCGACCCGCCGGGCACGCGCTACACCGGCGGCTGAGCCCGCCGACCACCACGCGGTGCAGGCGCGCGAGGACCGCCGCGACGATCGAGCGGAGGGTGGTCGGCTCGTCGGAAAGGGGCGCCGACCTGCCGTTTTCCGCGCCGCCCCGCGCCCTGCCCGAGTGCACGGCGGCGCTGGGCAACCTAGGGTGAGCGGAATTGTGGGCGGCCCCAGGCGCCCGCGCCCGCACGCCCCCGACCCCGCGACGCCCGAAGGAGGACCGCAGTGACGCCGAAGCAGCGGATGCAGTACGCCTCGGGCCTCCTGGTGTTCGGCGTCGTGCTCGAGCTGATCCTCCTCGTGACGGGGAAGTTCAACTGGGCGCTGCTGTGGTTGGTCCTCTTCCTGATCGCTCTCGAGCGGTTCCTGCGCTTCACCCACCCCGCCGGCGCCGCCAAGCCGAAGCTCGAGATCCTCTACAAGGAGGAGGCGCTCGACGAGCTCCTCTCGCCCGAAGAGCTCGAGAAGGTGCAGGCCGAGCGCGAGCGCAAGCGCCAGCTGGCCGAGGAGCGCGCCGAGGCCAAGCGCCTCGAGGCCGAGCGCCGTGAGAAGGAGCGCGCCGAGCAGGCCGAGCAGCGTCGTCTCGCCGAGGAGCAGGCCGCCGCCGAGCAAGCCGAGCGCGACCGCCTCGCGGCCGAGGCGCAGGCGAAGGCGGACGCCGAAGCGGCCGAGCGCGCGGCGCTCGAGGCTGCCGAGCGCGAGAAGGCCGAAGCCGCGGCTCGCGAGGCGGAGAAGGCCGAGCAAGAGCGGCTGGCCGCGGAGAAGGCGAAGCAGCAGGCCGAGCGCGAGCAGCAGGATCGCGAG
This sequence comes from uncultured Iamiaceae bacterium, assembly GCA_964446345.1. Lineage (GTDB taxonomy): Bacteria > Actinomycetota > Acidimicrobiia > Acidimicrobiales > Acidimicrobilacustridaceae > CAYUOL01. Next base: position 3,190 of record CAYUOL010000200.1, on the reverse strand, counting down.
GCCGCAGCCGCCCGCGCCGAGCAAGAGGCGAAAGACGCAGCCGAGGCGGCGGAGAAGGCGAAGCAGGAGGCGATCCGCCTCGAGCGCGAGGCCGAGGAGCGGGCCGAGCAGGCCCTGCGCGACCAGGCCGCCGCCGAGATCCGCGCGCGCGAAGAGGCCGAGCAGGCCGAGCGCGACGCGATCGAGCGCCAGCTCCAAGAGGCCGCGGCACGTGAAGAGCGCGAGCGCCAAGCTGCGATCGAAGCCGAAGAACGACGCCGGGCGCACGAGGCGGCCGAGCGCGCCGAGCTCGAGCGCCTCGCGCGCGAAGACGAAGAGCAGCGCGCCGCCGAGGCGGTCGCCCGCGAGAACGCCCGCCGCGCCGCCGAAGAGGCGGCCTCGCAGGCCGAGCGCGATCGCATCGCGGCCGAGGAGGAGGCCCGGCGCGAAGCTGCCCGTCTCGAAGCCGAGCGCATCGAAGCCGAACGGGCCGAGCGCGAGCGCATCGAGCGGGAGGCGTTCGAGGCCGAGCAGGCCCGCCTCGAAGCCGAACGGCTCGAAGCCGAGCGCCTCGAGGCCGAGCGCCTCGCCATCGAAGAAGAGGCTCGCCGGCGCGCCGAGGAGGAAGCCCGCCTCGAAGCGGAGCGGATCGAGGCCGAGCGCCGGGCGGCCGAGGAGGCCGAGCGGCGCCGGCAGGAAGAGGAAGCGCGCCTCGAGGCGGAGCGGCTGGAACAGGAACGCCTCGCGGCCGAGGCCCGCGCCCGGGAGGAAGCCGAGCGGCTCGAGGCAGAGCGCATCGAGGCCGAGCGGCGCGCCGCCGAAGAAGCGGAGCGCCTGCGGCTCGAGGAAGAAGCCCGGATCGCCGCCGAGGAAGCCGCCCGCCTGGCGGCCGAGCAGGCCGAGCGCGAGCGCATCGAGCAGGAGCGCATCGCCGCCGAGATCGCCGCCCGCGAGGCGGAAGAGCAGCGCATCCGCGAAGAGGAGGAGCGGCTCGCCCGCGAAGAGCAGGAGCGCCTCGAGGCCGAAGCCGCGGCCGAAGAGGCGGCCCGTCTCGAAGCCGAAGCTCGCGTGCGCGAGGAGTACCAGCGCCGGGCGGAGGAAGAAGCCGCCCGCGCCGAAGCCGAGGCCGCCGCGGCCGAAGCGGCCCGCATCGAGCAGGAGCGCCTGGCCGCGCTCCAGGCCGAACAGGAGGAGGCCGAGCGCCTCGAGCGCGAGCGCCTCGAGCGAGAGGCCGAAGCGGCGCGGGCCCGAGCGGAGCAGGAGGCGGCCGCCGAGGCCGAGGCGCGTCGCCTCCAGGCCGAGCGCGAGTACGAGGAGTACCTCGCGCGCCAGGAGGCCGAGCGGCGCGCCCAGGAAGAAGCGGATCGGGCGCAGGCCGCCCAGGCCGCCGCGGAGGCCGAAGCCGAAGCGCGAGCGGCCGCCGAGCGCGCGGCCGAGGAGGCCGAGCGGGAGCGGGCCGCGGCCGAGGCCAAGCGGCTCGACGAAGCGGCCGAGAGCGCCGACAGCCAGATCCTCGCCGCCAGCCAGACCGCCGAGCTCGTCGAGGACGAGTCGATCGACGAGGCCGCGCAGCGGCGGATCTACCTGCTCAACAAGGTGCGGCTGAAGCTCGACGAGTACGAGTAGCCGGCGACCCGCCGGGCCCGGCCGGGCGCACCCTTCGCAGGGCGGAGGGGATCAGACGATGTCGGGGCGCACGAGCGCGTCGGTGCCGCCGTCGACGAACAGCAGCGAGCCGTGCACGAACGACGACTGGCCGTCGAGCAGGAACGACACCGCCGCGGCCACGTCTTCGGGTTCGCCGCGCCGCTCGAGGGGGATCGGGAGCGCCTCGACCATCGGCCCCAGCACGGGATCGTCGAGGGAGCCCTGCAGCAACGGGGTCACGATCGGGCCCGGGGCGACGGCGTTGAGGCGCACCTTGGCGCGGCCCCAGTCGAGCGCCCGGCGCCGCACGGCACGGGCGAGCGCGATCTTCGTCATGGCGTAGACGGAGGCCCCGTCGAACTGCTCGGCGATCGCGAGCGCCGCCGCCTCCCCTTCGTCGATCATGGCGTCGATGAGCGCCGGGTCCTCGATGGGCACCATGCCGATGGAGTTCGACGAGATGGCGACCGCGGCCGGCTGCGTGCCCGCAGCCAGCGCCGGGCGCAGACCGTCGAGCACCTCGACCGCACCGAAGTAGTTGACCGACACCAGCTTCGACACCGGCTTCACGTGCGGGCCGAGGCCCGCACACACCACGAGCCCGTCGAACGAGCGGTTCGTGGCGCCGAGCACGGCGTTCATCGCCGCGCTGCGCCCGGCGGGCGACGAAAGATCGGCCTCGATGTCCGCCCCGGCGAGGTCGATGCCGACGACGCGCGCCCCCTCGCTCTCGAGCCGCGTGCGGATCGCGGCGCCCAACCCGGACGCGGATCCTGTGACCACCACCGTGCGCATGTCTCCACCCATCCCTGGAAGCACCTGTCCCGGCAATCTAACGCCTGGCGACCTCAGTCGGTCTTGGTGCGCGGTCGGGTGGCGGCCCGCAGCAGCGACTCGACGCTCGTCAGGGACTCGACGACGCGATCGGTCTGGGTGCGCTGCTCGTAGATCTCACGGATGAGCCAGAACCGGAGGTAGCGACTGAGCGAGAAGCGCACGAACAGCGCGGCGCCCACGATCACCAGGGCCAGGCCGATGCCCCCACCGGAGATGAGGTACGGGAGCTGCTGCGCGACGATCGCCGTGCCCGACACCCCCCAGTACGCCCCGAGGATCGCCACCACGCCGGCCACCATGCACCCGATGCTGGCGAGCAGGTAGACCCGCTCCTTGTCGTCCGCCGGCGTCTTGAGGTCGAGGGCGGCCACGTCCTGACGGAACTGGTCGATCCGATCGGTCGGTGCGCCGGGGACGGGGCCGCCGTCGGCCGCCGCGATCGACGCCGCCGCCCGCTGCTGGAACGTGCCGGCCGGCGGGCCCTCGGGCACCGGCTGCTGTGCGGAGAGGTTCGTATCCATGATCGGTTCCTTCATGTCGGTTCCCTCACGCCCCCAGGTAGGCGGCGGACAACTCGTCTTCCAGCGCGGCGGGTGGCCCCAGCCGCGCGACGCGGCCGTGCACCATGATCCCCGCCAGGTCGGCCACGTCGAGCACGGTGCGGGCGAACTGCTCGACGACCAGGATGGACACCCCGTCGCGCGCGACCTGCGCCACGATCTCGTAC
>CAYUOL010000199.1:0-12077 GCA_964446345.1 uncultured Iamiaceae bacterium | reverse complement strand
ATCGGAGCGCCGGTAGCTGATGCGCTCGAGGGCGGACGCCGCCGCGATCACCTTCTCGCCCTTAAGCAGCCCGAGCTCGACCGCCACGTCGGGGAACACGTCCTGGATGTTGAACACGAACGGGACCCGTCGGGCCTTGGCCACGGACCACCCGGCCAACCCGAGCGTCAGCGGAGGCGACATCGAGAGGACGAGGTCGGGCCGCGCCCGCGCGATGACCCCTTCGAGGGTCGCCAGCACGGTGAACCCCCCGAAGGCCAGCGCTCTCGCGGGGATGTTGCGCTTGTCGGTCGGGAACGGGTGCACCCGGGTGATGCGTCCCCAGTCGGTGTCCTCGTGGCGCACCAGCTGGCCTTCCCACCCCTGCTCGATGTCGTGGTGCTGGTACCACGGCAGGGCCGTCACGATGTGCAGCTCGTGCCCGCGGGCGACGAGCTCGGCCGCGATGCTCGTCATCACCTCGCCGGTGGGCGCGACGTCGGGGGCGAAGTGCGGGCACAGCACGGTGAGCCTCATCGCGCCGCTCCTCGCGCCGAGCCCCGCGCCGCACCGGGCGCCGATCCGCCCGGGTCGCCCGGGATCTGCCGGTAGACGTCGGCCAGCACCGCCGCCGAGGCCTCCCAGTCGTACTCGCGGGCCCGGCGCTGGCCGGCGCGGATCAGCCGGTCCCGCAGGTCGTCGTCCTCGAGCACCCGCACCATCGCCTCGCTCCACCTCTCCGGATCACCGGGGGGCAGCAGCAGCCCGGCGTCGCCGACCACCTCGGGCAACGCCGTCGCCTGTGCCGCGAGCACCGGGCACCCCCGGCTCATGGCCTCCAGGACGGGGATGCCGAACCCCTCGTACAACGACGGGAACGCTAGTGCCACCGCCCCGCGGTAGAGCACATCGACGTCGCGGGCCGGGATGCGCCCCGTGCGCCGCACGGCGTCGCCGATGCGCAGCTCCCGCGCGACCGCCGTGAGCGTCCCCTCGCTGTGGGCCTCTCCACCCGTCAGCACCAGCAGCACGTCCGGGCGCTGCTGGTGCACCCGGGCGAACGCGCGCAGCAGCAGCTCGTGGTTCTTGTGCGGCCACGTCTTGGCCGGGAAGAGGAAGTACGGCGCGTCGCCGAGCCCGTAGGCCGCCCGCACCCGTGGCTCGGCGTCGGCGGCGATCGCGCCGACGGGCACGTCGAAGCCGGGGGGCACCACCTCGACCCGCTCGGGAGCGACCCCGAGCCGCGCCTCGAGGTCGCGCTTCGTGAACTCGGTGAGCGTCACGATCACGGGAGCCGCCCGCACGGACCGCGGGATCACGAACGCGCTGAAGGTGCGCTTTGCCGGGCTGAAGTGCTCGGGCATCGCCAGGGGCTGCAGGTCGTGGATCGTGAGGACCGTCGGCGAGGGTCGCCAGGCGGGGAGGATGCCACCCAGGTGGTGCATGACGTCGATGCCGTCGCGGACGGAGCGCCAGCCGAGCCACGTGTTCTCGGTGGCGACGCGCGAGGCCTTGTTGGCACCGCTGACGGGGCCGACGTGCGTGCGGTACCCGCGCACCAGGTCCGGGTAGGCCTCGACGAACAGGCGGTTGGCGTAGAGGGTGACCTCGAGGTCCGGCGGATCGGCCTCGCGCAGCGCGCTGAGCAGCCGCGTCGTGTACTCCTCGCTGCCGCCCACCACGCCGGGCACGAGCCAGAGCAGGTTCATGCCGACGTGCCGGCGTCCCGACGGCGGACCGGACCGGCGCGTCCGCGGGCCGAGCGCGGATCGAGCGGTCGCCGGCGACGAGCCCGCGCCGCGGGTCGCGCCGGTCGTGCCCGCGGTGCGGATCGCCTCGTCGTACGCGGCGGCGAGCCCCTGGGCCGTGCGCTCCCACGTGAAGCCAGCCGCTCGCGCCGCGGCCGCGGCGCCCATGGACGCCAGACGGGCCGGGTCGGCGAGCAACGATCCGAGCACGTCGGCCAACGCCACCGGGTCGGAGGGGTCGATGAGCACCCCGGCCTCGCCGTCGGGACCCATCACCTCCTCGGTCGACGTGCCGCGCGACGTGACGATCGCGGTGCCCTGGGCCATCGACTCGAGCACGGGCAGGCCGAACCCTTCGCGCACGCTCGGGAAGCAGAAGAGCTCGGCGCCGGCATGCAGCGCCGCCAGGTCGGTGGGGCTCACGAAGCCGGTCCGGTGCACGCGCTCACCGATGCTCGCGCCGAGCGCGTCGAGCTCGTCGTTCCAGCCCTCGGGCCCGGCCAGCACCAGATCGACGTCCGCGGCGCCGCCGGCGACGACCCGCCGGAACGCCTCGACGAGCACCCCGAGGTTCTTGCGTGGCTCGATGGTCCCGTTCCAGAACACGTAGGGACGCGAGAGCCCGTACCGCTCGCGCGCAGCGGCGACCGCGGCGGCGCTCGCCGGCTCGGCGACGATCCCCCAGGGCACGAGCCGCAGGCGCGCCGGGTCGAAGCCGTGCGCGACGCAGTCCTCCAGCGTCGTCTGCGACGGGCACACGACGATGTCGGCGTCGCGCCGCGCCAGCTCGATGGCCCGATGGAAGAACCGCACGCCGTGCTTCGTGAAGTGGGCGGGGTCGTGGAGGAACGCGAGGTCGTGGACCGTGACCACCATCGGCGCGGTCTTCGGCGGCATCGCCATGCCCGTCACGTGGATCGCGTCCACCGGTCCCGTCGCCCGCTGCACGGCGGGCCATCGCAACCCGTGCCAGGTCTCGTAGAGGACCGGTCGCGGGACCGGCAGGGAGCGAACGGGGATCGGCGGGCGGAACGCCGGGGCCGGGGGCTCCCGATGACGGGCGCTGACGCCGACGAGCTCGAGGTCGGCGTGGGCCTGCAGCGCGCGGATGCTCTCGAGCGCGGAGGTCGCCGTTCCGCCCGGCACCTCGTGCCAGCACTGCTCGAGGGTGATCGCGATCCGACGGGGAGCGGCCATGACCGGTCGAGTCTGGCATGCCGACAGCCCGGCGCCGGGCGGGGTGGGGACCCCCGTGGCCGCGAGGGGGACCCGATAGGCTCGACGACCATGACCGTCGAGCCGAACAAGCCCTCCGATGCCTTCTGGACCGATCAGCGGGTCCTGATCACCGGCGGCGGCGGCTTCCTGGGCACGTCCGTCGTCGAGCACCTGCAGCCCCGGGCTCCTGCGGCGATCATCACGCCCTCGTCCGCTGCGTACGACCTGCGCGACCGCCTCGCCGTCGCTTCGATGTTCGACGATCACGCGCCCACGCTGGTCATCCACCTCGCCGCCCGCGTCGGTGGCATCGGCGCCAACATGGAGCGGCCCGCCGACCTCTACCTCGACAACCTGCTGATGGGCACCTACGTCATCGAGGAAGCGCGACTGCACGGCACCGCCAAGACCGTGGTGGTCGGCACGATCTGCTCGTACCCCAAGTTCACGCCCGTGCCCTTCAGCGAGGACTCGCTGTGGCAGGGCTACCCAGAGGAGACCAACGCCCCGTACGGCATCGCCAAGCTGGCCCAGCTGGTGCAGCTGCAGTCGAACCGTGCGCAGTACGGGCAGAACGGCGTGTACCTCATGCCCACCAACCTCTACGGACCGCGCGACAAGTTCAACGCGGCCGTCTCCCACGTGATCCCGGCGCTCATCAAGAAGGCCGTCGAGGCCAAGGAAGCGGGCGCGGACGCGATCGAGGTCTGGGGCACCGGCGCGGCGAGCCGCGAGTTCCTCTACGTCGACGACGCCGCGACCGGCATCCTGCTCGCGGCCGAGCACTACGACGGCGCCGAACCCGTCAACCTCGGGGCGAACCACGAGCTGCCGATCAAGGACCTCGTCGAGATCATCGTCGAGGTCGTCGGCTTCGAGGGCGAGGTGCGCTGGGACACGTCGAAGCCCGACGGCCAACCGCGCCGCGGCGTCGACGGCACCCGGGCCCAGAAGGAGTTCGGGTTCCAGGCCCAGGTCGACTTCGAAGAGGGGCTGCGCCGCACCGTCGACTGGTACCTCACCCACCGCGACGAGGCCGAAGCCCGCGCGGTCTGACGGCCCGCTCGGGCGCCGTCACCCGCACGCATCAGCTGTCGAGGCCCAGCACCTTCCGGAAGTGCGGCACCGTCCGCTCGATGCCTTCGCGCAGGGGCACCTTCGGCTCCCAGCCCAGGTCGCGCCGGGCGACGGTGAGGTCGGGGCACCGCTGCGTCGGGTCGTCCTCGGGCAACGGCTCGAACACCAGCTCGGAGGCCGAACCGGTCACCTCGAGCACGAGCTGGGCCAGCTCGAGCATCGTGAACTCGCGGTCGTTGCCGATGTTGCACGGGCCGATGATGGGCCCGTCGAGCAGCGCCAGGATGCCCTGCACCTCGTCCTCGACGAAGCAGAAGCTACGGGTCTGCGAACCGTCGCCGTAGATCGTGATCGGCTTGCCCTCGATGGCCTGGCAGATGAAGTTCGACACGACCCGGCCGTCGTCGGGAGCCATGGCGGGGCCGTAGGTGTTGAAGATCCGCAGGATCCGGATGTCGGTGCCGAACTCGCGGTGGTAGCTCATCGTGACCGCTTCGGCGTAGCGCTTGGCCTCGTCGTACACGCTGCGCGGACCGATGGGGTTGACGTTGCCCCAGTACGTCTCGTTCTGCGGGTGCACCAGCGGATCGCCGTAGACCTCGCTCGTCGAGGCGATCATGAAGCGCGCGTCGTTGGCCCGGGCGAGCTCGAGCGCGTTGTGCGTGCCGATGCTGCCGACCTTGAGCGTGGCGAGCGGGTGGGCGAGGTAGCCCTTGTCCGAGCCGGGGTTCGGTGACGCCGGGCTGGCGAAGTGCATGACCACGTCGACGTGACCCTCGACGGGGATGTGCTCGATGACGTCGGCCTCGATGAACGAGAACCCCGCGTCGGCGTGCAGGTGCGCGATGTTCTCGGGCGACCCGCTGAGGAAGTTGTCGACGGCGACGACCTCGTCGCCCCGAGCGAGGAAGGCCGCGCAGAGGTGCGATCCGAGGAACCCTGCTCCGCCGGTGATGACGACGCGGGCCATCAGCTGCGCCCGAGGCCCTCGTAGACGAAGCCGCGGCGCAGGAGCGCCGAGCGGTCCAGCAGGTTCCGGGCATCCATCACCCGCCGTTCCGCCATGAGGTCACCCACCTTGTCGAGGTCGAGCCACTTGAACTCGTCCCACTCGGTGAGCACCGCCAGGACCGTGGCGCCCTCGCACGCGGCGTAGGGGTCGGCGACGACCTCGAGGCCGTCGTGCCCGGCGATGTCGGCGTGGACCGCGGGGTCGTAGCCCTGGATCTTGGCGCCCCGGGCGAGCAACCGATCGATGATCTCGAGCGACGGCGACTCGCGGATGTCGTCGGTGTTGGCCTTGAACGTGAGGCCCCAGACGGCGATCGTCAGGCCGTCGACGTTGCCGCCCGCCATCCGCACGACCTTCTCGGTCGTGCGCTCGAACTGCTCCTCGTTGACCGCGAGCACCCCGTTGAGCAGGTCGAAGTCGTACCCACCGTCCTGGGCGATGCGCATCATCGCCCGCGTGTCCTTGGGGAAGCACGAACCACCCCACCCCGGGCCGGGGCGGAGGAACTCGTGGCCGATCCGCTTGTCGTAGCCCATGCCGAGCACCACGTCGTTGACGTCGGCACCGACCGCTTCGCAGACCGCGGACACCGCGTTGACGAACGAGAGCTTCGTGGCGAGGAAGGCGTTGCTGGCGTACTTGATGGTCTCGGCCGACGCCGGGTCGGTGACCATGAGCGGGGCGGGGACCCGGATGTAGAGCGACGCGACGCGGATGGCGGCGCTCTGGTTGTCACTGCCGATGACGACGCGATCGGGCTTGAGGAAGTCGCCGATCGCGTTGCCCTCGCGCAGGAACTCGGGGTTGGACACGACGTACACGTCGCTGCGCCCCAGTGCCCGCTCGACGAGGCGGGTCGAGCCGACGGGCACGGTCGACTTGTTGACGACCACGGCCTCCGGCATCAGGTGGCTGGCGATCTCGGTGGCCGCCGCCTCGATGTAGCTCATGTCGGCCGAGCCGTCGGCCCCTTGGGGCGTGGGCACGCACAGGTAGATGAACTCGGCCTCCGGCACGGCGTTCTCGGCGCCGAGGACGAAGCTCAGGCGCCCCGAGTCGATGCCCTCGCGCAGGAGGTCGTCGAGGCCGGCCTCGAGGATCGGGGACGTCCCCTGCGACAGGGACTCGACCTTGGCGGGGTCGATGTCGGCGCAGATCACATCGTGGCCGAGGTGGGCGAAGCACACGCCCGTGGTGAGTCCTACGTAGCCCGTCCCGATGACCGCGATCGATGCCATGAAAGTGCGTTCTCCCCTAGGTGACCGGAACCGTTCCGAGTCCGCCGGCAATGATAGGAGACGGGCGCCGGTGGGCCCGAACCGGGGTCGGGACCGGGCCGGGGTCGGGAGCGGGCCGGGTTCAGGAGCGGGCCGGGTTCAGGAGCGGGCCGGGCCGGCGACGCCGCACGGCCGGGCGGTGCGCACGATCAGCACTCCACGCCCTCGGGGACCTCGGGCACGATGCTGCGCGCGTTGGGCGACGGCCTGGTCGTCGTGGTGGTGGCGGGCTGCTGGCTCGGGGGCGCCGTCGTGGTCGGTTCGGCCACCGTGGTGGGCGCACCCGCCGGCGAGGGGAGGTACTGGGTGAACTCCTCCAGCGGGCGGGCGTCGGTGCGGATGCCCGGGAAGTCGCGGCCGATGACGAGGGCCACCGAGTGGTCGCTCTGGGCGAGCTCGGGCTCCTCCTCGAAGATGGGGGTCCCGTCCATGAACCGGGCGAGCACGATGCCGGCGATGAGGTTGCCCGGGCCGGGGGCGTACTTGATCACCGTCTTGTCGTTGCGGAAGTTCTTGTCGTCGCTCGACCCCGTGACGGTGAAGCCGCGCCGCTTGAGGTCGTCGGCGGCGTCCTGGCCGGCGCCCACCTTGCCCGTGCCGTTGCGCACCTCGACGCGCACAGCGGCGAGCACGTTCTGCGATGCGTCCACCCCACGGAAGATGTTGAGGATGTCCTGCGAGGGCCCCTCGTCGAGGAACAGCACCGACGCCGCGCCGGCCATCCCACCGTGGGTGTACGGCTCGTACACCTTGAGGTCGTCGGGGTTGAACGCGTTGAACCGGGCGCCGAGATCGAGGATGTTCTCCGGCGTGAGCGTGTCGTCGATGACGACCCACTGCTGGGCGACGCCGAGCAGGTTGCCCATCTGGATCGGGTTGCGGGCGCCCTTGTCGATCGCCTTCTTCAGCGCCTGCTTGATGAAGTACTGCTGGCGGGCGATGCGCCCGTGGTCGCTGGTGGGGTCCTCCTGCCAGCGCCCGTCGATCTTCGCGGTGTAGTGGCGGGAGCGGGCGAAGGCCAGCGCCTGGTCACCGTTGAGCAGCGCGCACCCGGGCTCGCCGACGTTCAGGCCCGTGTTGTCGTCCTTGGCGGGGTAGTTGAAGTACACGTTGACGCCGTCGATGGCGTCGACCAGCTGCTTGAACCCGTTGAAGTTCACCTGCAGGAAGTGGTCGATCTTGATCCCGAAGTTCTCGTTGATCGTCTGGATCAGCAGCTCGGGGCCGCCGAGGGCGAGCGCCGTGTTGATGCGGTCCTTGCCGCGGTTGTTGCCGATCGGCACGTAGAGGTCGCGCGGGAGCGACAGCAACCAGGCCTTCTCCTGGTTGGGGTCGATGCGCAGGATCATGATCGTGTCGGTGAGGTTCTCCTTGACGTTGCGACCGAACACCACCGGGTTGTTCGGGTCGAGGCCCTCGGCGTTGTCGGCGCCGACGATCAGGAAGTTCTGCGGATCGGTCTGGCTCGACGTGCGGTTCAGCGTGCTCTGCAACGAGACGCGCGGGATGTCGGCGAGCTGGCGGTTGTAGAAGGCCAGCGCGTACGCCGACGACAGGCACATCATCACGAGGAAGATGTTGAAGGCGATGACGAGCCGCTGCGGCCACGTGCGGCGGCGCTTGCCCCGGAAGGACACGGGTCCGGCCGGTGCCGCTGACGTGGCGGGACGGCGCGCGGGACCCGCCGAGCCCGAGCGTGGAGAAGTCACGGGCGAAGAAACTACCAGCGTCGGATTCGGGTCCGGACGCGCCCGACGTGGAGGTTCTGTGCAGACGCAGCTTCGCCGGGGACCGCTCGCGACGCCTGCGGCGCGCACTCCTGGTTCCGCCCGATCGTCTCCTCCCGTCGTTCGGGATCGGGCGGTCAGACGACCGGCACGCCCAGCTCGCGGCTGATGACGAGGCGCTGCACCTCGCTCGTGCCCTCGCCGATCTCGAGGATCTTGGCGTCGCGGTACTGCCGGGCGACGAGCGTCTCGTCGATGAAGCCGTACCCGCCGAAGATCTGCGTCGCTTCGCGGGTCGCGGTCACCGCCGCCTCGGTCGCGTAGAGCTTGGCCATGGCCGCTTCCTTCTTGAACGGCCGTCCGGCGTCGCGCCGGGCGGCCGCGCCGTACACGAGGCCCCGGGCGGCCTCGGCCATCACGGCGAGATCGGCGATCTTGAACGCGACGGCCTGGTTCGAACCGATCGGCCGACCGAAGGTGTGGCGCTCGCTGGCGTAGCGGCGGGCCTCGTCGAGGCAGCACTCGATGACCCCGAGCGCGAGCGCCGCGATGGCGATGCGTCCGTCGTCGAGGATCGCGAGGAAGTTGGCGAAGCCGCGACCGCGCTCGCCCAGCAGGTTCTCCGCCGGCACGCGGCAATCGGTGAACGTCAGGCCGTGCGTGTCGGAGGCGTGCCAGCCCATCTTGCGGTACGGCGGCTGCACGGTGAACCCCGGGGTGCCGGCGGGCACGACGATGGTCGAGATCTCGGGGCGACCGCCGTTCGTGCCGGTCACGGCGGTGACGGTCACGATCGAGGTGATGTCGGTGCCGGAGTTCGTGATGAACGCCTTCTCGCCGTTGATCACCCACTCGTTGGTGCCCTCGTCGAGCACGGCCTTGGTGCGCGTGCCCCCCGCGTCGCTGCCGGCGTCGGGCTCGGTCAGCCCGAACCCACCGAGTGTGCGCCCGGCGACGAGGTCGGGCAACCAGCGCTGGCGCTGCTCCTCGGTGCCGAACTGGAAGATCGGGTTCGCCCCCAGCCCCACGGCCGCCTCGAGCGTGATCGACATCGACTGGTCGACCCGGGCCAGCTCCTCGATCGCCACGCACAGCGTCGTCAGGTCGGCGCCGCTGCCGCCGTACTCCTCCGGGAAGGGGATGCCGAAGAGGCCCAGCTCCCCCATCGCCTGCACGACCTTCGTCGGGAAGGTGTGGTCGCGATCCCAGGCCTCGGCGTGCGGGGCGATCTCCGCCTGGGCGAAGTCGCGGACGACCTTGCGGAACGCTTCTTGTTCGGGGGTCAGGTCCACATCCATCGCGGAATCGTAGGCGGGAGTGGCGGGCGCGCCCGAAGCGGGCGACGCTGTGGGTCCGCACATCGGCCGAACGACACCTCGACGCGCCGTCGACACGGAAAGGAGCGCAGGATGGTCCGGGACCCGGAGGCGCTCGCGGTGGTGGGCGCGAAGCTCGCGACCGAGCTCGTCGACGTCACCGACGACCTGCGCGCCCTCGACTCCCAGGGGTTCTGGGCCGTCGTGCTGCCCTTCGAGGGTCCGCCCGTGTGCGCCCGCTTCGCGACGGTCCGTCCCGCCCGCCCCTGGCCCGGGGCCCCGTGGCACGGGCCGCCGGCGGACGCGTGGACGACGTCGCTCGACCAGTCGCAGTTCGAGGCCGGCGTCACGTCGATACGGGCGTCGATCGCGGCGGGTGACGTGTACCAGGTGAACCTGACGCGCCGGTTGTCCGCCCCGATGCCCTCGGCCGCCGCGGTCGGCTGGGGTGGTTCGACCGACATCGCCGCGCTCGGCGCGGCGCTCGCGATCGGCAACCCGGCGCCGTTCAGCGCGGTGGTCCGGTTGCCGTCGCTGGGCGTGCACGTGGCGTCGGCGTCCCCCGAGCGGTTCCTGTCGCGCCGGGGCCGGCTGGTGTGGTCCTCCCCGATCAAGGGCACCGCGCCGACGCCCGACGCGCTGCTCCCCAAGGACGAGGCCGAGAACGTGATGATCGTCGACCTCGTGCGCAACGACCTCGGCCGCGTGTGCGCGTGGGGGTCCGTCACGGTGCCGCACCTGCTCGCGCTCGAGCAGCACCCCGGGCTCGTGCACCTCGTCAGCACGGTGGAGGGCACCTTGCGCGACGGCATCGGGTGGGCCGGGGCGATCGCCGCGACGTTCCCTCCCGGGTCCGTCACGGGGGCCCCCAAGCTCGCCGCCCTCGACCACATCGAACGCCTCGAGACGACCCCGCGCGGGGTCTACTGCGGCGCCATCGGTTGGGTCGACGCCGACCGGCAGGAAGGTGATCTCAACGTCGCGATCCGCACGTTCTGGATCGACGACGGGCAGCTCCACTTCGGCACGGGCGGCGGCATCACCTACGACTCGACCCCTGCCGGCGAGTGGGCCGAGACCGAGCTGAAGGCACGGCACCTGCTCGGCATCGCCAGCGCGCGATCACTGGTGCGCTGACCTCGACCGTGGGGCGGATGCGGGCGGCCGCACCCCGCTACCTTGGCGCCATGGCAGCCGAGCGCTCGGGGGACGCGATCTGGATCGACGGCGAGCTGCGGCCCGCCGAAGGCGCGACGGTGTCGGCGTTCGACCACGGCCTGACCGTGGGTGACGGCCTCTTCGAGACGATGAAGGTCGTGACGGACGAGCACGGCGCGAAGCACGCCTTCGCGCTGTCGCGCCACCTGCGGCGGCTGCGCCGATCGGCGGCGGGGCTGGCCCTGCCGCTCGCGGTCACCGACGACGACCTGCGGGCGGCCGTTCGCGCGGTGCTCGACGCCAACGCCACCACCGCGGGTCGCGTGCGCGTGACGATCACCGGCGGCATCGGCCCGCTCGGCTCCGACCGGGCCGAGACCCGACCGACCGTCCTCGTCGCCAGCGCCCCGCTCGCGCCCTGGCCGGCGACGGCCGCCGTCGCCCGGGTGCCCTGGCGGCGCAACGAGCACTCCGCGATCGCCGGCCTGAAGACGACGTCCTACGTCGAGAACGTCGTGGCGCTGCAGCACGCGCACGAGCAGGGCGCGAGCGAGGCGATCTTCGCCAACACCGCAGGCGCGCTGTGCGAGGGCACGGGCAGCAACGTCTTCGTGGGCATCGGCGGGCGCTTGTGCACGCCCCCGCTGTCGTCGGGCTGCCTGGCCGGCATCACGCGTGAGCTCCTCGTCGAGCACCTCGACGTGGAGGACACCGACCTGCCGCTGGATCGCCTGCACGAGGTCGACGAGCTGTTCCTGAGCTCGAGCACCCGCGACGTGCAGCCCGTCGACCGGATCGATGGTCAGCCGGTGCGGCGCGCGCCCGGACCGCTGACCGAGCTGGCGATGGAGACGTTCCGGTCGCTCGCCAGCGCCGACGTCGACCCCTGACCCACCACGGCGTCGAGGGCGCGCTGCTCGGCCTCGGCGCGGGCGGCCTCGCGACGCTTGCGGGCCTTGCGTGACGGACGGGGGCCCCGGAGCCACCGGCTCTGGTGGTAGCGCGTCTCACCCCGCTCGAGCACCTGGGTGAGCACGGCGCCCACCAGCGCCGCACCGATGAGGACGGCGGCGAGCAGCAGCCGTTGGCGCGCGGGCGACCGGCACCCGAGGTCCTCGGGCGCCTCGAAGGCCGGGTCGGCCGGCACGAGCACCTCGTAGAGCGGGGGTCCGCAGTCGAGGGTCGAGCCGTCGTCGCCGGCGGTCGAGAACGGGAACGTCGCGAGCAGCACCGCCGCGAGCGCCATCAGGAAGCAGATCATGAGGATCGTGCGGCTCGGGACCCGGCGCAGCACGCGGACGATGCGGCGGCGCAGGCGCCCCGTCGGCGGCGCGTCGGGCACGGCGCGGGGGTCTCCCGCTGGCACCGCCACCGTGCTCGCTCGCTCTCGATCTCGGGCCACCGAGCTCCTGCCTCTGGGCGCCAGGTGCGGGCCACCCGGGACGTCGGACCAGCGTAGTTGCGCCTCCCCGGGCGAAACGACCGCCGGATCGAGGTGGGCCCCCGATACCGGCGCTTCGGATCTGGGCGGGGTGTAGCGGTGGGGTGATGGTCCGCGGGCGCGG
>CAYUOL010000198.1:4713-12108 GCA_964446345.1 uncultured Iamiaceae bacterium | reverse complement strand
CGATCAGCCGGCGAAGGTGAACACGCCCTCGGCCTGCAGCCGCGCGAAGAACGCCGGCTCGTAGGCCTCTTCGGGCGCCTCGCGCACCCGCGCGTCGAGCGCCAGGGCGTCCTCGCCCACGAGGATGCGCCACCGGTTGGCCCGCACGCCGTCGAGGATGACCGTGGCGGCCGTCTCGGCGGTCATGGGGGCGAGGTCGCGGAAGGCCTCTCCCTGCATCTGCATGCCCTGCGCGATGTCCTCGTCGGAGGCGCCGCTGGCGTCGATGCCACGCTGGGCGAGCATCTCGCGGATCTCGTCGGCCTGCTCGTGCGTGAGCTCCTTCGGGTTGCGGCCGAAGAACTTGAACGAGTTGAGCGCGATCGAGGTGCCGATGTGGCCGGGCATCACGACCGACGCGCGCAGGTGCGGCGCGTTCTGGCGGAAGTCGTTGATGAGGGCCTCGGTGAAGCCCTTCACCGCGAACTTCGCGGCGCTGTAGGCGGTGTGCGGCGTGCTCGGCCCGAGCGCCGCCCAGAAGCCGTTGACGCTGCTCGTGTTGACGACGTGCCCCTCGGCGGCCGCCAGGAGCATCGGCAGGAAGGCCCGCGTCGAGGCGTACACCCCGCCCCAGCAGACGGCGAACGTCTTGTCCCACTCCTCCCGGGACCCGGTCACGAAGCTGCCGCCGCCGCCGATGCCGGCGTTGTTGAAGAGCAGGTTGATGTGGTCGGTGTCGTGGTCGCGGCCCACGGCATCGCGGAAGGCCACGACCTGCTCCTCGTCGGACACGTCGGCGACGAAGGTGGTGATGCGGGTGCCGGCGGGCGCATGGGCCAGCGCCAGCTCCCTGCTCTCGAGCATCGTCTCCTCGTACACGTCGCACATCGCGACGTGACATCCCTCGCGGCTGAGCTGGTGCACGAGCGCGCGTCCCATGCCCGTGCCGCCGCCGGTGACGACGGCCAGTCGGCCTTCGAAGTTCTCCATGTTGTTCCCCCATGTCCCCATGTCCCCAGGTCCCCGGGGAGGCCCCGGGCGGCCCTCGCACCCGGTGCGGTGTGCGGGGCCCGACAGGTGCGCGGTCGGTGCGCGGTCGGTGTGCGATTGTGGCACGCGTCCGGTGGGCCGGCGTCGGCCCGGGGTGGGACGGCCGGTTCTTGCATGACGGCTGACTGATTTTCCGTCGCCGTCACCCTTGAGCCGGTGGGGATCGTGCCGACGAAGAGGGAAGACGACGGCGGCGGCCCTGCGTCTCCGGCGGGATACCCGAGGCGATGGAGAGAGCGGTGACGAACTCGATGCAAGAGGGCGATCAGCAGGCGCTCGAGGACGACGACGTCATCGAGTACCTCTGCGGGGCCTGCGACGCACCCCTCGCCCGGGGCGCGACGACGTGCGGCAACTGCGACACCCCGGTCGCCGCCCCCGAAGGGGCGGCGGTCTGGCACAGCGGGCCGAACCCGACGGCCCCGCCTCCCGCGCCGGTGCCGGTCAACCCACCCGGTCCGGCGCGTGCCGCCGATGCGGGGCCCGTCGCCGCATCCGCACCTCCGGCGACACCTCCCCCGACCAGCGAGTCGCCGGCCGCCGCGGGTCCAGGCGCGCCGAGCCCGTTGGTGTCGCGGGCCGCCTCCAACGCCAGATCGCAGCGCGCCGCGGCAGGTGCCGCGGGCGCGGCCGGCGCCGCCGCGGCCAGCGCGCCCGCGACGTCGGCCTCGACCGCGACCGCACCCGCAGCCGCGACCACGACGCCGGCGAGCACGCCCCGTCCGCCCGCCCCGGGTGAGGGGCCCCGGCGCCCCATCCCGCCGGCGGCCGCCGCCGAGCCCGAGCCGGCTCGCCAGGAGCGGCACTTCGAGCTGACCGAGCAGCCGAAGGGACCACCGACGCGCCTCATCGTCGCCGGGGGGATCGTGGTGCTCGTGATCGTCGCCGTCGTCGTCGGCATCAGCGTGTCGCGCAACAGCGCCAGCACCACCAAGACCGCCGCGGCCCCGACGACCACCGCCGCGGTCACGACGAGCCAGGCGCCGGTGACCACCACGCCGACCACCGCCTCCACCACCGCGACGACCAGCCCGACCTCGGTGGCGACCACCGCCACCTCGGCGACGCCGACGACCGCACCGCCGACCACGGCCGCCTCCGCGGCGTCGAAGACCGCGGCGTTCTGCGCGGCGGCCAAGGTGTACTCGATGAACGACGTGCTGGTGCTCGCCGAACACGCGGTGGCGGATCCCAACGGGTTCGAGGCCGCCTACAAGACGATGGTGGCGAACGCACCTGCCGACATGGCCGAATCCATCGCGGACATCAAGCCGATCACGGAGAAGGGCGGCGAGCTCGTGCGCAACGGCACGCTCAAGACGACGACCGAGCTCCGGGACTGGCTGGCGAACCAGGCCGACAAGGCCGAGCTCGAGAAGTGGGTGCGCGCCCAGGGCAAGCTCGTCCCCCAGATCAGCCAGCTCTGCGGCTGACGTCCGGCCCCGAGGTGGAAGACTCGGGCGCCATGGCAGAGGCAGCAGCGATCCGATCGGCCCAGCAGTACCTCGCGACGGTTGACCGGGTGCTGCCGGGGCGGGTGACGGGGTTCTACGTGGTGGGGTCGACGGCGCTCGGGGCGTTCGTGCCGGGGCGCAGCGACATCGACTTCGTCGCCGTGGTCGAGGCGGATCAGGGCACGGACCTGGGTGCGGACGAGCTGCGACGGCTGCGTGAGGTGCACGTGCGCAGCGGCCTGCGCACGGGGGCGGCATCGGTGCGCCGGGGGTGGTCGCCCCTGGCCGGGACGTGCAACGGCGTCTACCTGCGCCGAGCCGATCTCACGACGCCGGTGCGCGAGATCGTCCCGCTGGCCGGGCACATCGGGCACGCATTCCACGTCGGCGCCGCAGCGGCCGGATCGGACGTGAGCCCGGTCGGCTGGCAGGTGCTCGCCGAGCGCGGCATCGCGCTGCGCGGGGAGGCGCCTGCAGCGCTGGGGCTCGATCCGGAACCCGCGGCGCTCGCTGCGTGGAACGTGGAGAACCTCGATCAGTACTGGCGCCGGTGGGCCGCGAAGGTCACGCGCTCACCCAAGCGCACGTTCGCGCTCCGGCCCCGGTACTGGACGTCGTGGGGGATGCTCGGCGCGCCGCGGCTGCACCACACGATCGCCACCGGCAACGTGATCTCGAAGGAGGCGGCGGGGGAGCACGCCCTCGAGGTGTTCCCTGCGCAGTGGCACCCCCTGATCGAGGACGGCCTCGCCTACGTGCGTCGACAGCCCAACCCCGGGGTGCACGTGGACCCGGCGGCGCGGGCGACCATGACGGGTGCGTTCGTGCTGCACGTCGCGGCCGCCGCGGACGAGCTCGCCGCGTCGCGAGCCGCCGACGCCGTCGGCGACGTCACCCCTGCGGGGTGAGCGCCGGCTCCTTCGCCGGGCCGGTGCCCGAGCGGTGGATGACCGACTCCTCCGTGCCGAGGTAGGACGCGATCACGCGGTCGTCGCTGAGCACCGCGGCCGGCGTGCCCCGGGTGATGACCCGGCCCAGCTCCATCGCGACAAGCTCGTCGCTGACGCTGGTGATCAGGTTCATGTCGTGCTCGATCACGACGAGCGAGCAGCCCGTGTGCTCCTGCACCCGTCGCAGCAGGGGGCCCATCGCCTCGGTCTCGCGCTGCGCGAGGCCCGTCGACGGCTCGTCGAGCAGCACGACGGCCGGGTCCTGGGCGATGATGCCGGCGAGCTCGACGATGCGCCGGGTGCCGGTCGACAACTCGGACGTCAGGTGGTGCTGGTAGCGCCCCAGACCCAGCAGGTCGAGGACCTCGTCGACGATCACCATCGCGTCGGCCTCGCTGCGCGTGGAGGCCGGCAGGTGGCACGCCGCCGCGATGGGGTCGTGGTTGGCGATCCGCCGGTCGAGGGCCACCGCGATGGTCTCGCGGACCGTCAACGACGGGTACAGCCGGGCCTCCTGGAACGAGCGCCCGAGACCGGCGAGGGCCCGCCGATGCGCCGGGGCGCCGGTGACGTCGTAGCCGCGCACGAGGATGCGCCCCTCGTCCGCGGCGGTGAAGCCCGAGAGCAGGTCGAACAGCGTCGTCTTGCCGGCGCCGTTGTGGCCGACGATCCCCACGGACGACCCGGCGGTGATGCGCAGATCCACGTGGTCGACGGCGGTGATGCCGCCGTAGCGCTTGGTCAGCCCGATGCACTCGAGCGCGGCGCCGGCGAAGGCGGACTCGGCGAAGAGCTTCGTCGCGCTGGTCGCCGGCGCCGCGTTCGAGGCGTTGGGCCGGGAGGCGATGGCCGGGACGGGCATGCGCTCGGCGGCGGGTCGCTCGTCGCCCACGACCTCGGCCACGCGCGGGCGGGCGGGCGGCGCCGCATCGGTGCGCGTCATCGGGGGCGCGGGGGTGTCGGCGGCGTTGCCGACGAACACCGAGCGCAGCACGTCGGGCCGGTCGAGCAGCTCGCGGGTCGGACCGGCGTAGCGCACCGTGCCCTTCTCGAGGAAGATCGCCCGTTCGGCGAGGAGCAGCGCGACGTTGACGGACTGCTCCACGATGACCACCGTCGTGCCCGAGGCATGGATGCGCTTGACGTGGTCGACGAGGTCGGCCACCACGGTCGGCGCGAGGCCCATCGAGAGCTCGTCGATGCAGAGCACCTCGGGGCGGGTCGCGAGCGCCATCGCGAGCGAGAGCATCTGCTGCTCGCCGCCGGAGAGCTCGCCGGCCTTGAGGTCGAGGCGGTTGCCGAGGACGGGCATGAGCTCGATCGACTCCGCGCGCACCGCCGCCGCGGCGCCCTTCTCGTGGCGGCGCATCCACGCGGCCAGCCGCAGGTTCTCGGCGACGGTCAGCGAGGCGAAGAGGCCGCGCCCGCCGGGCATCAACGCCACCCCGCTCTCGGCGATCTGCTCGGGCCGGAACTTGGTGATCGAGCGGCGGCCCAGGCGCACGTCGCCCTCGGTGGTGGCGAGCAGGCCGGTCGCGCAGCGCAGCAGGGTGGACTTGCCGGCACCGTTCGTGCCGAGCAGCGCGACCATCTCCCCCTCCTCGACGACGAGGTCGACCCCGAAGAGCACCTGCGTCGCGCCGTAGGACGCGCTGACGCTCTCGCAGGCGAGCGCGACGCGCGGCGCCCGGGTGAGGGCGGGGGGCGTGATGTCGGCCGCCGCCGCCGGCGCGAGAAGTGGCAGCGCCGCGTGCTCGTCGTCGGGTTCGGGCACGCCGCCGTGGCCGGTGGTCGACGCCGCGACCACGAGGTCCGAGGAGGCGTCCGCCGGCGCGTGGGTCGGAGCCGCGTGCGCGGCATCGGGGAGCTCGTCGTCGCCGAGATCGATCCCGCGCATCCTCGCGATCGCCACGTGCACGCGGATCTCGACGTTGCGCAGCACCTGCACGAGACCCCGCGGCATGAGCAGCAGCACCAGCAGTGACCCGGCCCCCGTGATGATGAGCTGGAACTGGGGCACCAGGTAGGCGATGGTGCTCACCAGCGCGACGCCGAGCAGCGCACCGCCGACGGACTCCATGCCGCCGATCACCGCCATCGAGAACAGCAGCAGGCTCGTCGAGGGCTCGAAGGTGTGGAAGCCGATGCCACCGAGCACCACGGCGTAGAGGCAACCGGCGGCGCCGGCGAGCATCCCGGACATCATGAAGGCGCCGAGTCGGGAGCGCACGGTGGCGACGCCGGCGGCCGCCACCGACCGCTCGTTGTCGCGCGTGGCGAGCAGCACGCGGCCGGTGCGGGCCCGGCGCACGCCGCTCACCGCGACGACGGCGAGCACGAGCACGCCGAGGCACACGTAGTACAGCGCTCCCTCGCTCTGCAGGTCGAACCGCTCCCAGAGGAGCGGCCGCTCGATCGAACCGGGGATCTGCTCGCGGAAGTTCGCCGGGTTCAGCACGAAGCTGTCCATCGCCACGGCGAAGGCCAAGGTGGTGACCGCGAGGAAGAGCCCGGTCACGCGCAGCGCCGGCAGGCCGATGATCACCGCCACCAAGGCGCCGGCGAGCGCCGCGACCAGCAACGCCACGAAGAAGTCGACGTCGTACCGGCTGACGAGGTTGCCGGCGACGACCCCGCCCACGCCGGCGATCGCGAACTGGCCCAGGCTGACCGAGCCGGCCCAGCCGGTGAGCAGCACGACCGAGATCACGAGCACGCCGAAGACGATCGCGACGTTGAGGCGGTTGAGCTGGCTCGACGTCGCGACGAGGGGCAGCGCGAGCGCCAACCCGGCCAACCCGAAGGCCAGCGCCCGGCGCGAGAACCGCACCTGGCGCAGCTGCGCGAGCGCCGCGGGCATGCGCTTGCCGGCGGCGTTGGCCCACACGGCTTCGGACTGCGCGGCCCGGCCCCGCACGCCCTTCTGCAGCATCAGCGCCACGAGGATGACGACGAGGAAGATCACGCTGGTGGTCGACTGCTTGTCGACGTTCCAGCGCACGACCTGGTCGAGCACGCCGAGGCCCACGCCGGCGACGAACGCCTTGGGCAGGCTCTCCATCTTCGCGATCACGGCCGCCGCGAGCGCCGGCAGGAGCAGCTGCGGCCCGGCAGCGGCGTCGAGCACGAGGCCCTCGGACGGAGCCTTGAGCGTGACCGTCACGGCGGCGGCGACGCCCGAGACGCACCACACGATCGTCGACAGGCGGGCCACCGGGATGCCGAGCAGCCGGGCTCGCTCGGCGTTCTCCGCGATGCCGCGCACGGCGATCCCGGACTCGGTGCGCATCAGGAACCAGCCGAGCGCGACCAGGATCAACGGGACGACGGCCACGAGCATGAGGTCGTTGCCCGTGATGATGAGGGGATCGACGTTGAAGGTAGTGGCGTTCAACGGCGTCGGGAAGCTGCCCACCAGCGGCCGGCTCTTGAAGACGATCGGCACCAGCAGCTCCATGCCCCCGAGCACCTGGGCCAGGCCGATGGTGGCCATGGTGAGGGTGAGGCGGGAGGCGTTCGCGAACCGACGGATGACGATGAGCTCGACGAAGAAGCCCGTGGCGATGCCGATGACCGCGGCGACGGCGACGGCGGCGAACCAGGGCAACCCGATCGGACCGAGGTGCAGCGCAACTGCGACCGACGCGGCGAGGCCGCCCATCGCGCCGTAGGCGAAGTTGACCACGCGGTTCGAGCGGAACGTCAGGACGAGGCCGACGCCCAGCAACCCGGTGCCCGTGCCGAGGATCGCGCCCTGGATCACCACGCCGGGCGGCACCTTGGCGGGGAACAGGCGCGACGCGACGATCAGCAGCACGACGAAGCCCGCGGGCCAGAGGATGGGCCCCAGGGGGCGGGCCGATCGGGTGATCCGCGACCCGCTCATGCGCCACCGTCCTTCCGGGCCGCCGGCGCGGCCGTCGTGGTCGTGGTCTCGCCCGGAGCCGGTCCCGGCGGTGCGC
>CAYUOL010000198.1:0-4613 GCA_964446345.1 uncultured Iamiaceae bacterium | reverse complement strand
GGCGGCGGGGCGTTCTCGAACACGGCGGGCTCGTCGGTCGACACGCCCCCGAGGCGGATGCGCGGCCCGCTGGCCTGGTAGGCGCCCTTGCGGAAGTCGAAGGGCGAGATCTTCTCGTTGTCCCAGTAGATCTCGCGGGCATCGATCTGGGGCGTGTACTTGCCCGGCAGGAACTTCCACGTCCCGGCCTCACCGGTGCGCTCCGGGTAGGCCAGCATGCCGGCCTCGAACGTCTGCGGGGTGAGGTTCGGCCCGGCCATCTGGAAGCCGATCGCCAGCATGTAGAGCTGGTAGTAGAGGAGCTCGGCGGAGTGCGACGGCTCGTCGGAGTTGATGGTCTTGTAGGCGCGGTAGGCCTCGTTGTTGATCACGGGGAGCTGGTCGCCGAGGGCCGACGCGCCGAACGCCCGCTTCCACTGGTTCTTGTTGTAGAGCTGGCCGGCGAAGTCGGAGTCGGTCAAGGCGGTGCCCATCACGAGCCACTCGGGCTGGTAGCCCTGCTCCTCGGCCTTGTTCGTGAGGAAGATCGGCAGCAACGGATCGCAGGCGCAGCCGACCGACGTGATGCCCTCGCTCTTGAGCCGGGCGATCAGCGACGCCGCCTGGTTCGACAGGTTCGCGAGGTCGAGCGTGTAGGTCAGCCGCAGCGCGTGGTTGCCGGCGGCCTCGATCACCTTGGTGCCGTCGTCGGCACAGCGCTGGTACTCGGGGTTGTCGGGCGTGATCACCGCGACGGTGCGGATCTTGTCCTTGAGGTCGCCCCCCGCCCAGCGCGCCGGGCGGCCGAAGAGCTTCTTGTTGGCGTACTCGGTTGCCGCCCGCGACACCAGCGAGCAGCTCGGGGCAAGGCTCCAGCCGTACGGGCGCCGCTCCTGGAACCACTGGTCGGACACGTAAGGCGGGCTCAACGCGATGATCTTGCGCTTCGTGAGCGCGTTCGCGTACGGCTCGGTGATGGCGCTGACGTCGGCGAACACGTTGAGCTCGGTGTCGACCTTCACGGCGTCGGCCGTGGCGGTGTCCTGGCCCCCGCCGAAGATCTCGCCGATGACCGTGCCCTTCGCGTCGTAGGGCACGAGCTCGATCTTGCGGCCGTAGAACTGGAAGTTGCGGTTGAAGTACTCGACGAGCCCGAACATCGTGCGCTGGATGGCCTCGGGCGTGTCGGGCGGGATGTCCGATGCCGCCATCTGCTGCACGACGCTCGCGTAGTCGGTGTCCGGGGTGACGCGGTAGGCCACGCGGATCGTCGTCGGCGTGATGCCGCGCGCGGTCTCGCCGCCGTTGGAGCCACCCGTGAACGCGAAGCACGGAGGCGAGTACGGGTCCTTCGCCACCTGCTCCTTGCGGTCGGTGCACAGCGGCACGTCGCCCGTCACGGCACGCGCCGCCACACCGGCCCCGGCGCCGGCGTCGGTGTTGTAGGGCAGGGGGGCGGGGGTTGCGGCGCCCTGGGTCTTCGAAGGTACGAGGGCGACCATGAGCAGGAAGGCCACGAACACGGCGATGAGCGGCACGTAGCCGAAGCGGATCTGCTTGGGCCGCCCGGCCGTCGGCGGGATGTCGTGCCCGAGCCCGAGGAAGCGGCCGCGGCCGGCGCCGTTGCTGCTCGGGCTGCCGGGGGAGGCGGTGCCGCGCGGGGCGGGGTCGGGCGACGCGGCGGGCTCCCGCTCGCTCGTCATGACGCCACCTGCTCGGGCTCGAGGTCGGTGCCGGAGCGGTCGGTCGGGTCGGCGGCCGAACTGGCGGACGGCAGCGCGCGCACGGCGGGGGAGGTGACGAGGAAGCGCCGCGCCAGCGCCAGCGTCTCGTGCTGGCTGGGGTGGAACCCCGGCTTGAAGTACTGCACGAGCGGGCGCAGCAGCTCGCGGCCGGGCAGGTTGCGCCGCCGGAAGGACCGCCACACCTCGCGACGGCGCTCGCGGGGGGTGAGGTGGTGCAGGTCCGGGTCGTGCGCGATGAGGTGATCGGTGCAGATGGGCCATAGGCGCGCCATCTGGAACGACGCCATCAGGTAGCCCGCCAGGCGCCAGGCGTAGCTGCCCCCCGACACGGCCTGCAGCACGTCGAACGCCACGCACTTGTGCTCGAGCTCCTCGGCGCCGTGCCAGCGCAGGATGTCGGCCATGGTTGCGTCGCTGCGGTCGAACACGTCGCTCACGAGCGCCCACTCGCCGAGCACCGCGGTGTAGTGCTCGATGCCGGCGATCGTCGCGACGAGCATCACCTGCGTCCGCCGCTCGCCGATCGTGCGCCGCCCCCACCGGGTCGCGATCTCGACCGTGCGCTCGAGGCGGCGCCCGAGCGGCGGCGTGTCGTACCCGAGCGCATCGAGGTGCTCGACGAAGCCGAGGTGCGTGCGGCCGTGCACCGACTCCTGGCCCATGAACGCCTTCATCTCGCGCCGCAGCACCGGGTCCTCGATCGTGGGCAGCACGTCGCGGTACACCTCGACGAACCACTTCTCGCCCGGTGGCAGCAGGACGTGGAGCACGTTCATGACCTGCGCGGCGACGGGGTCGTCGGGCAACCAGTGCACGGGGACGTCGTCCCACGCGAACTGGACGCGCCGCACGACGAAGCGGGGGTGCGCCTCGGTCTCCGGGCCCTCCGGCGAGGACTCGGTCGGCGTGTCGGTCGGAGACCCGGGGCGGGTCGGGGGGCGGGTCGGGGGGCGGGTCTCGGTGGCTGGGCTCGCGTGCGGGCTCATGGTGCTCACTTCCGGAGGCGGGCGATCAGGTCGGTGGGGTCGAGCTGGGCGATCTTGCGCAGCGTGCGCGGCGCGTAGCGCGACGCCCAATGGGCGACGTGGGCTTCAGGGGTGACGGGGACGACGGCCCGGTTGTGGCGCACGGCGTCGACGATCGCCGCGGCGACCTTCTCGGGCGGGTAGGCGCGGCGCTGGTAGAAGGCCACCATCGCCGCCGTCTTCGCGGCAGGGTCGGCCTCGCCCGAGAACACCGTGTCGTCGATGATCTTCGTGTTGACCACGCCCGGGCAGATCGCCGAGACGCCGATCCCGGCGGGGGCCAGCTCGGCGCGGAGGTTCTCGCTCAGCGCGAGGACCGCCGCCTTCGAGGTGCCGTAGACCGGCGTCGCCCGCGACGGCAGGAACGCGGCCGCGGACGCCAGGTTCACGATGTGGCCACCCTCGCCGCGCTCGACCATCAGCCGGCCGAAGGCCTGGCACCCGGAGGCGACGCCACCGAGGTTGATGCCGAGGACGCGGTCCCACTCCTCGGGCTCGGTCGCGAGGAACGGACCGGCGGCGCCGACGCCGGCGTTGTTGACCACGATGTCGGGCACGCCGAGCACGCTCGCCACCGTGGCGGCGAACCCCTCGACCTCGTCGCGGTTGCTGACGTCGAGCTCGAAGACGTGCGCCGTGGCCCCCGCCAACGTGACCAGCTCGGCCGTGCGGTCGAGCCCCTCCTTGTCGCGATCCGCGAGCACCAGCTCGGCCCCCAGCTCGGCGAGGGCAAACGCGGTGGCCCGACCGATGCCCCGGGCGGCGCCGGTGATGACCGCCAGCTGGTCGCCGAGCTCGGGACGACCGGGGTCGGTGGCCGCGCGGCGGAACGACCGGGAGGGCTCGGGCCGCGTCCCCGCCGGCGTCGGAGGCCGCTGCTCGACGAGCTCGGCGATCCAGCGCGCGAGCGCCACCGGTTGCGTGACGGGGAGCCAGTGGCCGCCCGCGACCCGGCGCCGCCACAGCTCGGGTACGTGCTCGTGGAGATCGTCGAAGAGCGGTGGGGTGACGTAGCGATCGCCGGTGGGGATGATCACCTGGATCGGCACGGACAGCTCGGGGTCCGGCACGACGCGGCCCGCGTCGGGCATGGTCTGGCGGTAGAGCTCGAGCCCGGCGCGCAGGTCGGCTGCGCGCGTCGCGTCCATCGCCTTCGAGGGCTCGTCCACGCCGGAGTCGATGAGCATGCCCAGCGAGATCGGGCGCCACGCCACCCGCATCACCAGCTCGGGGACGGCGGGCACGCGGAAGAACTGGGTGTACCAGGACCGGCGGCCCTGTCGCAGGACGTCCCGCAGCCGGCGAGGGGAGCGGAACGAGCGCAGGACCCAGGGCGTCGCCGCGTGGATCGGTGGGCCCGAGATCGAGCTGAAGCTGGCGACGAGTGCCGCCGTGGCGGGGTGCTGCAGGAACGCCCAGGTCTGGATCGAGCCGAAGTCGTGGGCGACGACGTGCACCGGCGAGCCCGGGCTCAGGGCGCGGATGACCGCCACGAAGTCCTCCCGCAGCGGCTCGATGCGCCAGCCGCGCCGGCGCGGCCGTGGGGCGGAGGAGCCACCCATGCCGCGCAGGTCGTACGCGACGACGCGGTAGCGATCGGCGAGCTCGGCCATCACGGGCCGCCACACGTGGCTCGTGTCGGGGTAGCCGTGCACGAAGAGGATCGTCGGCGCGCCCTCGGGGCCGGCCGCGATGACCCGCAGGCTGACGTCGCCCGTCGGGACGACGTGCTCCTCGAACGTGGGATCGGCGCTCATGCGACGGCCCTCTCCTCGGCGGTGGCGCGCCACCGGCGGACGTGGGGGAGGTCGTCGTCGAGCCAGAACGCGTCGGACTCGTCGACCACCAGCAGCTCCTCCCACTT
>CAYUOL010000197.1:10661-12110 GCA_964446345.1 uncultured Iamiaceae bacterium | reverse complement strand
TAGCACCACCCCTGCGACGCCGCTCACCGTGCCTCCGCGGCCGCGGTCATCGTCGTCCCTGGCAGACTGGCCGCCGTGGAGTCCCGCCGCCTGTTGAACGATGCGCAACCCCGACCGCTGTTCCTCGCACAGTTCGCACTGTACGTGTGGGCACCGTTCGCCGTGGTGCAGAGCGTCGCCACCGGGTTCTCGGCGTACATCCTGCTGCTCGCTCCGCTGCTGCTGCTGATCGCCTGGGGCCTGTCGAACGAGGGCCGGTGGGCCTACTGGTTGGGCATCTTCGTGAGCGCGGCGAGCCTGATCCCGGTGCTGAACGACGTGGTGCACCGGCCGGGCCTGCTGCTGCACCTCGACTTCCTCGGGCGCTTGGCGTTCCCGTTGATCGTCATCGGGCTGCTGACGCAGCCGGAGAGCCGCGAGTACGAGCGCGTGTGGTTCCAGTGACACGACGGGCCTGCCACGGCCCGGCCCGCCACACGCGCGGGAAGCCATCGAGCGGTCGTGGCAGGATGGCGGGATGACCACCACCGTTCAGGGCATCGCCGGGCTGCGCGAGAAGGTCGGGGAGCACCTCGGCTACAGCGACTTCATCGAGATCACCCAAGAGCAGGTCAACCTGTTCGCGGACGCCACCGGCGACCACCAGTGGATCCACGTCGACCCCGAGCGCGCGACCAAGGAGAGCCCGTTCGGCGGCCCGATCGCCCACGGCTACCTGACGCTGTCGCTCGGCCCGATGCTGATGCCGCAGATCCTGCGGGTCGAGGGCGTGAAGATGGGCGTGAACTACGGCGCCGGCAAGGTGCGCTTCCCCTCCCCCGTCCCCGTCGGCTCCAAGGTGCGCCTCGGGGCCGAGCTGGTCAGCGTGGAGGACGTGCCGGGCGGCGCGCAGGTCACCATGTCCTTCGTGTTCGAGGTGGAGGGTGCCCCCAAGCCGAGCTGCGTCGCGGAGATCATCTTCCGCTACTACGAGTGACCGGCTGAAGGCAGCCCGGTGGACGCGGCGGACGGTGCGCCCCTCCCCGCACCCGCGCCCGATCCGGGGAACGACTTCGCACTCTTCGAGAAGCTGACCGATGTCGTCGTCGTGCTCGACGCGCAGGGTGACCTCGTGTACGCGAACGACTTCACCGCGACGCTGACCGGCTTCGACCGCGAGGCCGTGATCGGTCGTTCGATGGCGGACTTCCTGCACCCGGAGGACCTGGTGCGCGCGCTCGAGGTGATCGGGCTGGTGCGCGACGAGGAGCTGCAGGTGCCGGTCACGCCGGCGCTCTACCGCCTGCGCCGCGCCGACGGCTCCTGGGTGCCGGTCGAGATCAACGCTGCGCCCATGGCACCGGGCGGTGCGGCACGCGCGGATCGGGTACCGGGCCCCTGGCTGCTCGTGACCGGCCGGTACTCGGGGGACCGGCACCTGCAGGACCGCATCGTGGACCTGCTGACCGC
>CAYUOL010000197.1:0-10561 GCA_964446345.1 uncultured Iamiaceae bacterium | reverse complement strand
GCCGGTACTCGGGGGACCGGCACCTGCAGGACCGCATCGTGGACCTGCTGACCGCCGGCGCCCCGATCCCCGACATCGTCGAGCTCATCCCCGGGTTCGGCTTCTGGCGCCACCCCGACGAGCACTACGCCGTGTTCTACGCGGTCGACGGGGAGCCTCGGGTCGCCGGCAGCGCGCTGGCGGCCGAGCTCGCGCAACGGGCCGAGGGCACGGCCGCGCCGTGGTCCCGAGCCCGGGCATCAGGTACGGAGGTCGTCGTGCCGGTCGAGGACCTGCCCGATCCCCTTCGGGCGGCCGCCCAGGCCGAGCACCTGCTGACCTGCTGGGCGATGCCGGTGGCCGACCCCAACTCTGCCGAACCTGCCGTGCTCGTCGCCTGGTCACGCGACGACGGTCCCGCCCCCTCGGTGCACCGCTACTCGCTCGAGACCATGGCGCGTTCGCTCACCCTCGTGCTGCAGTGGCGGGCCCAGGTCGCCGAGCTCGAGCGGGCGGCTCGGCGCGACCCGCTGACGGGCGTGACGAACCGCACCGGCTTCTTCGAGATCCTCCGCCACACGGCCGCGCGCCGCGTCGCCGACCCGGGCGCGCACGTCGGCGTGCTGTACGTGGACCTCGACCACTTCAAGGCGATCAACGACCAAAAGGGTCATCGGGCCGGCGACGTCGTGCTGTCGATCGTCGCCGACCGGCTGGTCGAGGCGGTGCGCGCCGGCGACGTGGTGGCCAGGATCGGCGGTGACGAGTTCGCGGTGGTGTGCCCCGACTTCCACACGAGCGACGAGCTCGTCGGCGTCGCCGATCGCATCATCGCGACCATCGCCGCACCGATGGACGTCGAGGGCACCGAGGTGCGCGTCGGGGCGAGCGTCGGCATCGCGTTCGCACCGGTCGCGGTTGCCTCGGCATCCCCTGACGACCTCGTCGACGAGGCCGACCGCGCGCTGTACCTGGCGAAGTCGAGCGGTCGCGGCCGCTGGCACCTGCAGACCACCTCGCCCTGACGCCGCGGCGCTGGTGGCTCAGGTCGGGGCCACCCGCCGACAGAGCAGCTGTCCCCCGCCCGAGGCGATGAGCCGTCGCGACCGCGACCACAGGCGGCCGTTCCAGTTGACGAGGCCTTCGCGCGCCACGGGCGAGTGGCCGTCGACGAGCAGCCACGGCTCCTCGGGATGGGGTTCGTGGAAGGCGACGTACAGATCCAGGCTCGGAGCGATCCACTCCTGGCCGTTCGGCCACTTCCACGCGTGGTGCGAGTGCGCCGCCGGCCAGCTGCAGACGTCGATCAGGACGAGCGCCCGGCACGCGTCGATCCACGGGTCGGCGAACGTCGCCGTGGGCCGGAACCGCTCCCACTGCTGCCAGGTCGGCTCGAGCGCCTCGGTGGGCGGCCACTCCTCGCGGAAGGCGATGGGCTTCGCGTCGAAGTTCTCCCAGAACTTGAAGGGCTTCGGCGCGTCGGCGGGGAGCAGCTCGTGGATGAAGCGCAGATCGTCGGGATCGGCGACCTCGGGGGCCACCGTCACGTCGTGCTCGAGACCCTCCACGTCACCGATCGTCCACACCGTGGCCTCGAGGATCGGCTTGTCGAGCTGGGTGACGCTCACGCGGAACGCCTCGGCGTTGCGACCGCCACGGAGCTTGGTGACCTCGAGGTCGATGGCGTCGAACCGTGCGACCCCGAGGTAGTGGCAGAAGAACGATGCCGGCCTCGGGAACGACGACTCGGCGCCCGCCGCGCGCAGCGCGAACGAGGCCATGTAGCCGCCCATCGGCCCCCAGATCTCCCACGCCGGGTCCACCGTGGCGCGGTACCTGCCCTCCGCCACCTTGGTGACGGCGGTCTCCACCCCGAGATCGCCCATCGGACGGTTCTACCAAACGCGTCCTGCTCCCGGCGCGGCGATTCGCGGCGAGGCCCCTGGCCCGCTCAGCGGAACGAGGGGATGACCTTCTCGGCGAACAGCCGCAGCGTCTCGGTCTCGGGGTAGTCGGCGATCCAGGGCACGAAGCCCGTGCAGCCGAGGTCGACGTAGGTCTGGATCTTCTCCGCGACCTGTTCCGGGGTGCCGACCAGGTTGCCAGCGCGCCACGAGTCGAACGGCTCCCCCCAGAACGAGCGCGTGCCGCCGTCGATGATCTCCTGCTCGTCCTCGCGGATGAACAGCTCGGGCGACCACGTCTTCATGATCTCGTCGTAGTCCCGGCCGACCGTGCGGCAGTGCTCCTTCAGGACCTCGGTCTTGTGCGCGAACTCGTGCGGCTTGCCACCGAAGTTCGAGCGGTCGGCGAGCTGGGCGACGACCCGCAGGGTGAGCTGCTCGCCGCCGCCCCCGATCCAGATGGGCGGGTGCGGCTCCTGCAGGGGCTTCGGGTCGCACTGCGCGCCCTTGACCTGGAAGAACCGACCGCCGTAGGTGGTGTCGGGCTCGCTCCACATCAGCTTCACGATCTCGACGGTCTCGCGGAGCATGCGGATGCGGTCCTTCGGCGGTGGCAGCTTGCCGTCGGGGTCCTCGCCGCCGTCGGGCGCCCGGCCGAGCCAGAACTCGTCGCCGTAGCCGTAGGCCCGGAACTCGTGCTCGTACCACCCGGCGCCGATGCCCCAGTCGAGGCGGCCGGCACTGATCACGTCGATGTTGGACGTGATCTTGGCCAGCAGCGCCGGCGGTCGGTACAGCGCGCACCCGACCATCTGGCCGAGCCGGATCGTCGACGTCACCTGCGAGATCGCCGCGAGCGTGGTCCAGCACTCGAACATCGTCTCGTGCGCGGGCGCCGGGACGTTGTGGAAGTGGTCGTAGGCCCAGAGCGAGTCGTAGCCGAGATCCTCGGCCAGCTGCGCGATCTCGACGGCCTTGGCCCACTTGTCCTGTGGGTCGGCGATCCCGGCCAGCTCCATCTTCCAGCCTTGCGGGATGAACGTTCCGAAGATCATTGCGGTCATGCGCGGCAGGCTACCCATGCCCTGCCCATCGGGCTCGGTCGCAGGCCCGACCGGGTGGGGGCGGGCGTGCTCGGTACGCTCCGGCGGTGCCCGGACCCGCTCACGACGCTCGCTGCCGCCGCCCCGCCCGCGCCGCGACCGTGGCCGTGCTCGTGGCGCTGCTGCTGGCCGCGGCGGGCTGTGCCGCACCCTCCACCGGAGCCGGAGGTGCCGTGCCTCCCAGCGCCACGGCGGGCACGAGCGCAGGCGCGGCCGACCGCGCCCCGTCGCGCGCACCGACGACGGGCCCGGACGCCGCGGCGATCAGCTGGCGCTCCTGTGCCACGGCGGTCGAGTGCGGCACCTTGCGCGTGCCGCGCGACGAGTCGCGTCCCGAAGCGGGCCAGATCGACCTGGCGGTCGCCCGCCGGCGCGCCACGGGGCCCGGGGCGCGCATCGGCACGCTGTTCTTCAACCCCGGCGGGCCGGGCGCGGCGGGGACGACGTACGTCCGGGGATCGACCCTCGACGCCAAGCTCAACGAACGGTTCGACATCGTGTCCTGGGACCCGCGCGGCGTCGGCGACAGCAGCCCGGTCGCGTGTGACGAGCACACGCAGGCCTACCAGGCGCTCGACTGGGCGCCCGACGACACCGCCGAGCAGTCGCAGCTCGAGGCCGCGGCGAGCCGGATCGCCGCAGCGTGCGCGGCCGCCGAACCGCACCTGGACACGCTGACGACCGACGCGACCGCCCGTGACCTCGACGCCCTGCGCGAGGCGGTCGGGGACGACGCGGTCAGCTTCATCGGCTTCTCGTACGGCACCTACGTCGGGCTGCGCTACGCCGAGCTGTTCCCGACCCGCGTGCGGGCGATGGTGCTCGACGGGGTCGTGGACCCGAAGGAGGACCTCGAGGGGCTGCTGGCCGGGCAGACCCAGGCGCTCGAGAAGCACATGGACGAGGTGTTCGCCTCGTGTCGCCCGCCCGCCTGCCCCGTCGACGACGCCGCGGCGACCTACGACCGGGTCGCCGCGAAGGTCGAGGTGGACCCGCTCGACGTCAGCCCCGACCCCCCGGTCGGGCCCACGGTGCTGGCGTTCGCCGCCATCAGCTCCTCGTACCTCGCCGACGGGAGCACCACCTTCCTCGAAGCCCTCGCCGCCGCCGACGCCGGCAACGGCGCCATGCTCTCCGCGCTGGCGCAGCGCTACTGGGAAAGCAGCTCGTTCCCCTCCTACCTGGCGATCCTGTGCGCGGACAGCCCGCACCCCGAAGGAGCCGAGGCGTACCGCGCGCTGGCCGACCACCTGGCGGCGCTCTCACCGCGGTTCGGTCGGACCATGGCGAACGAGGTGCTCGCCTGCGCCTTCTGGTCCGCCCCCGACCCGCCAGCGCCGCGCCCGGCCGTGCGCGCCGACGGGGCGCCGCCGATCCTCGTCGTGGGCAACTCGGGGGACGTGGCGACGCCGTTGGCGGCGGCGCAGGCCGTCGCGAACGAGCTCGACCAGGGGGTGCTGCTGACCTACGCCGGGAAGGGCCACACGAGCTTCGGGAAGAGCACGTGCGTCGACCGCGCCATCCGCGCGTACCTGATCGATCTCGCCACCCCCGATCCGACCGCATCGTGCTGACGCGGACGGACCGCCGCCGAGAGCGATCCGGGGCCCGGATGTCATGGCCGCAGACGGACGTCCATAGGATCCGCGGATGGACTTCAACCTGGGGGATGTGCAGGAAGCCGTGGCCGAGGTCGCGCCCGATCGGGAGGCCATCGTCTTCCGGGACCGGCGGATCACGTACGGCCAGCTGACCGACCGCACGCGCCGGCTGGCGAACCACCTCTTGGCGAACGGGCTGACCGTGCACCGCGAGCGCGACGAGCTCGACGGCTGGGAGTCGGGCCAGGACGCCGTGGCGCTGTACCTGCACAACGGCAACGAGTACCTCGAGGGCATGCTCGGCGCGTACAAGGCGCGCGCGGTGCCGTTCAACGTGAACTACCGCTACGTCGAGGAGGAGCTGCGCTACCTGCTCAACGACGCCCAGGCGAAGGCGATCGTCTACCACTCGGCGTTCGCGCCGCGCCTCGCGGCGGTGCGCGCCGACGTCCCGAGCCTGGACGTCCTGCTGCAGGTGCCCGACGACTCCGGCCACGAGCTGCTGCCCGACGCGGTGTGGTACGAGGACGCGCTGGCGGCCGCCGACGCCGGGCCGCCGCCGGTCGAACGCTCCGCCGACGACCTGTACATCCTCTACACGGGCGGGACCACCGGCATGCCGAAGGGCGTGCTGTGGCGGCAGGGCGACATCTTCCCGGCTGCACTCGGTGGACGGCAGCTCGGCACCGGTGAGGAGTGGCGCGACCTGGCCGAGATCGTCGACACGGCCCGCAACGGCGGCGCGAAGCTCATGCCCACCGCCCCCTTCATGCACGGTGCGGCGCACTGGATGGCGTTCAACGCCATCACCGGCGGCAACACGATCGTGCTGCCCCACCACGTCGAGGGGCTCGACCCCGAGGACGTGTGGTCGACCGTCGCCGCCGAGGGCGTGAACATCCTGCTGATCGTCGGCGACGCGTTCGGGCGCCCGCTGCTCGACGAGCTCGATCGCCACGACCACGACCTGTCCTCGCTGCTCATGCTCGTCAGCGGCGGCGCCGCGCTGAGCGCCGGCGTGAAGCAGGCGTTCCTCACCAAGCAGCCCAGCATGGGTGTGATGGACAGCATCGGGGCGTCGGAGACGGGCCAGCAGGCGACGCAGATCATCGGCGCCGGCAACGAGGCGACGACCGGCACGTTCACCCCCGGTCGCGGGATGTGCATCGTGAGCGAGGATCTCACCCGCGTGCTCCCGCCCGAGGATCCCGAGCTGGGATGGCTCGCCCAGGCGGGGCGCGTCCCCCTCGGCTACCTCGGCGATCGGGCCAAGACCGAGAAGACGTTCCCGGTCATCGAAGGGGTGCGCTACTCCGTGCCGGGAGATCGCGCGCGGATCGCTGACGGCCTGCTCGAGCTGCACGGCCGGGACTCGGTCACGATCAACTCCGGCGGCGAGAAGATCTTCGCCGAGGAGGTCGAGGCGGCCCTCGCCTCGCACCCCGCGGTCTACGACGCCGTGGTCGCCGGGCGGCCGAGCGAGCGCTGGGGCAGCGAGGTCGTCGCCATCGTCCAGCTGCGCGACGGCATGGACGTGCCGCCCGAAGACCTGCTCGCCGCCTGTGAGAAGCACATCGCCCGCTACAAGTTCCCCAAGGCGTTCAAGTTCGTGCCGAAGATCCAGCGCAGCCCGTCGGGCAAGGCCGACTACCGCTGGGCCAAGGAGCAGGCGATCAGCGACTGACCGGCTCAGGTGGGCGCGGGACCGGTGTAGATCGCCCGGGCGCGGAAGCGCAGCGGGTCCTCGCCGTACTCCTCGAGCGCGTGCGCGACCCACCCGGCCGTGCGCGCGATCACGAAGATCGCCTCGGTGAGGCCCAGCGGCATGCGGGCCACGTAGGCCAGCGCCCCCAGGGCGAAGTCCACGTTGACGAGCGCCGAGGTGATCGTGGCGACCGTGTCGCGCACCTCGGCCAGCACCCGAGCCGTGCGCTGGTTGAGGAGCGGTTCGAGCAGCTCGAGCAGGCAGTCGGCCCGAGGGTCGCGCGTGGCGTAGATCGGGTGCCCGAAGCCCGGCACGAGACCGCGCGGGCCCAGCGCCCGCGCCACGGCGTGCTCGGCCGAGCCGAGGTGATCGGCGTCGGTGAGCATCTGCTGCACCGCGATCGCCGCCTTGCCGTGCCGCGGCCCGCTCGCGGCGCCGAGACCGGTCACGACCACGGCGTAGGGGTCGGCCGCCGCGGACGCGGCGATGCGCGCCGCGAGCGTCGACGTGGCCAGCTCGTGGTCGGCCAGCAGGATCAGCGCAGCATCGAGCACGCGGCAGCGCGCCCTCGTGGCCGGCAGCGGCGAGAGGCGGGGCCACAGCGCGGTGGCCTGGCCGCGCCGGCGGCTCGCCCGATCCTCGGGATCGCGGCCGTGCCGCGGGAGCGACTCGACGAACACCGACAGCATCGACTGCGCGTGGGCAGCAACAGCAGCAGGCTGGAGATCCACGCGCAGCGGCTCGGTGCAGCCGAGCGCCGCCGCGACGACGCCGAGCCGCTCGGCGATCGGGCTGGTCGCCGGCAGCGGCGCCGTGACCGCGTGCGCGATGCGCACGGCATCGGGCCGCGCGGTCCACGAAGCGCTGGTCGGGAGCTCGCCGGTCCACAGCAGCTCGGCCACGGTCTCGAACGTCGCGGTGCGGGCCAGCGCGGTCGCGTCGTGACCCCGGTAGAACAGCTCGTCGCCCTGCAGCGCGGTCAGCGACGTCGAGAGCACCACGTCGCTCACCCCCGCCCGCTTGGCGTTGCGCCGCGGTCGTCCACGGCGGGCCACGGCCTCGACCTCGGACGCGTCGAAGCGGCTGGTGCGCCCGTCTTCCGCCAGCGTGCGCGTCAGCACGCCGCGGCTGACGTAGGCGTAGACGGTCTCGACCTTGACGCCCAGCTGGGTGGCGACTTGGTCGGCCGTGAGGAGGTTGCGCGACATCAACGTTGACCCTAATCAACGTTGACAGTGCGCACAAGGGGCGCGACGTTCGGACGAACGAAGAGATCAGGATCGTCGAGAAGAAGAGGAGACGACATGAGCAACACCACCGCACCGGCCGGCATCGAGGTCCCTCGCGGCCTCAAGGGGGTGATCGTGGCCGACACGACGGTCGGCGACGTGCGCGGGACCGAGGGCTTCTACCACTACCGCCAGTACTCCGCCGTCGAGCTGGCCGAGCGCTGCTCGCTGGAAGAGGTGTGGTTCCTCATGCTGGAGGGCCGCCTGCCCTCGGCATCAGAGCTCGAGGGCTTCGTGGCCGCCACGACCACCATGCGGGAGATCCCCGAGGAGGTGCGCTCGGTGCTGCCGGCGATCGCCGCGTGCTGCGAGGCACCGCTCGACGCGTTCCGCACGGCGATGTCCCTGCTGGCCGCGTCCCAGCGCCTGCGCCCCCTCATCGACACGGACCCGAAGGAACGTCACGAGGACGCGCTGCGCCTGTGCGCCGTCACGCCGACGATGTTGACCGCCCTCCATCGGCTGCACCAGGGGCTCCAGCCGATCGCCCCCCGCACCGATCTGGCCTGGGCCGACAACTACCTGTGGATGCTGCACGGCGAACAGGCCGACGAGCGCCACGTCCGGGCGATCGAGCAGTACCTCATCCTGACGGTCGACCACGGGTTCAACGCCTCCACGTTCACGGCCCGCGTGATCGCGTCGACGGGCGCGGACCTCGGTGCGGCGCTGGTCGGCGCCATCGGCGCCATGTCCGGCCCGTTGCACGGCGGCGCCCCCAGCCGGGCGCTCGACCTGCTCGACGAGATCGGGCCCCACGCGACGCAGGAGCGCATCGACGACGTCGTGCACGCCAAGCTCGCCTCGGGCGAGAAGCTGATGGGCTTCGGCCACGCCGTGTACCAGACCGAGGACCCTCGCTCGATCTTGTTGCGCGAGGTCGCGCACGAGCTGGGCGGGCCGCTCGTCGAGCACGCCACGCAGGTCGAGCGCCGCGTCATCGAGCTGCTCGACGAGTTCCGTCCGGAGCGCAAGCTGCGGACGAACGTCGAGTACTACGCCGGCGTCGTGATGTCGTTGTGCGGAATCCCCGCCGACATGTTCACCCCGACCTTCGCGTCGAGCCGGGTCATCGGGTGGTGCGCCAACATCCTCGAGCAGGCCGACGACGGCAAGATCCTGCGCCCGAGCGCCCGCTACATCGGCCCCGCTGCGCCAGCGCGCATCCCCGAGCGCTGAGACCCGCGTCGGCGGGCGCCCCGTGCGGGTGGCCCGCGCTCACCACCCCGGGGGGCGGTGCGCTCCGGCGTTGACCACCTCGGCCACCTGCCGCGCCTCGGGCCGGTGGCCGGCGTAGTCGAGCAGGCCCTGGAACAGCTGGCACGCCTGGGCGCCTGCCTCCCCCGACCGGAGCAGCTCGTTCGTGACGGGAACGACCTGCCCGCTCTGCGCGGCAGCCATGGCGCCGAGCACCTTCGCCGGCTTGTGGTCGTCGTGCATGAAGGACCACGCGAGCGTGGAGACGCCCTCGTCGGTGCGCCCTTCCGCCAGCGCCAGCGCGCCGAGCAGCGATGCGCTCGGTCCGGCGTTGGCCGCCAACGAGTGGATCGCCGCATGCGCCCCCCGGAGGTCGCCGCGGGCGAGGCGGGCCCATGCCGTCAGCTCGGTCGCCCAGCGGTAGCGCTCCCCCGTCGGCGACTGGGTCAGGACGGACCAGGTGAGCTGCTCGGCCTTCATCGGCTCGTAGTCGATGAGCGCGCGGGTGGCGCCGGCGAGCTCGCGGTCGGCGTCCTCGTGGCGCGTGTTCGTCAGCTCCATGACGTTCATGCCGATGAACATCGCGGCGAACAGCGGCGCGATGTACAAGCGGTTGCTCCACCCCCAGATGCCGAACGTGACGGCGAT
Organism: uncultured Iamiaceae bacterium; assembly: GCA_964446345.1. GTDB lineage: Bacteria > Actinomycetota > Acidimicrobiia > Acidimicrobiales > Acidimicrobilacustridaceae > CAYUOL01. The sequence goes on along the minus strand of CAYUOL010000197.1, from coordinate 1,135 downwards.
GGCGATGGACGCGATGTTGGCGATGCGGCGCCCGCTGTGGGGTGCCACCAGCTCGCCCACCGACGCCATGATGTTGCCGCCGTCGAGCGGCAGCACGGGGATGAGGTTGAGCAGCGACCAGCCCACGTTGATGAACACCAGCTGCTGGAGGACGATCTCGGTCGGGTTCGTGCCGAAGTGCGAGATGGTGAACCCGAGCCCCGGGTCGAAGCCCCGGCCCTTGGCCATGATCCAGGCCGGGATGCCGAGCAGCACGAGGGCTGACAGGGGGCCGGCCAGGCTGGTCACGATGCTCTTCGCCGGCGTGAACGTGTCCTCGGCGCCCGCCGTCGATGCGGAGGTCAGCCCTCCCATGCCGTGCAAGGTGATGCTCGGCCGCAGCCCGAAGCCCCGGAACGCGAAGGCGTGGCCGAACTCGTGGACCGTGATCGAGATGGTGGCGATCACGACCCAGCTGACGACGTAGATCCACCCGAGCTGCGCGTACAGGGCCCCGAGGAAGAGGATCACCGCGAAGAACCACGGCTGCACCCGCACCGGGATGCCGGCGAGGGTGAACAGCGGCTTCTTTCCCATGGCGACAGGCTACGGGCTCCGGGCGGGCGTTGAGGGGGCGGGAGGGCGGTTGCCGCGCCGCCGGGGGTCAGATCCCGGTCGTCGACGCCGGGACCCCGCTACGGTCGGCGCGATGCGGAGGCGAACCACGGAGACGGGCCGGTGAACGCGCCGTTCGACCTGGCGGCGCGGGTCTCGCTGGCGGACGGGCTGGTGCTGCGGGCGGCGACGCCGGCGGACATCGAGGCCATCGTGGCCCTGGCGGTCGAGGCGTTCGGCGCCTCGGACGAGCCCGGGGTGCGCACGTACCTGACCGGACCGGGCAGCGACCTCTCCTCGTGGACCGTGGTCGCCGACGGCGAACGGCCCGTGTCGACGTGCGGGCTGCTCCCCCTCCCGTTCCACCTCGACGGGATCGCGTTCGCCGGTGGCCAGATCGAGTACGTGGTCACCGATCCGGCGTACCAGCGGCGGGGTCTGGTGCGCGCGCAGTTCGAGTGGCACCACGCGCACGCCGCCGACCTGGGCCACCTCGCGCTGTTCATCGGCGGCATCCCGTACCTGTACCGGCGCTTCGGGT
>CAYUOL010000196.1:0-12175 GCA_964446345.1 uncultured Iamiaceae bacterium | reverse complement strand
CACGTTGCGCCCCACCAGCTCCGAAGCGTCCGCGTAGCCGAACATGGTGCATGCGTTGACGTCCACTGACACTATGATCCCGTCCTTGGTGGTGGTGACGATGCCCGTGTGGTTGTCCATTGCCGATCCGGTCCTCAGCGCGCGCCGCGCATCACGCAAAAAGGGGGTGCACGGCGGCGCTGCGGACCCACACGAGCAGTGCAGGACGCTGCCCAGGGCGCTGCCGAGTCCGGTCGCAGTGGATTGCGCTGTGGGGCTAAGGCGGCGGGATCGACAATGAAGCAGCGGTGGGCAGACACGTGACCCAGTGCACTGACCCGACAGCGGCGGCACCTCCACGACCTGCTGACTTTTTGCTGAGGTTCAGGGGTCCGCAACAACAACCGCGATGTTGCGGGGTGGCTGTTGCGTGGCGTGGCAGCTGCAGGGCATGCGCGGAGCTACGGTCGCTGTACGGCGGTCAGGCGGCGTTGCGCTGGCGCCTGCTGACCTTGGCATCGCGCAGGGCTTGTCTGGCCACTGGCAACGGCGTGGATGCGCGCCATACTCGGGGTGCCTCGCGGGCGTCGGCGACACTGCTGTGCCACGTGCTCACGCGGCCTCGCAGCAGGTTGTTTGTGCGTGCGCTGGCCACGTCCTCTTCGCCACCGCCACCGCAAGCGCCACCCGGACTCATCGCGCGGTCCAAGCAATACCTCAAGTTCTACGGCTTGTAGGGATCCCTCGCTGTGCTCCCTCTTCGCGCGCACGAGGTTGAAGGAGCGTGCAGGTACTTTGTGGGCACGCTGGTCGCCGTGGACACGGTCACGTTTGGTGCGGTCGCTGCTGCTGTGCTGTGCTGCGCTCAAGAACCCCCAGGGGCCATGTACGCGGCCGTGTCAAGCGGTATTGACGTGATGGGCGCGCTGACCTCGTTCCTGCAATGGCTGCCCGTGTCTACGGAGCACATCGAGGGTGTGTGGACTTGCGGCAGGAGGTGTGTCGCTGACGCACTTGCCAGAGTGGATCGCCGAGTCGCGGGGCGCCAAGAAGGCTGGTGACGTGGTGGCTGCGTGGTTCTTCTACAAGTGCGTGGGAGGGGGATGGGGCGTGAGCTTTGCCTGACGTCGTCCAGGCTGCTGCTGCCTGTGCGCCTGCCCGTGGCGGCAGCCATCACGCCCTCCGTGTACCGCCTGCTGACGGGCCGAGACCGGCCGCCAGAGAAGAAGGACTGAAGGCCCTGTACTATGTTTGGTCCTTGACCTTGCTGATCGCGCGGCCCTCCCACTGATACATGAAGCCTGGCGACGCGGTGAGCAGTGAGCGGCGGCTGAGCGGCCTCACAGCACCCCGCGGCGGAGGCTTCTCCTTCTCTCCCTCCCCCTCCTCCTCCTCCTCCTCCTCTTCTCCCTCTTCCTGCTGCTGGTTGTCGTCGAAACGGTCCTCTTCAGTGTCCATGGACGCCGCTGGACGGCGCTGTGAACGGGGCGGCACACCGACCCGGGGCGGCACACTGACCCGCGGCCCCCACCGGCGCCAGCCCGCGCCGCTCGCGGTCCAGCTGCGTCAGCGCCTCGTCCAGCTCCGCGCCCTTCCTGTCAAAGTCCGTCTGCGCGCGGCGCGCTCAGCGGGGCGCAGCGGGCAGCGCCGCCGGCCGCACCTGCACAAACGTCACCACGGGGCTGAACTTGAGCTGCAGCCGCTGCGTCAGCAGGTGCCGGATCTGTGTGGACTGGGGTCTGAGCGGGGCGGCGTCGCCGCGGGCAAGCGGGCTCTCGCACCCTGGCCTTGTGCTTGCGCAGGAACGCGGCCACGGTCTTGGTGTCGTCGGCTGAGTACAGGATCTTGCAGCGCCTCATGTCTGCGACGCAGTGAGCAGCGGTGAGCGGCGGCAGCACTGCCGCACCCACACTGATGCGCACGGCATCAACCGAGAGGTGCGGCACGGCCGTGTGCTTCATGTCCTGCGTGCACGAGTCAGCGCACAGCGGCGCGGCGGACAGCATCACTTGCCAGCAGCAGCACTTCGCTGAGCTTCTGCTCGGCCAGACGGCCAACGCTCAGCGATGCACGCCAACACCGCCGCCGCCAGCACCTCCTCAATACGCGAGGCCACGGTGCGTTGCCGCACCGTCTGGTCCGTGTCGTCGTCGCGCTGCCAGCTGGATTGCTGTTGTCGCTGTGACGCCGTCTCCTTACCGTGCACGGCCAACCTGCGGCCGGCCCTCAGCCCCGACACCACCGACCCCACAACAGCGGCCCGACCACTCGGCCACGCGCCGCTCCTTGTCGGCCTGCCTCTTCTGGCGCCGAGTGTGCGGCTCTGCGGGCTGCGCTCAAGGCCGCGCCGCGCCGCGCCGCGCGCCACGCACCTTCGGGGAACAGCACCCAGCGGTGCCACCGCGGCGGCACCAGCGCGCCGCCCACGCGCAGGTTGTTGTCCTCGTCCACGTGCAGCTGCGCGCGGCAGCGTGACGCGGGGCGGGGCGGCGGTGCGGGGCGCGGCGTACCGTGGAGCGTTCGCGCCGCTTGCGCGCCATCTTCTGCTCCCACGCGCTCAGGTTCTGCGCCTCGCCCTGCCTGCGGTGGTGGTTGTTGTGGTGGTGGTTGGTGTGGGTTGCACCGCACACCCTCTTCGCGGCCCCGCCTCACTTCGGCTTCTTCTGCGCCATGTCCTGCTCTGCGGTCAGTGGATGGCCGCGGTCACGGCCCCCTCACCAGGTCTCCGGGATCGTCCGCCTCATCGTCCACCGTGTCGCGCTGCGAAACGCGGCCTCAGCGCAGGTGCAGAGCTCCGCAGCAGCCCACGCACCGATTCGCCGAAGATGCGGCGGTACTCTTCGTCAGGCGTGGTGGCCTGCACGAGCCCGTCACGCTGTGTTTGCGCTGCACTGTGTTGCTTGCCTCTTGGCCCAGTTTGCGCTGCACTTCATCGCGCTCATCTTCCAGCAGCTCGTCCAGCTGCTGCACAGTGAGCCGACGCCACCACCATCAACCACATCAGCAGCACACACCTCCTCGTCCTCCTCCATCTGAAAGTCCTGTCCATCACGGTCCAGGTCTTGCATCTGCCGGTCCAGCGACGGCGCCTCCTCTGCCCCGTCACCGTCACCGTCACCACCGCTGCCACCACCACCATCGCCGCCGCCGCCGCCGCACACCTGCGCCAAAGGCCTCGCCCGCGCTGACCACGGCGTCGCGGCGGCCCGTGAAGAAGCCTCGGAAGTGCTCGAGCTCGCGGCGGCCCTGCACCGGCCCCCCCAGTCAGGCCCGGCGCCGGCCCCGCCGCCCCCCGCACCGCCTCCGCGTCGTCCTGCGGCAGCTCCATCACGTGCACTGCGCGGCGTCAGCTCCGGCCCCGGGCCCGGCTCCGGGCCCCCCTCACCCGACGGCTGTGCGTCGGCCGGCCACTCGTCCTCGTCCTCATCTGCAGCCCGCTGGTCAGCGCCCCCGCGGCCTCCGGCGCCGTCTCCTCACCTGCAGCCGCGCCCTGCGCCGCCGTGAGCCCGCCGCACAGCCCCACCGCGCCCTCACCCGCTCGTGGCGCAGCTCTGCGTCCAGGTCCTGTTGTCCCGGTCACGGCCTCACCCGCCATAAGCCGGCAGCCTCGCACCTGTATCTCGCGCACCAGCTGCGGGCTCGTGCGCTCCTCGCCCACCAGCGGCGGCAGTGTGGCAGCCGGCGCCGGCCCGGCCATGGTGCGCTCCGCGCCGCTCACTCGCTTCCACACCTCCTCTGCAGACAGCTGCTGCACCGACCCCAAAGTGAGCCCCAGGTAGCCGCCCAAGTGCTCAAGCAAGCACCTCCTCAGCCGCCGTCTTGCCGCCGCGCTTGCCCTGCGCGTTCTCGCCGGCAGATCTCTCGGCCTTGCCTGCAGCAGTGTTGCCTGCCTTGGCTGCTTTGGCTGCGGGCGCATTGCTTGCCTTGGCTGCCTTGGGTGCCGATGCGTTGCCCACCTTGCCTGCGGGAGCAGCGCCTGCCTTGGCTCCAGTGCCTGCCTTGGCTGCCTTGGTCCCGGGAGCATTGCTTGCCTTGGCTGCCTGGGCTCCAGTGCCCACGTTGCTTGCCTTGGCTTTGCGTGCCCCGCCACCCGTGCTGAGTGCAGCTCCGCTGCGGGACTCTGAGCGCCGCCCCATGAAGGGCTGTGTTGGTGGTCTCACCCTCGTTGGCGCTCCTCGGCTCGTCGCTGTGCAGCCGTGAACACAAGCAGCGCCCAATGCGCGGGCCCTCACCAGGTGCTCCTCGAAGCGCTCTTGCTGGGCCTGCTGCAGTCGCTGCATCACCTGCAACGGGGCCATGGTGATGATGAAGGGCGTGCGTGTTGGCGGCTCAGGGGCACCTCCTGGCCCGGGTCCTTCATCACGCGCGGCCGAGACAAGCGCTTGCGCGCCGGGCCCGCGCTGCACCAGCGACGCGCCGTCCTCAGCATCACGCGACCCTCCTCACCCTGGGACTTCACTTGCTGTCTTGCTTTTCGAGCCACTCGCAGAACTGAGAGAAGAGCGATACGTCAGCCCACCAGCACACGCCGCCTCCGCCGCAACCAACCTCGTCAATCTTGATGGGCCACGCCGAATCCGAGGGATCGTAAGCCTTTGCACATGGTCAACGCAGTGACCCGACGCGGTGCAGGCCCAGCCCTCACCGTGGTGTCCTTCGGGAACGCCTTCATGAACTCCCATATCATGCCCCACAGGTCTGCGGGGGCCGCGTCAGAGAGGCGCGGCACGGTGCAGCGCGTGCTCACCCTGATTCACAGCCTTGGTTTCTTGGCTCTCCAGGAACGCCAGCCACTTGTCGAACAGCGGCCACTTGCGCGACCCCAGCACGACTGAGGGCGGCGCGCGCGTCAGCTCTTGCACGCACGCACGCACGCACGCACGGCCCGCGCATACTCTGCCACAAGATCTTGGCCTGGTCAAAGTCCAGGATGCGCTTGTCCCCTGCAAGCAACCGCGCTCAGGGCCGGCGGCCGGCCTCCGCCACCGCCGTACCGCGCATGAACTCCATCACCCAGTTGTAGAAGAGCGTGAATGTCTTGTCGTTGCTCAGCTCCTTCTTCCACTCGTCGCACTTCTTCACCATGTCCTTGACAGTGCTGCAGCCTGCGGGAAGGGTGCGTGCGGTCACGGCCCGCACCACAGCCGCGAGCACGGCCGCTGACCGTGCAGGGGCCAGCCGTTCATCCACTCAGTGCGAGTGATGGTCCACGGCGTGGCGCAGTTGAGCTTCCACGCGATGACGAACAGCACCGGGTCGTACTCGTCGGCCACGCCTGCAGTGCCGCGGTCACGACGTGGGAGGGCACCTCACAGCGCAGCACAGCGTACCCAGGTCCTTGAGGTACTCGTCCACGCCTCCCTCGTAGATGGCGTCCTGGAACTCCTCATGCGCGTCCAGCGCGGGCTTGTTGCTCACATCGCAGTACTGGTGCGGGCGTCGCGTTCAGTGCCTCGGCCCAAAAATGACGCAGTGACCAAGAAGCAAAGTTCACCCTGCATTGGTGAGCAAGGTGGAGACACTGGTGGGCCAAGGACACGCATACTTGCGGAAGACCTTGGCCAGCTGAGCCTGCAACGGAGCCATGGTGAGACGGGCGGCCGACGGCAGCCGCTGCCAGCGCACCATCTCCTTGTCGTCCAGCGAGTTGTGCAGCGGGTTGTACGAGTGCTGTGCCGCCGCCGTCGTCGTCGTCAGTGCACGCAGCCTCACACGCGGCGGCGCAGACAACAACCTGCGGGTATGCAAAGGGCGTGGCGCCAAAGTTGGCAGTGACGCGCATGTTCCTGGCCACGTACACGCAGGGCTCAACGCGGCCCGAACAGCAGCAGCCCGGTCCCCCTCACCTGGACAGGATGACACACGGGCTCAGCTGCTTGGTCCTGGTGCCCAACTCGGAGGGCCCAAAGGCCTCGCCCATGTCCTGGCCGTTTCGGGAGAAGCGCAGCGAAGGCACGTTGAGGTCCAGCATGACGCCGATGACGTCGCCGCTGCTCCAGCGCTGGCCCTTATCCCACTGCACGCCGTTGCCGTTGCGCACGCGCTGCTGCTTGGAGCCGTCGTAGGTCCAGCAATCGCCGCCGCCGCTGCCGCTGTCGGCCGCGTCGTACGTCTGCGTGCACCAGCCCACCTGGGCCTGGCCGTTGCTGTCCAGCCGCACCTCGTAGTACCACTTGCCGGCCGTGACCACGGCGTCGCCCTTGCAGCCCTGCAGCGAGTAGTTGCCCGACGAGTGCGCGGCGTTCAGGTTGTCCTTGCTCAGCGTGACGGCGGCGCTGCCCATCTTCTGCAGCCCGCACTTGGCCGGCCCTTCGCGGATGCGCTCGTACGCGTCGGGGTCGTGGTGCTGCTCCGCGATCACGAACGGCTGCCCCGACGTGGCCAGCCTGTCTTTGGCGCTGTCCACCAGGTTCTGGGCGGCGGTGAGGCGGCGCACCCACAGCGCGGCGGCGCGCCCACCTTGGGGTTGGGGGCCTCCTCGGGCGGGATGGCGGGCTCGTCGGCGGCGGGCAGGCTGCCGGACCCCGCAGGGCTGCTCGCGCTGCTGCTGTTAGTGGCGTTGTTGTTGTTGTTGACCACGGAGCCGCTGCTGCCGCCCTTGGTGGGCGTGCTGGGCGTGCCGGGCGTGGCGCCAATGTTCAGGCCAAGCTGCGAGGCCACTGACTTGTTGTCCAACCCGGTAGCGCTGCCCTTGAGATCGCCGTACTGGATCTTGAGGTGGATGCTGCCCGACACGGGCTCCTGTGCGTTGCGCGCCGCCAGCGGGAACCAGTGGTCGATGGCCTCCGTGCTCGACACAAGCGCGCTGTTGAACGTCACCGTGCACTGGCCCATAAACTGCTCCGTGCGTGCGCTCAGCGTCTTCTGCCTGACATGGGCAACAGATGGCGCTGGTTACCCTGAGAGGGAGCAGGCCGGGGTGTGAGACCACGCATGGTGGACGGCGGCGTCTCAACTTGTCCTTGCGGAACGTGTGCTTGTCCCAGCAGCGCAGCGTCAGCGTGAACGTGTCCTTGGGCTCGCGCTCCAGCAGAAACGTCAGCTGTTGGTCCCAGCGCGGGTTCAGGTCGTCCTTGGGCCGGCACGGTGAAAAACGCAAAGCTTTCCCGCCGCTGACGCCACCTTGACCACGGTGGTCATGAGCGGGCCCGCAGCCTTGGTGCCGTTGTCGTCGAACAGCGTGAGCTCGCAGTAGGGGCTGGACTTGTCGCCCTTGTTCTTGCCCACCAGCTGCGGGTCGGCGCGCGCGCACCAAGCTGAGCACGCCATAGCGCAAGAGGCGGCGCTCGCCTACCTCCTTGCCGGCCAGCACTGCGCACGGCGAGCGAGCGAGCGAGGGGGTCAGCCACAGCAGCGAACCGAGGACGCGGCGCTCCTGGCAGCAGCAGCGGGGCTCCGCCTCCAGCGGGCCATGCTGGGCAAGCACGCGCCGTCTCCCCCCGACTCACCGGTGACCTTGAGCTTGCGGTTGTTGCTCATGATGATGGCGGCGCGTCCTTCTTGTGCGGCACTTGTACAGGCTCTCGGGGGCCCCCTCCCAGAAGCGTTGCGAGCTGCACAGGTGCCCGACCCCTCCACACGCACAAGGTTGTTGTTGTTGCTATTTGCACCCGGCCTTTGCCGCAAGGCGTGTGGCCTCGGGGGCCGAGCTCAAAGGAGGAACCAGAAGCATAGCAAGAGCCCGCTACGACGTCCTGAGGCGCTGGGCCAGTTCGGTGTAGCGTGAGCAGCTGGGAAACGGCTTGGCCATCTCGCGCTGTCGCGTGTCCGCAGAGGACCAAAAGAGCTGCGGGGGGGTTCGCAATGAGCACAATGCAGTGTAGACACGCTGCGCATACCGCTTGGCTGCGGTCGCGCTGTTCCTGCCTGCACTGGCCGTGCAGCCGCACCAGCCATTCGTTCAGCACCTGCGTCTCCACCGCCCTGCGCTGCTCCTCAGTGGGAAACCGCTTCTCGAAGCGTTCCTCCACAAAGTAGTCCATGCCGTGCACTGCGTGCGCACGCGCGCGCGCGCTCAGCAGCGGGCACATAGAAGAGGGCCGCGCTCACCGGTGCGCTTGACGGGATGCGACCGCACGCCCGGCGCCAGCACGTACGGCTCTGTGTCGCTGAGCCACGCACCCGCCAGCCACACTGCCCGGCCCCCCGCTCAACGGCCATGCCACGCCACGCCACGCCGCCGCCACGCACCCAGCACCAGCAGCGCCACAGGCATCAGCGTAGTCCACGTGCGTTGCTGCCTGCCCTGTTGCGGCCCGTCAGCTCACGTCCAGCACCCACAACGCATCACCTCGGGGCCTGGCTCCGCGCCGTAGTAGTACTGCCTGCCCGCATGATATTGCCGCTGTTGCTGCTGCACCAGTCGCGTCAAGCACGCCCGCCGCGCACGCCACAGGCCCTCGAGCTCGTACCCGCGCGTGCATGTGCTGGAAGAACATGCGGAACACGTCGTCCACGTCCACGTCTGCGGCGCGGCGCCCTGCAAAGAGCAAATGGGGCGGGTTCTTGCACGGAGAGCCTGCAACAAGCACTCACCGCCGCCAAAGGGCGGCCCGTCGAAGCCCCCAAACCCGGCTGCGCGGTCGCTCAGCAACGCGGCGGGGCCCCCGAAAACAAACAAGAGGCCCACCGCCGCCACCGCCGCCTCCACCAGCCCGCCCGCGCTCAGTGTACGCTCGGTGGCCCACTTGGTCATAGATCATGCGCTGGCGTTCGTCGGACAGCGTGTCAAACGCCTCCTGTGGACGACAGTGAGGGAAGCACGGCTGGGCGTCAGGGGAAACCGCGGCGTGCCTTGACGCGCTGGAACGCGGCCTCCGCTGCGACACAAAGCCTTTGATGAGCACTTCCCCCCAGCCCCACCTGGGGACATGCCTCCGGGCGCCGAGTTCTTGTCTGGGTGCACCAGCAGGCTGCGCTTGCGGAACGCCTTCTTCAGCTCGTCCTGGCTGGCTCCAACGCGCACGCCTTGCAACGGCGCCCTCAGCACGCGCCGGAGCCCTGCCGCGAGAGGGCGCAGCTCACCCAGCACCTCGTAGTAGGTGCGGCTCTGCTGTACCACCCGCACCTGCAGGCGTGGCCCCTGAGTCGCGCCCGCCCCGGTGCTGACGAGGCAGCAGGACACGCACGTGGTCCGGGCTCGAACGCTGTTGCGGTGAACCGTGGTGAGCGGACCACGCCACCGTCCACAGGGGGGGCCTCGACCTTGCCGTCCATCAGGCCGAGCCCAAGAGAAAACTGCGCGAAGAAGAGGGGCGGCTTGTTGGCGATTGGTGCCGGCCCAACGGATAGTGCGGGGGCAACGCTGCCCTCGACCCACACAGCAGCTCGTTTTTTGGGGGGACACGCGGAACAACCCAGAACCGAGATGGCAGCGCTGCAGGCGCAGCTGGCCGGCGCGCTGGAGGCCATCACGAGTCTGGACGCTGTGCATGTGGCGCGCGTGCTGCGCGTGCTGGGCCACCAAGGCGACAAGTGCGTGGGGGGCTTGGGGGTGGGGGGCCGGAGGGCCCTGGGACTCTGCGTCCCTTGTGCTGTTGTTGCCACGGTCTCCTGAGCAAGGTGCTCGGCAGGTTCTTCGTCGCGGAGGTGTTGCAGGCCGTGAAGGCGACTGAGGCCGCGGCCCTGGTGGCGCTGGTGAACGGCGTGATGCAGCACGACCCTGCAGCGCTCGGCTCTGTGCCCGTTGATGTGCAGCCCAGCCTGGTCACGGCAGTGCGCCTGTACCATCTGCACCAGGTGTTCAAGGCGCTCAGCGCTCCGCAGCTGCTGGCGCTGCATCGGTGAGGAGGAGGAGCCCCCCGTGCTGGCGGAGCTCTCACGCGTGGCAGGGCCGTTGGGGACCGAGTGGCCCCCGAGCAGCTGTTCCAACTTCTGAGCGCGCTGCAGAAGCTGCTGTCCTCGCTTCCGCTGGCCAACTTGCGCAACGTGCATCTGGTGTACCAGGACGCTGGGCCCGACGCCGACCTGGCCGCGCTGGGCCAGATGCTGGGCCTGGGGCCGGAGTCCTTCTTCCTGGCCGCGCCCATGCGCCAAGTGCTGTCGCTGGACATGGAGGAGCTGAGGGTGCTTGCGCCGCCGGTGGTGGGGTTGGAAGGGATGCTGACGTGGAGGGGCAACAGGGGCTGCGCGACGCCTTGTCCTCGTTCAGCGCTGCACACGTGGCGTTGCTGGTGCAGCTGCTGCTGCTGGACAACTTTGAGGCGCTGGAACTGCGGTCGCTGTTCGTGCCGCTGGTGCTGGATGAGCCCGAGGTACCGGCGTGGCGCGGGTGCGCGGAGCCGGCCGCCACTGACGGCTGCAGGCCTTCTTCGGCGGCGGCTTTGCGCTGGGCCTGAGCGGCGAGCAGCACCCCATGGACGTCAAGGACGGCGCCGACGACCACCAGGTCAGCAGCTGCCGTGTGGCTGGCTCCGCCCACCTCAAGTCGTGCCTGGCAGGACGACGACGACGACGACGACGGCGACGGCGAGCCCGCGCTCAGGCTGGAGATGGTGGAGCAGCCGCCGGTCAAGTGCATCTACCGCCGCAACCTCAAGCCCGCGCCCAGCGTGCGCGTTCGCGGCCCCGCCGCCGGCAACAGGTGCGTCTCTTGTTGCTTGTTGCTTGTTGCTCATCGCAGGCCCAGGGACAAGCGGCTGTTCGTGGGGCTGCACGTGGTGCGCTGCGACACGATGGAGGAGCTGAGCGACGACGGCGCGCTGGCCGGGGACGTGCTGGAGCGCGTGGCGCCCGGCGACGCGGCCACCTTTGCTCGCGTCAAGCTGCTGCACACCTCGCACCAGCTCAACGACACGCACTTCTCGCTGCGCTTCGAGCTGCGCCGCTACGACGACGGCGACCGCTACCAAGTGCTGCACACACTGCAGAGCGTGCCGTTCCTGGTGTGGGCCGCCCCTTTGGCTGCTGCAGACCGCACCTGACCGCGGTGGCCCCTCAGGTGCTGTCGCACACCACACAGCTCAAGAAGCCGCAGCAGCTGCCGCCCACCGTCAGCGAGCTCATCCCCAGCAGCGGCAACGTTCGCGGCGGTGCGGCCCTTTGCGTGCAGTGGTCGTGTGTGGCGCTGAAGCGGGCGTGGTGTGTGCAGGCACGCAGGTGGTGGTGCTGGGCAACAACTTCTACGACTCTCCGGGTCAGCGTGCCGTCTGCGTGGTGTGCGTGTGTGTGTGCTGACCGCGGCTTGCAAGGCATCCGCGTTCGCTTCGACCAGACCGACGTGCAGCCCACTTACCACGGCACGGCCTCGTGTTGGGGGCGGCGTCTGCGAGCGTGTGGCGGCTGACTTGGCCGTGCAGGCCCGCGCACGCTGGTGTGCTTCAGCCCCCCGCACGCTCTCCAGGTGGCTGTGTGTGTGTGTGTGTGTGTGTGTGTGTGTGTGTGTGTGTGTGGGTGTGTGTGTGTGTGTGTGTGTGTTGACTGGACGTTGGGGGGTGGTCAGGGTGCCGTGTCGGTGCGTGTGTGCAACGACGGGCGCAAGTGGGGCGACGCCGCGCCCAACGCGTAAGCAAGCCCGCCGGCTGCGGCCGCCCTCACCCCCGCCGCCCGCCAGCTTCGTGTACGTGCCGCAGCCCGACGCCGGCAGCTCCGGCCCGCCGCCGCAGCCGCTGCACACCGCGCCGCAGCCCGCGGGCCGTGCGCTGCTCACGCAGCCCGTGACCGGCGACGCCGCCCTCTTCGCAGACGTGCGTTTGCCCTCTTTGGCTTGACCCCCGCCTCACCGCCCTTCAGATGCCCTTTGTGGACCTGCGCCAGTCCTCCGACGCCTTCATGCAGCTGGGCTGGAGCACGGACGGCCTGGACGTGCGGTACATGCTCACCAACAGTCTGGGCAGCATGGACAACGACCCCAAATGAACTTCATTCGCGGGAGACCATCTTGACGGTGGTGCCGCTGCTGAACACCGCCTCGGGCCCGTACGTCATGCCTGCACGCCGCGATTAGCGCACCACACCGCGCACGCACACAGCACAACCACAACCACCTCCGTAGAAGGGGTCCCAGATGAACGCCACGACCTCTGCGGTTGCAGCAGCGCTGAGCCAGACCGCGGCGCCGGCCACGGTACCTCCAATCTCGTAGGGCTGCGCCAGAAGCCCCACCAGCAGCAGCCGCACGTCCCGCGGCACGCGAAGCCGCCTGTCGCGCGCGCGCGTGTGTGTGTGTGTGTGTGTGTGTGTGTGTGTGTGTGTGTGT
>CAYUOL010000195.1:0-12218 GCA_964446345.1 uncultured Iamiaceae bacterium | reverse complement strand
TAGTTGCCGTCCCAGACGAGCAGGCCCTCGTGCAGCTGCGGCGGCTGCCCGGTGGCGAAGTACCGCTGCGCGACCCAGAGCGCGAGCACGTAGCCCACCCCGACGAGCGCACGGGCGACCAGCCACGACGGCAGCACCGCGCGCAGGTCCGCGGCGATCGCCTCCCCCGCTCTGGCCGCGCGAGTCCGATCCGCTGCGCTCTGAGGTCGTGCCTCCCCTGCCCCGGTGCTCACGTCCCCGGGTAGTACCAGAGGTTGGCGTGCTCGTAGTACGTGTCGCCGTCCTCGCTGACGACCGTCTGGGCGTTCGGGCGCCCCTGCGACAACGCGTCGAGGAACCGCTCGCAGGTGCCCTCGTGCGTCTTGTAGCCCCCGCTCCAGACCACGAAGATGCCGTGGCCCGCTCCGGCGTAGTCGAGCACCTGACGGGCGTAGGCCGCCGGGTCACCGCTGTTGCGGGCGCCGTAGTCGACCCAGTCGATGCGGTCGGGCGACGTGAGCGTGGGGTAGCCCACGTGGCGCAGACCTGGCGGCATCAGGCGCAGCTCGGCGGGACCGAGCTGGTCGGGGCAGTACACGACGACGTCATCCGGCTTGGCCTTCTCGGCGACCTTGGAGGTGATCGGGCCGGCCTGCGTGCGGGGCTTCGTGAGGTTGTAGACGCACCCGAAGCCCAGCAGGGCGAGCACGACGAGGAAGGCCCCGGAGCGGATCCAGCGGCCGGTGAAGCGGGTGAGCCCGGCGGCGACGACCAGCAGGAAGATGGGGAGGAACGCCGAGGCGTAGCGGGTGACGAACGCGCTCCACGTGGCGTAGCTGACGAGCATGCCGATCAGCAGCGTGAGCGCCAGCACCGCCGCCTCGGGTCGGAGCTGCTTCGTCGTGCGCAGGTCGAGCTCGACGCGACGGCTGTCGAGCGCCCGCCCGAAGATCCCCAGCAGCAGCAGCACGAGCAGCACGCCGCCGACGAACTGCGCGTCCTTGAAGTCGCCACCCCCGAAGTCGGTGAGGGTGCTCCCGAGCACGCTGCCGGGGCGCAGGGGGCCCGCCCAGGGCGTTCCCGTGTGCTTCGACTGGTAGAGCACCGTCGGCACCCAGGGGAGGAACAGCACGCCACCCGCGACGAGCGCGAGGAGCGCGCGGCCCGTGCCACGGCGCACCCCCGAGCCGGCGTCGGCCCGCCGCCACACGACGAGCAGGACGATGCCGACCGCGCCGAGCAGCCACATCGTCCAGTAGTGGCTGTAGAGGAGCGCGGCGACGATCACGGCCAGACCGGCCACACGACCCCAGCCGTCGCGCTCGCGCCGGGTGAGGTCGTCGAGGACGAGGTACCCGGCGAGCACGAGGAACGCGACCATCGAGTACATGCGCGTCTCGGTCGCGTAGCGCAAGACGAACGGCGAGACGGCGAAGATGCCGAGGGTGATCCACCCGAGCAGCGGCCCCCCGCGGCGGCGCCCGACGAGGTACGCGAGGGGCAGGGTCAGCACGGCGAAGCTGCCCGAGAGCGCCCGCACCGCGGTGTCGCTCGTGCCGGCGACCTGCATCCAGCCGTGCAGCAGGGCGTAGTACAGCGGCGGATGACCGTCGTGGTGCAGCGCCTCGGGGATGTCCGCGAGCGGCAGCTTCGCGATGTTGACGGTGAGCGCCTCGTCGAGCCACAGGGGCGAGCGCGCCACGAAGCGCAGCACGACGCCGGCCAGCACGGCCACCACTGCCAGCGCCACGATCTCGATCGGCGCGGAGAGGCCGGCCGCCGAGCCGTCGTCGTCGGCGTCTGCGTCGCGGCGCCGGTCGTCAGCCAGGTTGTCGCCGGGGCTCTCGCCGGGGCTCTCGTCGCCGGGGTTGTCGCTGGGCCAAGATCCCCTGTCGCCGCGGGCGTCGTCCGGCACGAGCTCCGGCCCGGGATCGTGGGCTGGATCAGGACCGAGGTCGGACGCCGCGTCGCGCGGAGAACCGCTCCTCGTCACGCTCACGGCGCCGATCGTAGTGCCGGGACCGACGGACGCCAGGCACCGGGGTTCCCGAGCCGCGACGGTGCTTCGGTATGCTGGCTGGCCGCATGACGAACCCGACGGCGACCGTCGCGACCCTCGACTCCGACGTACCTGCCGCGGCCCCCGATCCCGGATCGGGCGCAAGGCCGGGCCGCCGTCTGCGCCCCTTCACCCGGGGCCTCGCGGCCGTCGCCGTCGCCGGCTTCCTGCTGCGCCTGGCGATCATCTTGGTCTCGAAGCGGGATCTCGACGCCTGCGGGCGCGAGCTGTGCGGCGACGCGCTGTGGTACTCGAGCTCGGCGCAGACCCTGGCCGCCGGGGGTGGGTTCGAGAACCGGCTCAACGCGGTGCCCCCCTACGCCCCCGCCGCGGACCACCCGCCGCTGACGACGCTGCTCATGGCGCCGACCAAGCTGCTCTTCCTGCGCGACAGCATCCTGGCGCAGCGCATCGGCATGGCCGTGCTGGGCACGGTCGCGATCGTGCTCGTCGGCATCCTCGCTCGCCGCCTCGCCGGCGATCGCGCCGGGCTGCTGGCGGCCGGTCTGGCGGCGATCAACCCGAACTTCTGGATGAACGACGTCATCGTGATGTCCGAGACCGTCGGCACCGTCGCCATGCTGGCGGTGCTGCTGCTCGTGTACCGCTTCGTCGATCGACCGTCGCTGGCCCGCGCGGCCTGGGTGGGGGTCGCGTGCGGCGTCGCCGGGCTCGCGCGCGCCGAGCTCTTGCTGTTCCTGCCCGTCACCGTCTTGCCCGTCGCGCTCATGGCCCGGTCGATCTCGATCCCGGCGCGGCTCGGCCGCGTGCTGGTGGCAGGTGGGGCGGCGGTGCTCGTGCTGGTGCCGTGGACGGTGTACAACGCCCCACGGTTCGAGAAGCCGGTGCTGCTCTCGACGAACGACGGCATCACGCTGCTCGGCGCGAACTGCGATCCGGTCTACGGCGTCGACGGGGCGGGTGGCGTCGGGTTCTGGAACCTGGGGTGCACGTACCCGGTGGCCGAGCGCATCCCGCCGGGCGCCGATCAGTCGGTGGTGTCGTCGTACTACCGCGACGCCGGCATCCAGTACATCAAGGACCACAAGCGGTTGGTGCCCGGGGTGGTGGCGACGCGGATCGTGCGCGGCTTCGGGTTCTTCGGGCCGGACCAGATGGTCTGGCTGAACGAGGGCGAGGGCCGCGAGCGCTGGGCGTCCTGGGCCGGCTTCGTCCTGTGGTGGGTGATGCTGGTGCCCGCGGTCGCCGGGGCGGTCGCGCTGCGCCGCCGGCGGGTGCCGCTGTGGCCGCTCCTCTCGACGATCGCCATCGTCACGATCACGCTCACCGCGTTCTACGGCATCGTGCGCTTCCGGCTGCCGGCCGACATCGCGGCCGTGGTGCTGGCCGGCATCGGCCTCGACGCGTACGTCTTGCGGCCTCGCCGCCGGCGCGAGCCCGAGGCCGCGCCGCGCCCGACGCCCGCCGCGAGCGCACCGGCATGAGCGCGACCGCGGACCCGCCCGACGCCCCCGACGCCACCCAGGTCGTCACCGCCGTGCCCGAGCTGAGCGCGGGCACCCACTTCCCGTGCCTCGACGCCTACCGCGGCATCGGCATGACGATGGTGCTGATGAACCACGCCGCGTACGCGACGGCGTTCGTGCGTCCGGACACGACGCTGGGGCGCACCATCGGCCCCCTGATCGCACGTTTCGACCTGAGCGTGCCGATGTTCTTCGTGATGTCGGGGTTCCTGCTCTACCGCCCGTTCGTCAAGGCCACCATGCAGGAGCGCTCGCCGCTGGCGATCCGTACCTTCTACCGTCGGCGCGCGCTGCGCGTGTTCCCGGCCTACTGGACGGCGCTGGTCCTGCTCGGGTTGATCTTCGGCCTGCAGATCGCCAGCTGGAAGGGGTGGATCGGCAACGCGCTGGTGCTGCCCGCGTTCGGGGTGCCGGTGCAGGTGTGCAACGACGCGGGTGCGTGCCACGTGGCGTACGGCATCACGCAGGCCTGGAGCATCGGCGTCGAGGTCACCTTCTACCTGCTGCTCCCCCTCTACGCGATGCTCATCAGCCGCCTGTGCCGCGGTCGGGCCCTGAAGGCCCAGGTGCTCGTGCTGCTCGGCGGGCTGGCGGTGGTGTACCTGGCGTCGACCGGCTTCCGGGCCTACGTCGTGCTGGCCAGCCCGTCGTGGGCCGAGCAGTCGCTGCTGTGGCTGCCGATGTTCCTCGACCTGTTCGCGATCGGCATGGCGCTGGCCGTGCTCAGCGCCGCCCTGTCCGAGGGGCGGGCGCTCCCCCGGGCGCTGGCCTGGTTCGGCGACCACCCCAACGTGTGCTGGATCATCGCCGGGCTGATCTTCTTCGGGGTCACCCGCATGCGCTACCCCGACCGACCCTTCGGGCTGCACGACAGCAGCGGCTACAGCGACTACCTGCCCCGGCAGTTCCTCTACGGCCTGGCCTCGGCGATCTGGCTGTTCCCGGCGATGTTCGGCGATCAGAGCAAAGGGATGCTCCGGCGGATCCTCAGCTCACGCCCGTTGGTGTTCCTCGGCGCCGTGTCGCTCTCCTTCTACCTCTGGCACCTGAACATCATCGATCAGGTCAAGGCGTGGACCGTGCCCGACTGGGCCGAGAAGGTGGAGCGGGCCGCGCACCCGCGGCCGGGCAACCAGCTCGACGGCCTGGCCACGTTCACGGGCAACTACTGGCTGGTCGTGGTGCTGTCGTTCGTGCTCTCGCTGGCGATCGCGAGCGTGCTGTTCTACGTGGTCGAGCTGCCGTTCCTGAAGCTGAAGGACCAGCCGCTGCGGGCCCTGTTCAAGCGGCGCCGCCCCGCCGGTCCGTCCACGTGAGCACCCGCGCCGACGACCCGCGGCCCACCGGCGATGCGGGGTGGCGAAGACCCCGCCGTTTAGGCTGGCCGGGATGAGCGCACACGAGCACCCGCATCCCCGCGCTCTCGTGATCATCCCCGCCAAGGACGAAGAGGCTGCGCTCCCGGCCGTGCTCGCCGACCTGCACCGCAACGTCCCCGACGCGGACATCGTGGTCGTGGACGACGGCTCGACCGACGCGACCGCGCGGGTCGCCCGCGAGGGTGGCGCAACCGTGCTCAGCCTGCCGTTCAACCTCGGGATCGGCGGTGCCCTGCGCACCGGCTTCCGCTACGCGGTGCAAGAGGGCTACACGCGCGCGGTGCAGTTCGACGCCGACGGTCAGCACGAGTCGACCGAGATCGCCACGCTGTTCGCCGCGCTCGACGCCGGCGCGGACATGGCGATCGGCAACCGCTTCGGTGGGCAGAGCCAGAGCTACCAGCTTTCGCGGATGCGAGCCCAGGCCATGGGGCTGATGCGCTTCATCGTGCGCCAGTTCTCGGGGCAGCGCTTCCACGACACCAGCTCGGGCTTCCGCGCCTTCGACGAGCGCGTGCTGCAGTACTTCTCGCGCGAGTACCCGGCGGAGTACATGGAGTCCGTCGAGGCGCTGCTGCTGGCCTGCGCCGCAGGCTTCCGGGTGGACGAGGTGCCGGTCGAGATGCACAACCGCGAACAGGGCCAGCCGTCGAACCGTCGCTTCAAGTTGCTGTACCACTACGTGCGCCTGATGCTCGTCATCACGGTGACGGCGTCGCGCCGGTCCCGGCAGAAGCTGCTGACCCCGCCCCAACCCCAGGCGAGCACGTGAGCCGGTTCGCGGCGCTGCTGGCGCAGGAGTCGTTCGTCGAAGGGGACCTGTCCGGGCGGGGTCACCTCTTCATCGCAGTCGTCACGCTCGTGGCGCTGTTCTTCATCCTGCGCCTGGTGCGGCGCCGCCAGCTCAGCGGCAAGTACGCCCTGCTGTGGACCGTCGTGGCGGTCGTGCTCGGCGTCCTCGCGGTGTGGCCGGGCCTCTTGACGAACGTGTCCGAGTTCGTCGGGGTGCACTACCCGCCGGCGCTGTTCCTGCTCGTGACGACCGGGTTCCTCTTCCTGGTGGTGATCCACTTCTCGTACGAGCTGAGCCGGCTGGAGGAGCGCACCCGCACGCTCGCCGAGGAGATCGCCCTGCTGCGCGCCGAGCGCGACGCCCGCAGCGCGGTGGACGATGCGCTGGCGGGCGTGGACGTCGACCTCGACGCCGGGCTGGATGGCGGCCTGGATGCCGGGCTGGATGCGACGACGGAGCCGCGCGAGGGCGGCGCCGCGGAGCCACCTGCGTCGTAGCCACACTGGTGGTCGGCGCTCGGGTGGCGCTCGTGGTCGGCACTCCTCGTCGGTGCTCGGAGGAGGCCTCGGTGATCCGCCGGATCGGACGGCGCCCGCGTCGGGCGCGGTCGTGATCGGTAGGCTGCGCCGATGCGCACGGGGGCCGAGATCTCGGCGGTCGAGGCCCGGTGGATGGCGCTCACGGCGCAGGGCCTGGGTCGCCCACGACCGTCGGGGAAGATCGGCCGTCCGCAGGTGCGGGGCGCCCTCGACGCGGTCGGCACGATCCAGCTCGACGCGATCAACGTGGTCGAGCGCACGCAGTTCCTGGTGCTCTTCAGTCGGCTGGGCGCGTACGACCGCGACCACCTGCACGCGCTGACGGGCCCGGGCGGCGAGCTCTTCGAGTACTGGGGCCACGCCGCATCGCTCCTCCCGATGGCCTGGCAGCCCCTCTTCCGCTGGCGCATGGAGGCGCACGGCCCGTACGGCACCTCCGACCTCTACGCGCAGCGGGCCGAGGCGTGGCACCGCGAGCACGAGGGGTACATCGACGCGGTCCTCGCCGAGGTGCGCGAGCGCGGACCGCTGACGGCGTCGCAGCTGCGCGACCCCCGACGCCGCGACGGCGAGTGGTGGGATCGGCGCAGCCTGGGTCGCCAAGCGCTCGAGTGGCTCTTCTTCCGGGGTCTGGTGTGCGGCTGGCGTGCCCCGAACTTCGAGCGCGTCTACGACATCGCCGAGCGCGTCATCCCGCCATCGGTGCTGGCCGAGCCGACCCCGCCCGAGGACGAGGCGCATCGGCGTCTCCTGGTGCACGCCGCGGGATCGCTGGGGGTGGCGACCGCGCGGGAGCTGGCCGACTACTACCGGATCAACCCCAAGCGCGCCCGGCCCCGCCTGGCCGAGCTCGTCGAGTCCGGTGAGCTCGTGCTGGTGGAGGTCGAAGGGTGGCGCGAGCCGGGTCTCGCCCGCGCCGACGCGCGCGTGGTGCGTCCCCGGCGTGACAGCGCCACGCTGCTGTCGCCGTTCGACTCGTTGATCTGGGAGCGCGAGCGCACGGCGCGCTTCTTCGCGTTCGACTACCGCATCGAGGTGTACGTGCCGCAGGCCAAGCGCCGCTACGGCTACTACGTGCTCCCGTTGCTGCTCGGCGACGAGCTGGTCGGGCGCTTCGACCTCAAGGCCGATCGCAAGGCATCGAGGCTCCTGGTGCAGGCCGCGCACGTGGAGCCCGAGGCGGATGCGCCGCAGGTGGCATCGGCCGCCGCCGCCGAGCTCGATGCGCTGCGCGCCTGGCTGGACCTCGACGCCGTCCAGGTGGGACGCCGCGGCGCGCTGGCGCCCACCCTGCGCCGGGCCGTCGCCGAACGCGAGAGGTGACGAGCGCGGCGCGCGCGGTCAGCGCCGGGGGGCGGCCGTCGTGGCCCGCGTCAGGCGGTCGATCACGATGTGCCACACATCGGGATCGATCCCCATGCCGAGGTGGGCGCTGCGCACCTCGACGTTCTCGACGTCGGGGCTGAAGTCGTCGATGCACGAGCGCCACGGGACGATGCCGTCGCCGCGGCTGTGGATCGCGGTGATCGGCACCGACACCCGTCCGAGACCGCGGTCGAGCACCGGCGAGCCGTAGGTGATCACCTGTGCCACGCGGTCGGGCCGGCGGCGGGCGACGCCCCGGGCGATCACGCCCCCGAGGCTCCACCCGACGAGGTGCACCGGCTCGTCGCGCCGCGCCGCGAGGCGCAGCGCCTTCGCTTCGACCTCGGGCACCTTGGTGCGCACGTCTCCGCGGTTGCGGCCCAGGCCCCAGCCGTGGGCGTCGTAGCCGATGCTGCGCAGGTAGCCCCGCAGCGCGGCGTTCGATGCATCGCTCGCCCCCAGCCCGGGGATCAGCAGCACGGGCTCACCGTGCCCGCGGGGCACCCGGGCGAGCCACGGGGCGCGCAGCAGGAGCCGGGCGAGCTCCCGGGCTGCGGTCGCCTCGCCGAGCAGGCGGCGAGCGACCGTGGGGTCGAGCCGCGCGTCGAGCGTGGGGTCGAGGGTCGGGTCGAGGGTGGCGCGGGAAGCGAAGGGATCCCTGGGCGAGGCCATGGGTCCCAGTGTGCCGGGTGCGCCGGGCCCACCCACCACCCGGGCCCGACCTCGGCCGCGCCCGGGCCGGGGCACGCGCCCCGGGAGCCGAGATCCGCGCCCCCCCCGGACCGGGTCAGTTCTGTCGCGGCGCAGCGCGCGTGCCAAGGTTGGGGTCAGATCGACGTGCGATCGACACAGGAGAGAACGTTGGCCAGCAACAACAAGAAGGGCGGGGGGCGCACGACCGCGAAGGGCACCCAGCCGCCCGTCAAGGCCCCCAAGGGCGCCCAGGCGGCTGCCCGGGCGGGCAAGGGCGCCCCGGCCGCCCCCGCGCCGCAGGACGTGACCAACCGGCAGATGCGCCGTGCCGGGTTCGATGCCCAGCCGGTCAACCCCCAGGCGGCCAGCCGCCTGAAGCTGGTGCTGATCGGCCTCGCCGTCGTCACCACCCTGCTGGTGCTCCTGCTCGTGTTCTTCTTCAAGGTCAGCGGCACGTGGATCGGGCTGCTGGGGCTGGTCGCCGGGCTCGGCACGGGCTTCGCAGTCACCACGGGTCGCCCGCCCGCCATCGCCGAGCGGGCCCGGCCGATCGCCATCGGCATCGCCGCCGTCGGCGTCATCGCCACCGCCGTCGGTGTGTGGGCGACGAGCTCGGGCACCTTCGACTTCCACTGGCCCTTCGTCGCGTTGCTCGGATGCGGTGCCGGTGCGTTCCTCGCCGAGATCTCGTCGCAGCAGATGACCCCGCCCGACGGCCCGCCCCAGTCGGCGGTGGCGCTGCTGAAGCGCAGCGGTGCGCAGCGCCTCGATGCGCCGTCGACCGGCGGCTGCGTGTGGGCCACCCGGGATGCGCGGGTGCGCATCATCATCGGCGCGTCGATCCCCGACGGGTCCAGCGGCGACGACGCGCTGACGCACCCCAACGTGCGCAAGAACCGACGCCGGGCCGATCTGCTGAAGCAGCGCATGGCGGCGCTCAACGTCGAGTCGGGCGTGATCTGCGTCGTCGATCAGCCGATCACGACCGTGCAGGACGGCGACGACCTCATCTGCTCCGCCGCGGGGCTGACCAAGGCGCTGTCGCGCCGCGCCTCGGACTGACGCTCGCGCCGCGTCAGCGGGTCGAGCGGAAGGTGATGATCATGCCGTCGGCGGCGTAGCCGCGGCCGAGCTTGGCCAGCAGGCGCTCGAGGCCGACCGTGCCGCGGCCGATGAGGCCGACCACCTTCGCACCGATCCCCCGCCCGGGCGCGCCCTTCACGACGGGCACGTACACGTGGGTCTCGACCGGTGCCCACCCGTAGCGCGAGGCGAGGTTGGTCAGCGTCTGCCACGTGAACATCAGCACGTGGTCGGGGTGGTTGATCTCGCGGTGCGCGAGCGACGCCACCACGTTGAAGAGCCCGTAGGCGTTCGGCGTGGTGATGATGAGCCGCCCGCCGGGCGCGACGAGGGCCTGGAGGCCGTCGAGGAAGGCACCGGGATCGTCGATGTGCTCGATGACCTCGCCGGCGATGACGAGCTGCGCCGGTTCGATGCCGAGGGCGGTGAGCTGCTCGGCGTCGCGGCAGTCGGCGGCGTAGGCCTCGTAGCCCGCCGCCTCGGCGTCCTTCACGCCGATCTCGTCCACGTCGATGCCGACGAGGCTGCTCGCGACCTCGTCGAGGTGCGCGTGCAGCCAGGCGTTCTTCCGCTGGTGCAGCGTGCGGCACCCGGTGTCCACGAAGCCGACGTGGATCACCCGCTTGGTGCGGGCCTCGCCCACGAGGAAGTCGATGCGGTCGACCAGCGGCGCCTTCGGCAGCTTGTGCGCCATGGCGCCCTGGTTCTCCATCTCGGAGGTGGCCATCAGCGCTCCTCGGTGTTCGTCGCCGCGGGGGTCAGGGTCATGGTCGAGGGATCGTAGGTGCCACCGGCGCGCGCCTCGTCGATGCGGTCGCGCAGCGGCGCCCCGAGGGCGTCCGGTCCGGCGCCGCCGAGCAGGTGGTCGAGCTTCCCCAGCACGCGGCGCCGCCCCACCCACAGCAAGGGGGCCATGGCGCCGGCGACCGGCTCGCGCCAGTACTTCTCCCCCGGGTCGACGTCGTAGGGGTGCATGTAGGTCCACGGCACCGTGCTCGTGGCCCGCTTGTGGGCCGCGGTGATCAACGGGCGCGGGAGCAGCCGCAGGTAGGTGCCCCCGAGGTACGGGATCTGGAAGCGGCCGACGCCCCCGAGCGGGGACGGGAACTCGGCCAGGCCCGAGGGCCAGAGGAACGGGTCGAGCGGGGCGCCGGGGAACCCGTAGAGGGGGTTCGCGGCCGGCAGCACGCTGGACGAGTAGGTGAAGCCCTCGTCGCGGATGACGTCGGTCGCCCACGTCGTCGACGCGACGAGCGAGAACGTCGGGGCACGGAACCCGACGACCGCCTCGCCGGCGAGGTCCTCGAGCAGTCCCTTGCCGCGGCGCAGGTCTTCGCGCAGCGACGCGTCGTCGCGCTCGACCAGCGGCGTGTGGTCCCACGTGTGGTACCCGATCTCGTGCCCGGCCGCGGCGACCTCCCGGACGAGGTCGGGCTCCGCCTCGGCGACGATCCCGACGACGAAGAAGGTGCCCGTCACGCCCTGCGCGGCGAGGTGCTCGAGCACCATGCGCGTGACCCGCGGGTAGCGCAGCTCGGCCGAGTCGTCGGGCCGGTGGTCCTCGAGGTCGAGCGTGAAGGTGATCGCGCCGCTCATCGGGCCTCCCACTCGGGGTCGCCCATCAGTACGCGTCCATGTCGAGGAACTCGAAGGTGTCGAGCTGAAAGGTGCTCTGGTCGATCGCGTCGTCGAGGCTGAGCATCACGATGTTGAGCGGCACGGGCTTGAACCGCTCGGGCACCCGCACCCCGTTGACCACGACGTGGCGGTTGTGGCCGGAGTACACGGCGAACGGCGCGCGGTGGTGGTGGCAGATGGCGGTGACGGCGGGCTTGGCGTCGATCGGGCCGAAGCGGCCGTGGCGCGGCAGCAGCTTCAGCACGACCGCGACGGGAACGCCGCGGAACGACGACGGCGAGGAGACGGCGACGAGCTCGTCGCTGACGTGCACGCTGAACCTCGCGCCGTTGGGGGCGGCGAGGCGCCAGCGCAGGTACTCCGGGGTCCAGCAGTTGGTCCAGTGCCACGCCGGGGACTCGTCGAGGCCCTCGGCCAGCGCGTCGAACGTGTCGGAGTCGAGGAAGTCGTCGTCGACGTCGTAGCTCGTGAAGTTGCGATCCGGGAACGGCGACGGCAGCACGAACTTCACCGGCATGGGGCCCATCACGCGCCACCCGGCCTTGCGCACCGGCCAGGTCGAGTTCGCGTTGGTGACGCCGATGACGACGCGCACGCCGTCCTGCTGGGCCCGCCCCCAGATCTTGCGCCCGATCTCGGTGAAGAACCCGCGCCGTTGGTTGCCCGAGCGCGACACCGCGTTGAGCGAGAACACGAACGGCGAGGTCTCGTGGGCGTCGCGGTAGGTCTGCGGGATGAGCCCGTAGTGCGCGACGCGGGTCGAGGTGCCGTCCTCGGCGACGTCGTCGACGTTGTCGTAGTACCCCCGTCCGAGGGGGTTCAGGTCGTACAGCCAGTGCAGGTACGCGGCGTCCGCGAACCGGGCATCGGGCAGCTCGGCGTTCAGCAGCTCGGTGTTCAGGACGTGGTCCTCGGCGATGCCGTCCAGCTCGTGGATGGACGCGAGATCGACGCCGAGATCGGGGCCGGGAGCTCGCGGGCCGGAGGTGGGCGGGGCGTCAGCCATCGGGGTTCCTGGGGGTCGAGGGTGCGGGAGGAGCGGCGGCCGGACCGGCGCCGGCGGGGCCCGTGGCGGCGGGCGCCGCGATCGCGGCGAGGGCCGCGTCGGGATCGAAGGGGTCGGCGCCGGGGCCCGCGCGCTCGGGACGCGCGGCATCGTCGCCCTCGCCGCGTCTCGGTCGCAAGCGCATCGACCCGACGTCG